>JBIKXZ010000014.1:0-24887 GCA_044355525.1 Chthoniobacterales bacterium
GCTTGATCAGCCCATTGAGCATCTTCAAAAGCGTCGTCTTCCCTGCCCCATTATGCCCGATCAACCCGAGGCACTCCCCGCGGCGAAGTTCAAAGCTGACATCCCGCACGGCGTAAAACTCGCCGTCACGCAAATCTTCATCGCGTGCCTCGGGAGTGACGTGTGACGTGTGACGTGTGACGAGTGGATTGCTCCCGCCGGAGGCGGATTCGCTTAATCCATGCTCTCCGCTTTGCCTAAGGGCCATCTCGCCGGGCCTCGGTTCTGCTCCATGCTTGGCGAACGGATTCAGTTCGCCAGCAATGTCGCACACCCCATACCAGAGGCTCTTTTTGAGACTCCGGCAGAACTTCTTACTGACGCCCTCGACACGCACGAGAACCTCACTATCCGAATGGCTATGTTGTTGCTCTGCACTCATAGGACTTTCATACGTTCCCACTTTTCACCCGCCACCGCTGACTCCGCCGGCCATTTACTGCGCTCGCCGCAAACTCGCACTGAGCGCCCCGATCGGAGGCGTGAATCCGTCGGTTGATCAGCCTAGCTCCTAACGCCTTCCTAAGGACTAACCTGCCTAGCGGACGGCGAGTGTCTTGGAACGACGGCGGAGGATACCAGCCAGAGCGCGCAATGAATCGTTAACCGCATCGGCCGTGGGAAACACCTTAGCCACGTCGGGCTCAAGCCGGACCAGATTGCTGCCTCGGGCGTAGCGCTTGGCATACTTGCCTCGGACTCCACTGCTGAAGTCGTATTCGGCAAGCATGTCCCGTGTGCGCTTAGTCTGCTTGTTCATATTGCTTTCTTTCCCGCCGGCTGGCCGGCCTGGCGCTGATCAGGCGGACAATATCGCCCCGCTCGGTAGCAACGACAACAAGGATTTTCCCATTGTCGCCGACTCCGATTGTCACGAAGCGCTCCTCAGTCAGGGAATGCACCGGGTCGGGGATGGTAACCGATCTTTCGTCTCCAAAGACCGTGGCAGCTTCCTCGAATGACACCGAGTGCTTCGCCAGGTTGAGACGCGCTTTCTTTGTGTCCCATTCGAATTTCACACTCATAAGCAATTTTTATCTGGATCTGCCTATGCCCCAGCGCTTTTTCGTTTTTTGTTTTTTGGGTCCAAGAGCCTTCACACTTTCCTACTTTTTACCAACAAACCGCCACCGCTGAGCTTCGCTCAGCCCCCCATCCGGGCGATCAAATGCGGCATGGCGATGCGGAAGCCAACCAGACCGAGAAAGATCACGACGAGGGAGCAGGCAAAGACGATGAAGAACGGCCCAAGCATGCTCAGCGACTGCGCCGTGAGCGTCTCGCGCGCGGTGATGATGAGCGGCGACACCGGATTCCAGGTGGCCAACCAACCAGCCAAGCCCTCTGTGCGCGGCGGATACACCACGGGGGTGAGCAGCATCCAAAAGCCGGAGACAATCGGAATGACCCGGCTCACGTCGCCGTAGAGGCTCGAGATCGGCAACAGCCCGAGCCCGATGGCGAAGCCCGCCGCCATCAGCGCGGCTATGGCCACAGGGAAAAAGAGCACCGTCTGGTCAACCGGCACCTGCCACCACCACATCACTGCGGCAACGAGCGCCAAGCGAATGAGTGCATTAAAGATCACCATGTAAAGTCCGCCAACCAGCACCGCCTCACGCGGAAAATTGATCTTCACCAACATCCCCTTAGCTGCGCCGAACGACTGCAACGGGCTCTGCATCGAATCGACAAAGACCTGCCAGAGCAACGTGCCCATCATGGCGAACGCCGGATAAGCGATGCCTGTCCCCTCGATGTTGGTGATTCCCTGCGACTGCAAGAAAATGAAGGTTGCCGAGCCCACCAGCGGCGGCAAAAACGCCCAGACATAGCCGAGAAATGTCTGACGATACTGCGCCTTGAGGTCGCGCATGAACAACCGCCAAGCCAGTTCGCGCCCTGCCCAAACATCCGCCGCGATAGCCTTGAGCATCTTCCAAGGATGCTGGAGTAAAGGTTCTGGTGAATAAACCCGCTCCGGCAACTGCGAAGCATTGGAATGAATAGTGGTGGAGTTCATAAAGACTTGGTCATCCCCAGAATGGCCCCGTTGAGAAAAACATTTTGACTCGCCTGCAGGACGCCGGCTCGCCCTACGGGCCAAGCTGTGGTTGGTCTATCTCCGTCCGCCGCGGCAGACTCCGGTGTCAGTTGGTCGCGGCGGCGACCTATCTCGCCGAGCCTCGGTTCCCGACCCGTCAGTTCCGGATGGAACCCCGTCCCCACCTCAAGCAACGACGCCACCCGCCCGCGAATCCGCGCCTCACCCGAAGTCGGCTCTGTGATCCGGCTCAAAATCTTCAACAACGTGCTGTTGATTCGCGCCCAAGGCGTCTCACCCTGCGGGCTGCCAGCAGCAGTCTCCCGAGCAGCAAAAGTCGCTGCCTGGGTCCCCGCCCCATTCCTCCCAATCACCCCGATCACTTCCCCCGGCTGAACATCGAAGGAGACGTCGCGCAGAGCCCAGAACTCGTCAGCGGGGGCTGACGAAGGAGATAGCAGTTCGGAGTTGGTAGATTGGGCCCTTTCTCCGATCTTCGATCTCCCATCTCCCTTCCTCCGCGAAAAGCGCGCTATGAGCGCTTCTGCTTCTTCGCGGAGAGTCTTTGCATTGAAAACCCCGAGCTTGTAGCGCTTGGAAAGGTTTTGGACGGAGATGATCGGCTGCATAGGTGAGTCGAGGGCGATGGGTCGAGAACCGGAGTCTGCGGAGATAGCCTTTAGGCAAACGCGGGCAAGTCGTTAAACTGAAGTCAAGGGCGGCTTGTTTGAAATCAACAAGTGCACAGAACCAGCAGAGCACTTTAATCAGCAGGACAAACAACGGGTATCGGCTCCCGGCTGTTGCGCCGGTAAACACGAAAATCCGATCCATCAACGGTCAAAACCTTATGAATGGGATAGATTTCACTGAGCCTGATCACGCACAAGTCCGCCAAGTCCGGGCGCTGATCATCAAATTGCTCTGCCAAGCGCAACAACTCGGGCCACTCGCGCTCGGGATTGATGGCGATCCGCACAAGTCCGCTCTCGACCATGAGCAGCGCTGTTCGACTCGATTGCAAATGAAATGCGGTTTCCGATAAAACCGCTTCGCTTGTGAGCAACGGGGTTTGCAATTCGGCAAGTAAATTCACTGCCCAATCGTGATACTGATCGCGTCTGTTCGCGATCGCCACGAGAAATCCCGTGTCGGCAATTGCTTTCAACTGGGGCTGTATCCCTTGCGTTTAGAAAGGTCCGGAGCACCCTCGATACAACCAATAAGATAGGCGAAAGGTTTTTTAAACAAATCTGGCTTAGAGGTTTTCAACACAACAGTTCGGCGAATATTTTTCTTAGAACTATGCTTTGTTTTGGCAGTCAATTTAAGACTTTTGGTTTCGAGGATAGAGGGCATGGAGCTTACCTAAGTCAAATGAACGCGAAAGCAAGTTGAAGTTGCCTCCTCCCTGATCGCCTCCAAGTTCTTCAGCAAAAAGTCACCCGCACGGTCATTATCCGGATGCGAGGGGCGCCGCCAGAAGAGGGGCTTTGCCGAGGAGGCATCACGCAACACCGGGGTTCGGCGCCGGCGCAGCTTTGGTTCAGACTTTTCGACTGCGATCACAGGTCAAACCTAATTCAACCAGAGGCACTAATCAACAGCCGTCCAAGCCAGCATTAGCGAGCAGCGCGAACTTCCTGCCAGATTTCCGAAACGGATTGATTCACGAAGTCGCCCGCCCGCGCTTGAGCCAGTCTCCTTTGGAGGAATGCCTCCAAGTCAGCGTCAGCCGCCTGCTCGTGGCCGAACTGAGAGAGGAAATCAGCAACTTGCTTTTTGTCGTCAGCCGACAGCGAAGCGACCTCTCTTTTGATTTCCTCGACGCTCATCTGGTCAATATGTGCTTGCGTGTTGGCAAATCAAGCCGGAGCAAGTGGCGCACCTACTGCCACATTTCCAGAACTTCGGAAGCTTCTGCGGGGTTCAAGTCATTACCAGCCACCAGTTACCAGCCACTCGCCACCGCGGACTCCGGCCGCTACTCACTCGATCCCGGCTCTTCGCGCACAACCGAGCGGGGAACAGAGCGATCAACGACCTGCCAGCCTTCTTCCTTGAGTCGCTCAGTCTCGACACGCATCTGTTCGAAGGCGCGATGCACATCGTAGCCGCACTCTTTGGCGTGCTCGTCCCGCACCTTGCGGATCTCGTCTAGAATCTCTGATTCCATCAGGGTTCAATAGACATCAATTCCGCAGGAGTGGCAATCACGGGACAAGCAAAACCAGCGTCAGCGCAGCATTTCTCGATGCGGCGGATCGTGTAGCGGTTGTTGATGTGGCGACAGTTCCACGTCAGGAGGAAGTCCATGCCATTCACCGCCGCGACGGCGATGTGCGCCGCATCACCGATGGCTTGGACCGGAATTACCTTCTCGAGAAGAAGATTCGCCAGACTTTCCGCAGTCTCAGTCAGCGTTAGAACAGGGAGGCTCTGAACTTTGGCCAGCCGATCTTCAGCCATTGCAGCGTCGCCGCGCCGCACTTCGCGGATCACGACGTCCGACACAAACATCTCGAAGTCACCAGCGTGCTGATTCCACCACTGCCGAGTTGTTGCCTGGTCGGCTTGCAAGCGGGGCAACTTGCTGGGCCGCGCCACCAAGTAGCTCGGGATCGTCGTCTCGATATAGACTGTTGGCTTCATGTCGTTAGTCCGCTTTTCTTGTCGTTACTAGGTTGGTCGCCGCGGCAACCTATCTACGCCCGGCGCACGGGTCTCCGGTTCCCGTTACCAGCCACCCGCCACCGCCAACTTCGCTGGCTACACAGTATCGACGAATGTCTTTTCAACTTTGTTGAAGATGACAATCCCCCCAAGCAGCAGGACGATCGTCATGACCACGGAGACGGCGACGTAAGCGGGTTCGACCACGCCCTGGCCAAGGAAGATGCGCTTGATCGCTTCGACCGGCATGGTCATGGGATTGATCACCGCGACCCAACGCCAGTCTTCGGGGATGCGGGAGAGCGGATAGATCACCGGAGTGGCATACATCCAGATCTGGACGAGAAAACCCGTGAGAAACGTAAAGTCGCGATACTTGGCCGTGAGTGAGGTCAACCACAGCCCGACGCCGAGACTGAGCAGCGCAATCTGTAGCATGACCAACGGGAACCAGAGCAAATCCCAGCCAAGATGCAGGCTGTCACCGAAAGCGGTGAAGAATTTGAAGTAAGCCCAGAACACAAGAAACGTGGCCAGCTGGATCCCGAAAGCAATAAACCCGGAAATCACGGTCGAAAGCGGAACAACCAGGCGCGGGAAGTAAACCTTACCGAACAGGTTGGCATTACCGGTCAGCGTTCCTGACGTCGCTTGGAATGTCGTGGCGAAGTAATTCCAACCGAGCAATCCGCAGAGATAGAACAACATCGGAGGAACGCCATCAGTGGGAATCTTGGCCACTTTGCCGAAGATGATGGTGAACACGACGGTCATGAGCAGCGGCTGGATGATGAACCACAGCGGGCCGAGCACCGTCTGTTTGTATTTGGCGACAAAGTCGCGATGCACGAGCAACCCGAGCAAGTCGCGGTAGCGCCAGACATCACCAAGGTTCAGCTTGAACCAACCCTTGGTCGGCTTGATGACAATTTCGTAATCAGCAGGAACGTGGAGCATAAGGAGAGCGGCCTTCGGCCGAAGTGACGAGTGGCGGGTGACGGGTGACGAGGGCCAGAATTGCAGATCGGGGAGCAGGACCGAGGCTTGGCGAACCGGAGATAGCCCCAAGGCAAATAGCCCGTAGGCAAACGAGAGCCAGAATTAGAGAGCCGGGAGCCAGAGAGGATTAGCCGCGAAAAGGCGCAAGAGAAGCGGCGTGCGGCTACGCCGCGCACCTCACTCCCGATAAGTGACCACGTCCAGAAATCCGAGGACGCGAAAATCTTGCTCGTTGTTGGAAATGATTTTCCCGACGCCATGGCTACGACAAACCGCCGCCAGCATGGTGTCGAGCAGACGCTTGCGGCCTAGCCGGTGCTGGCGCAAAAGATCAAACCAAAGCAGCGTGCTGCGGGAATCGGGAAGCAATCGAACCACCTCGGCGGCTTGCCACCAGCTTTCGGCGCGGCCGATCGCGTCGGCCATGGACAAAGGTTGTGAAATCCTCCGGGGATCCGTCACAACATGAATGAATTCGGCCAAACTCTGGGGACTGATCCCCAACAAGTGCCCCTCATCGAGCAACCGGCTCAGGAGGTTATCGGCAAACGGATGAAAGAGGTGCTCGCGAACCTCGACGGCGACAAGGAAATCGGTGTCAGCGGCGTAGGTCATGCGCCGGACAGCATTTCGCCGAGAATGTCATCATCGCGGGTGATCGGTTGCACCGGCGCCCCAGCCGAGAAAGGTCGACGGTCGCGAAGGCTCCCCCGTCGCGACAACCGCTCCTCGTGGAACACTTCCATGGCCTGACGGATCAACTCCGACGCGGGGCGCTTGGTCCGCTTTGCTTCTTGGGCAAAGTCTTGGTAGACGTCGTCAGATACATTGAGAGTTATTGTTTTCATACATTAAAACATACATTTCTTGTCATTCGTGTCAAGCTCTGAAGCACTCTTTTCTGAGTAAGCAGGGAGCGGGGAGAAAGGAGCGAGGAAGCATGGAGCTGGGAGCCGGGAGCCAGAGAAGATTAGCCGCCAGACCGATCAACCACCCGCCAACCTTCTTCCTTGAGCCGCTCGGCGTCGGCGCGCATCTGTTCGAAAGCACGATGCACATCGTAGCCGCATTCCTTCGCGTGCTCATCCCGCACCTTGCGGATCTCGTCCAGAATCTCTGTTTCCATCAGGACGAAATAACCGGAATAACTTGCCGTTTGTTTTTGCGGTAAGTCCGGAAGTCGGAGTCGGTGGTAAAAACGCGTGATCCGCCTTTCTCCTCGGCCAGGCAAACAAGGCAAGCGTCGGCCAGGCTCATCGGAACGTCACGATAGCTGCGCATAAGGTCGAGCACCCGTGTGAGATGGTCGGGCAAACCGAAATCGACTAGCACCACGCCGCGGGCGAGCATTTGCCCCAACCGCTCGGATGCTCCATGAATGTCTTTGATAAGGAAGAATGTTTCGGAAAGGACAGCTTCGCAGGTAAGCAAAGGTTCGGTGAGAGCTTCAAAGTGACTGCGCGCCCAAGCGTGGTGCTTGTCCCGACGACTCAACACCGCCACCAGCGGACCGCTATCGACCAGAATGGTTCCGGCCATAACCCTTCATGTGCCTTGGATGCGAGGAAAGGTCCCGCAGGGCCGAGGGATCGTCGAAAACCAGATCCTCAATACGGGCATAGAGAGATTTTCCGGGCGTCTCCCTCACCGAGAGTGCCTCGCGGATGATCTCCGACTTGGAAACGCCCCGCTGCTCCGCCGAGCGGCTTAAAGCACGATAAGCCTGATCGGGCAATTTGACGGTCACGGTCTTCATGAGTCCTAGGTAATACGGTTCTGCCAGTTTGTCAATACGGAGAGCAAGCCCGCGTAGCCGGGATCATGGTTTCCCTTATGGGCCTTGACCCGCAACTTTTGCGCTTTGGCGCAGCTACTTTTTACCTCTGGCCTGTGGGGTCTTCACCCCGTGTGACTTAAAACTGCCTCTCCGGATGGTGTGGCTTAGACGGATCGAGGGAGTGCCAATAGGTCGCTTGTCCGCGTGTCCGCAGTTGCAAGCGATCACGGCCGAGCAAACGTGCAAGCAGAGCCAGCGGGGTGACCACGCCGAAGTAAACCAAGGTCAGCGCCGCGTAGGTGATGGCCGAGCTGATGACATAGACGAAACCCATCCAGGCTCGGTAAGCCGGCAGACCCAGCTTGGTTCCCGTGATGCCGGTGAGGAAAGCAAAGGCGCCAAAACCCCAGAGAAGTTTGGCAAAGCCTTGACCACCGGAAAAAATTCCCCAGTCGATGAAGTGGAAGAGCGAGCCGACCAATCCGAGCGCCGGCGCCATGATCAGCGCCCACTGCCGCATCTCGCGGGGGGAAGGATGCCAATTAATTGTCGTCATAACGCGGCGTTTTCGGTGTTCAGTTGGCAGTTTTCAGTCTGAAAAAGAGCGAAGGCGAAGCCTCGGCTCAGTGGGCAGTTTCCGGTTTTCCTCCTCTGGCTCACCGCTCCCCGCTCCCTGCTCCACGCTCTCTAAAACAACGTGTAAATAAACGGCGCGGCTTTGGTTCCGCCGAGGATGATGAGGGCCCCGACCAACAGGAGAACAATGATGACGGGGGCGATGAAGTAGGCCTTGTTCGACAGGATGAAGTCTAACAACTCGGCGATGAATGATCGGCGGTGGGGCATAATCGCTAAAAAGCAGTATTCAGTATTGCGGAGTCAGTAGACATCCAAGCGGACGACCTATGAAAAGTGCAAGTTCGACTGCGGTTCAGTGGTTCAGCGTAGCGGCAGGAACTCGACACGGCCAACGAGGTCGACGGGTTCACCAACCTTGGCGATCAACTCCAGGTCCCGAACACATTGGCCGATTGTGACGTCCAACTGATGGCCGTAGATGACACCCGCGAATGTCGCACCTTGACGTTGCCGCGATGAAGCTTCGGCCAGCATGTCCGCATCTTGTGAGAAGATCACGCGATTCAGAGCGGTGGCCCGCTCAAGAAGCAGACCGTCATCCAGCATGCCAGCATCGTCGTCTTGCGCCCGCAAAACATCGATGCCTTTTTCCTTCAGTGCAACAGTGATGGCCATCGGGACGTGGACGTCCATGTAGAGCCGCAGGCTCAATGCAAAAGACCCTTGGCTCGCAGCTTGCGACGAAGCGGCGTATCGACAGAGGTCTCGCCGAATGCTTTGGCTGACTCGTAGCTTTCCGCAATGGCCTCCTCGAACTCGATCCGGTTGTCGTAGAAGCAAGACAAAGCGGAATGAATTTGACCCAGCGAAAGTTCGGGGTGCTGGCGGGCAATTTCCTCGGCACTCCAACCGTGGGCGACGTGATCCAGCGCGATTTCGAGAACCTTCACGTTGGTTCCCTCCAACCAAGCCACACCGTGATCGTCGATGACGATGTGGCGAGAAAGTGCGGCTGTTGTCATGTAAGAAGGATAGCGGTGTTTGGCACACCGACCAAGTTGAACTTGCAAGCTAACTCCGGTGTCGCCAGGGACAATAGGCTCAGTCGGCCAGGAATTGGCGCCGGTATTCCTCGGCGCCGGGCATCGGCGGTTGGGAGGGTTTGCGCAGGAGGAAATTTTCGACGACGAGGACATCCATGTCGGTGAACATGAAGCAGCGGAAGGCGTCGGACGGACTGTGCACGATGGGTTCGCCGCGGACGTTGAAGCTGGTGTTGACCAAAACCGGACATCCGGTGCGTTTTTCGAACGCTTCGAGGATCGTATGAAACCGCGGGGAGCGATCCTTGCTCACGGTTTGGACACGCGCGGAATAGTCGACGTGCGTAACGGCCGGCAATTCACTGCGCACGGTTTTGAGTTTGGCCAGACCGGTGAGCTTTTCTTCTTCGAGTGAGAGCGGGCGGCGCTTGTCTTCGCTCACCGGGGCCACGAGCAGCATGTAGGGACTTTCGGCGGTGAGATCGAAATACCCGGACTGCCTGCCATCCATGACCGAGGGCGCAAAGGGCCGGAAGGATTCGCGGAACTTGATCGCGATGTTCATGCGTCGTTGCATGTCCGGATCGCGCGGGTCGCCGAGCAAAGAGCGATGACCGAGGGCGCGCGGACCGAATTCGGCGCGGCCGGCAAAGTGACCGACGATGCGGCCTTGGGACAGTTCAGCGGCAACCTCCGCTGCCATATCGGCATCGTTGTCATAATTCTCGTAAACCGCATGTAAAGCGTCCAGTTCGTCGCGGACCTGCACCGGTGAATACTGCGGACCGAGATAAGAGCCGTGCTGGCTGTCGCCGGCCTGCGGCGTGCGCGAGTTACCCATGTGTTGATACCAGCACCAGAGTGCCGCCCCGAGTGCGCCGCCGGCATCACCCGCGGCGGGTTGGATCCAGATGTTTTCGAATGGTCCTTCGCGCAGGATGCGTCCGTTGCCGACGCAATTGAGCGCCACGCCACCAGCCAGGCAGAGATTTTTCAATCCTGTCTTCGTATGCACGTGTCGCGCGATATGGAGCATGGCTTCTTCAGTGACCAGTTGGATGCTCGCCGCCAGATCCATGTCGCGCTGGGTCGGTTCGCTATCCGGATGGCGCGGCGGACCGCCAAAGAGGCGATGGAAACGGTCATTGGTCATGGTGAGACCCTGACAGTAATTGAAGTAGCCCATGTCGAGACGGAACGATCCGTCGTCTTTGAGATCGATCAGATGCCGGCGGATGAGGTCGGCGAAGCGCGGTTCGCCGTAGGGCGCGAGGCCCATGAGTTTGTATTCGCCGGAGTTGACGCGGAAGCCGCAGTAATAGGTGAACGCGCTGTAGAGCAACCCGAGCGAGTGCGGGAAGCGGATTTCGCCGCTGAGTTCGATTTTATTCCCGCGGCCCGTGCCCCAGCTGGTCGTGGTCCACTCACCCACCCCATCCAGCGTGATGATGGCCGCTTCGTCAAACGGACTCGGAAAAAACGCACTGGCCGCATGCGATTCGTGGTGCGTGCAGAAATAAATCGGACCCCGATAGTCGCCGCCCAGTCCTTTGTCGATTTCCCGTGGCAAGTGCAGTTTCTGCTGCAACCACTGCGGCATGGCGCGGAAGAACGAAAACAATCCGCGCGGGGCGAAGGCCAGATAGGTCTCCAACAAGCGCTCGAACTTGAGCAGCGGCTTTTCGTAGAAGACGACGGCATCGAGATCCGAGGCCTTGATTCCCGCTGCCTCGAGACAATACCGCACGGCATTTTCCGGAAAACGTTCGTCATGCTTTTTGCGCGTGAAGCGTTCTTCCTGTGCCGCGGCGACAATCTCCCCGTCCCGCACCAACGCCGCCGCGCTGTCGTGGTAGAAGGCGGATATGCCGAGGAGGTGCATGGGAGCGGCCGTAGGCCGCGGTGACGAGTGGCTGGTGGCTGGTGGCGAGTCAGGAAAAGACGAAGAGGTCAAAAGACCAAGAGACGAAAAGACCAAAAGACTAAGAGAAACTTTCCCTTAAAAGATTCACACTTTACCACCGGCAAGATGCTACTGGGCCTGCGCGGTGCTCGCGGGAACGACGAGTTGCGGGAGCAAACCGAGCATGGCTTGCTCGGCGATGGCGGCGTCGGGTTCGCCGACGAGCGCGAGTTGCATGGAACGCTGACCCATGTTACGGCGTCCAGCCATGACCGCTTTCATACGGTTGGCCGGAGTGGCGCGTCCGACGGTTACCTCCTGGCCGCTGACGCGGTCGTCGTTGATGACATACATGAGGTAGAACTCATCGGCGCCGGCGCGGATTTTGTAGAGGTTGTAGGCGATGGTAACGCCATTGGCTTCGGCTTTGCGGAGTTCGGACTTGGAAACGATCTCGCGTCCGATCATGCGTTGGCACTGCTCAGGCAAGTGCGGCTGGGCGTAGTGCAGGCTCATGCGCTTGGGCTCCCATTCGGTGAAGATGAGATGCCACTGGCGCCCGCCGTCATCGCGCCAACTGCGTTGGAACCCGCGATCGAACCGGAGCATTTCCTCGACGCGTTCGCCGAGTTCTTCGTCAGCCTCGCCGCGGGCCGGATCAGCGGAGGCGACGGTCCAAGCCGGGGCGCGCACGGCGTTTTTGTTTTTCCACCAATACCAACCTTCGGAACCGCCGGCCAAGACAGCCATGGCGACGATGGCGGCGACGCAGGCGAAAGCGGGGGTTTTGGCGATGTGTCCGATACCCGACTGCAATTTCGCGGTGGCCAGCGGCTGCTGCGAGCCGGGAATTTTCTGCATCGCCCAGCAAAGCAGCCAAAGCACGCCGATCGTGGCGATGAGAATAGCGAAGCCGGCGGGATCGTGGAGTCGGTCGAGGGCATCGACGCCGCCGTTGGCCACGGCGATGGATAGCACGAGCATGCGGATGATGTTGAAGGCGTATGCGGCAAAAAGCCCCAAGACAACGAGCGAGATACGGTATCCCCAGCGGAGGGCATAGAGTTCGCCGAGGAAAAGCGCAGCCATGATACTCGACTGAAAGGAACGAATCCCGCTGCAGGCGTCGTCCACCCCAAGCACCTCGCTGCCGACGTCGATCGTCGTGCCATGGCACATGGCAGCAATTCCCAAAAGCGGCAAGACCCACGCGGCAACCTGCGCGGCAAGCAAACTGAGTTCCTGCGTGAGCCAGCGTTCGGGGCCGGTCGGCCACGGAATGGCGACCAAGGCGAAGACGTAGGCGAAGGACAAATGCCGCACCCATGGCCAGCCACCGGCAATGGCGGTGAGGGCCACGCTCGCGGCAAAAGCAGCGGCACCGAGGCCCCACAGGACGACACGCCAGTCGGGATAGGCCCCAGCGATGAGGATGCCGAGGGCAGACGGAACAACGAGGGCAAAAAGGATGAGCCAACTGGCGATCAGCATGAGGCCGCGCGCCGGTTCGGCGGCCGGACGGGTCGTCCATCGCTGCCAGAAAATCCAGCCTGCGAGCAGCGGGATGAACCATCCGTGCGAGTATTGTTCGTTGGCTTCCCATTCACCGGTGAGGATGAAAAAGAGCCACCCCCACACCGCGGCCAGCGCGGCGAAAAAAGCGAGCGCGGAAACACGCGAGGCGTCGGGCGCGGGCGGCTGATTTTGAGCGACGGTGGTCATGGTTTAGGTTGGAACAATCCGAGAATCTTTAACCGCGGATAGCACGGATTTCACTAATAATGGCAATCCCCAAAAGGCCTTAACAAAAGCAGCGCGGACCGTCTTCCGATTAGCCATCGGTGTCATCAGTGTCATCGGTGGTTAAACTCCGGCGGGAAAATCCTTTCACGGCACGGCGGTGAAGACACGGTTGGCGTAGGCTTCGATCTCGGCGAGACCGGGGCGCACACCTTCGGGATACGGCATGATGCAAGCGGCCACTTCGTAGCTGTAGTCACGGGTGCCGGTGCGGATGAATTGCGCGAGGTTAGAGGTGTTCACGTAGACATCGCTGGTGAAGGCGATTTCGACCGGTTCGCCGTTCAAATACGAACCCCAGAGCATGAGGGCCGGACCGCCGGGACCGCGGAAAGGAAAAACATTGAAGGTCACTTCGCGGCCTCCGAGACGGAACGTCTCGCGGGTCACCTCGCCGTCGATCCGCCAACCGGCACCGGGCATGCAGCGATCCGGACGGTGGTAAAGCTGGTTGGCATTGCCGCGGCGGGGTTCCCAATAAAAGTGGTAACCAATGGCCCGCGTGGGGGTGCCGTCCATCGCTTCGCGGATGTAAGTGTATTGGTCAGGCTGGAGGACGCCGAGGATGGCGGGGGGGACGTTTTTGTCTATGACAAACCCGGCGTCACCGACCGGGGCGAGAAGCGGCGGTGACGGCGGCGCAGCAAGCGAGGCACGCCACCAATACCAACCGTTGGCCCCGAGGAGCGCGAGGGCGCCGCAAAGCAGCAGGGCCCAACCGAGCGCGAAGGACGGCGCGCGGGCGGGTGCCGCGGAGGATGAAGCCGGTGATGAGGCCGGAAGCGGGGCGGCAATTTTGATGAAGCTTTGCCATCGCTTGCCGAGGGTCGCAGCCAGACCCACGCCGCCGAGCAGGATGGCCAGCACGACATAGCCTGCGGTGTCGTGGAGATTCTCCACGGCCTGATTGCCTCCGCTGATGCCGGCCAAGGCCAGCATGAGGACGCGGACCTGATTGCCGACCAAGGCCATGACGAAAGCCACGGCAAGAAGCGCCACGCGACCCCACGCGCCGAGCCTGGTGAGTTCGCCTGCCGCCACGCCGACCATGAGTGCGGTCTGCAAGGAGCGTAGTCCGCTGCAGGCTTCTTCCACCCCGACGGTGCAGTTGGGCAAGGTGATCGTCGTGCCCGCCGCCGTGGCGGGATAACCGAGGAAATGGAGCAACCCGACCGCCCAGCGTGTAACCACCGGCATGAGTGGATAGGCTACTGCACTCTCGAGAAAGGTCGGCCAGGGAATCCCGACGAGCATGAAGAGCGCGGGGACGAGGAAAATCTTGAACCGCGCACGGCCGCCGGTGAGCCAAGCGACAGCGAGCGTGTTGGCCACGGCAAGGAAACCGACCGCCCAGAGGTTCGGACGCCAATGGATGGGGGTTTGACGGACAATTTCCAGCGGCAGGATGACGAGCAGGGAAAGAACAATGACCACCCAAGCAAACACACGGCCCGAGCCGGGGCCAGGCGGCGCAAAGTCCGCGCGCGGCGCGCCTTCGAGACGTTTCCAGAGGAAGTAAAGCGCGAGCGGCGGGACGAACCATCCGTAGTTGTAGTCCTCCGAATTGGTCCATTCGCCCGCGCAGGCCCAGATCATCCAGAGCCAATAGCCGGCGGTGAGAAGCCAGAGGGGGTGGAGGCGAAGGAACATGGCGCTTGGAGCGGGGAGCAGGGAGCTAAGAGCCAGAAGGGTTTTTAGCCACGGATAACAGAAGATGAACGACGAGGATTAGTTGCCGCGCGCACACGCGCGGCAACTCGTATCTCAACCGTGCCAAACATGTTGATTGACCTGCTTGGCGGACAAATAGCGAGTGCTGGGGTCACCCAGCAGGAGCGCCTTCTTTAGTCCGAGCGGCGCAGCCGGTCGGACTTATCCTGCCTTTTATCCGCGTCTATTTGCCTTTAGCTACACCTCAGGCCATCTCACGTTCGTTCGGTTGTGGCTAAATGTTTTAGTCTGATCGGGGATCAGAATTTTCCGGCGAGGGTCTGGATGAAGGGAAGGAGGTCGCCGAGGAAGCGGTGCCAGCGCTCCATTTGGTCGTAACGTTGGTGCTGGAATTGCGCTTTGTCGTCGTCGCCTGATGGCAGGCTGGCGCGCAGGCGTTCGAGATGCTCGTGTCCGCTCTCGATGTGCGGGTTGATCCGCGCGGCGACGAAGGCGCCGGCGAGTTTGCGGAGGTTGAGGACGGCGGCGAAAAACTCTTTGCGCTCGCCGGGTTTGAAATGACGCTCGATCGCGCCGATCTGACGCAGCCAACGCAAACTCTGGTGCGTGCCGCCGCGGCTGGTGCCGAGACGGGTCATGATTTGGTCCATGCTCAGCGGTTCCTCGCTGGCAAAGAGCAGGCCGTAGATTTGTCCGACTGACGGGGCCAAGGAAAACGCGGCCGCGGCGCGCTGGAAAATGGCCACGCACTCGCGTTGGAAATCATCCAACTCGGGCTCGGGCGCCGGTCGGGCGCCGAAACGGTATTTTTCTGTTACAGCCATTTGACGGAACGCTGCCGCACTTGGTCGAAGCCCGCACTGGGGCTTCACCGTGATGGAGAAAAAGGAGGGCTGAAGAAGCGGAGACCCAAGGCAACGGTCAACGCCTAGTGTTTAACAAAGCACGTGGTTCACGGAGTTCAATGAAAAACGAACCCGAAACGATAAAATTATATCGTATGTTAACTTGTGGTGCCGCGGGGACACGCCCCGTGTGGCAGAAGTTGCACCATATGGCGCACTATTTTGTTCTCGGGGAGTGGGCCCTCTGGGATTCGAACCCAGGACCTGGCGATTAAGAGTCGCATGCTCTAACCAGCTGAGCTAAGAGCCCGTGCGCTACCGTGAGACAGCGGTTGACGGTCGCAGAGAACGACGGACGGCTCAAGGACTTTCAGGGTTGGGCGGCGCCGGCTTTGGCAGCTTCGGCCGGGAGGGTGCCGCCGGCGGCTTGCAATTTGGCGGGGAGATTTTCCGAGGCACCGGGCAGGGCGGCGGCGCGTTCCCAGGCTTTGACCGCTTCACTGCGGCGTCCGAGTTTTTCCAGCACATCCCCGAGGTGTTCCTCGATGGTGGCGTCGGGTTGCCCGGCGGCGAGTTGCGCGGCGCGCTCGAGCGGGGCGAGCGCTTCATGGTAACGGCCCTGCTGGTAGAGAACCCAGCCGAGGCTGTCGAGGTAAGCGGCGCTGTCCGGCTCGAGGTCGACGGCGCGGCGGATGAATTCCTCGGCCTCGGTCAGATTGACCCCGCGTTCCGCCCACATGTAACCGAGGTAATTGAGGGCTTGGGCGTGTCCTTCGTCCAAATCGAGGCAGGCGAGAAAATGCCGCGCCGCGGCATCGTGTTCGCCGGAGCGCTCGGCCACGACGCCGTGCTGGAAATAAAACTCGGGGGTGAGAAACGACGGTTGGTAGCGCGCGGCGAGGTCGGCGGAGATGTCCATGGCGTTGAGCGCTTCGCGCCAGCGCTTGAGGTGGGCGAGGAGTTGTCCCTCGTAGAAGGGCAATTCGGGAAGGTTGGGGAATTTCTCGCGCGCGCGGGCCAGCCACCATGCGGCGCGCTCGGCGTTCTCCGTTTTGAGGCAAAGGTCGGCGATTTCGAGGTAGAGTCGCGGGTCTTCGTCGTGGAGGAGGAGCGCTTTCTCGAACTTGTCGAGCGCACCGACCGGATCTTCGCGGCGCAGGAGGATTTCGCCGTGGGCGCGGTAGGCGAGCAGGCTGGCGGGGTTGTCGCCGACCACGGCTTCGAGTTCGGTCAGGGCTTCGTCGTCGCGGCCGAGCGCGGACAACGCGAGGGCGAGTTTTTCGCGGGTCTGGGTGTCGGACGGCTGGAGGACGAGGAGGCGGCGGGCGGAGGCGACGGCGTCCTCGAGGTGACCGCCGGCGAAGAAGAAATTGACGGCGCGCAGGAGAATGGCCGGATCCTGGCGTCCGTATTCCGCGGCGCGGCGGTAATGGTCGACGGCGGCGGAGGACTTCGTGCCATCGCGCAGTTTTCCTTCCATGAGGAGCTGGCGGACATTGAGATCGGCGAGGCCGGCCCAGAATTCCGGATCCTCGTTGGTGCGGCGCGCTGCCTGCGCGAGGACTTTGGCCGCGTCTTCCGGACGTCCGTCGGCGCGGCTGATGCTGTAGATCATCTGGTAGGGCTCGATGAGATCGGGCGCGGCGCGCAGGGCCTGACGGGCGTAGCGGGTGGCGGGCTCGAACTTGCGCAGGCTTATGACATAGATGCCGGCGATGCGCAGGGCGAGCGGCGCGGAGTCGGGCTTGTGCTTGAGCGTGTCCTTGAGGACGGCGAGGGCTTCGGGCACTTCATCGCGCTGCAAATGGATGCGGGCGAGTTCCTCGGCCAGTGAGGCGTTGGACGGATCGAGATCGAGGGCGCGGCGGTAATGACGGAACGCGGTGTCCGGGTCGGGATCGGCGGACAGCATCCCGGCGGCCACGCGGGCCATGGCTTCGGCCCGGCGGTCGAGGGTTCCGGACAGAGCGGAAGCGCGGGCGTCAGCCGGAGCTTCGGCCCAGCCGGCATCGGCAGTGAGAGCCGACGCGTCGGAGCCTCCGGCGGCGAGCAGGCAGCACAGCAGCGAACGGGCGGCGGCGGGGCGCAACCGGAAACGCGCGAACATGGGGCCGAAGATAGCCTTTAGCTCTTGTAGCGCAAACGCTTCTTGTGGCGGTTAAGCTTCATGCGCTTGCGGCGCTTGTGCTTGGCAATTTTCGCCTTCCGCCTCTTTTTGATGGATCCCATGTGTTGCGTCAGTAAACCAGCTTGTTGAGGGGATATTCTATAATCCCCTCGGCCCCGAGTGCTTTGAGTTGCGGGATGATCTCGCGGACAATCTTCTCATCAATGACTGTCTCGACGGCGACCCAGCCATCATGCGCCAAGGGCGAAACGGTA
Source organism: Chthoniobacterales bacterium (assembly GCA_044355525.1). Classification (GTDB taxonomy): domain Bacteria; phylum Verrucomicrobiota; class Verrucomicrobiia; order Chthoniobacterales; family JACTMZ01; genus JACTMZ01. Next base: position 17,756 of record JBIKXZ010000014.1, read on the forward strand.
GGATTCCGGAGAGCGGGCAGGTCCTCAAGCAAATTCTCCAAGCTGGCCTGCGGGAGGTTCATCTTGAGACCGACCTTGTCGCGGGCGGCCAGGGCGCCCTGCAGGAGCAAAACAATGCGGTCCATCTTGCCGCGCTTCCATTCGTCCGAATAGGCGGTGCGGTTGGCGATGAAGACCGGATAGGATTCCATGATGGTCTCGACAATACGGAGTTTGTTCGCGCGGAGGGACGAGCCGGTCTCGGTGATGTCGACGATGGCATCGACCAAATCGGGCACTTTGACCTCGGTGGCGCCCCAGCTGAATTCGACTTCCGCATCGACACCGCGGCGGCGGAAAAATTCTTTGGTCAGCCCGACCGCCTCGGTGGCCACGCGTTTGCCGGCGAGGTCTTCAACGGATTTGACCGGTGAATCCTCGGGAACGACGACGACCCAGCGGGTGGGTGCGGCGGTCGCTTTGCTGTAGGGCAAGTCGCAGAGCGAGGCGACATCGGAGGCATTCTCAGCCACCCAATCGCGCCCGGTGATGCCGCAATCGAGGAAACCCTGCTCGACATAGCGGCTGATTTCCTGCGCGCGGAGCAGGCGGACAACCAGCTCGGGATCGTCGACCGAGGGACGGTAAGAGCGGCTGGCTCCGGACACGGTGAAGCCCGCCTTGGCGAAAAGGGCCAAGGTTTGCTCCATCAAACTGCCGGAAGGCAGACCGAGTCTGAGGTTGCGTTCACTCATGAAAGGGACGGTCGAACGTAGAAGAGCGCGCTCCACGGTCAAGGATTAAGCCGGAACAAGCAGCGCGGTTTCAGCGCCAGTTCCACTCGTAACCGACGGTTCCCCCGCCCAAGGAAATCGCCTCGCCTTCACCGCCGGCGGCGCCCTCGCCCGTGTTCCAACCGAGGAGCCCGCGAATGCTGTCCAATTCGAGCCACGAGGGCTCCGCGGTCAATTTGTCTTCCGGCGTGGCGGGGGCGGACGGCGGGAGCGGCACGGGCGAAACCCCGGTGGTGAGGAGCAGGACGATCTGCTCGGTGGTCAGCGGCGGGGAGGAAGAAACGAGCAGTCGGCGCTCGTCGACCGGACCGAACACACCCGCACGAATGTCATAAGGACCGGCTTGGCCCACGCCAGTCAGATCCAGCACGGGCATCCACGGTTTTTCCCGCGTGAAATGGACACGGCCGGCCGCGGTGAGCTTGGCCTCCGAGGGCCAGCGGACGGACAACTTTTCCGCACCGATCGTGCCGAGCAGGAGCGGTTCGCCGACGGTGCCTTGCAAATAAAGATCAGGGGTCAGGGTTCCACCCTCGTCTTCCCGCCCGACGGAGATCGGGGTGGCGGAGGACATCTTGAGATCCACAGTCCACGCCGCGAGCGAGGTCGCAGCCGGTGATGACGCGGGCGGGGCGGACACGGGGGCGGCGGCGGACAACTGCGGCGTGATGGTCAGACCGCGAAGCACGGCACTGCCGTCGAGGCCGAGGATTCCTTGGATGGCACCCGATTGCCTGCTCCCGCGGGCTGCGAAATCGGGCGTGCCGCGCAGTTGCAGATTTTCGTCCGCAAAAAAGTCGAGATTCGCGCCGCGCAGTTGGAATTCCCAGGGGAGTTCGCGCAGGTTGGCCAAGCCGATTTTGCCGGCCAACCCGAAGGTCCCCTCGCCCATGCGTCCGCGCGTTTCCTCAAAGGCAGCTTCGTCCGCGTGAAAGCCGAGCCTGGCTTCGATGTCTTCCACCGGCTGCCACGGTGCGGGAAAAGCGATGCGTCCGTTTTTCCATTCGATCGCGCCCTCGAACTGCGGCGCGGACGGCGTGCCGGCGAGCTGCACCTTGCCGCTCACCGTGCCGCGATCGAAAGCAGCTCCGGCGATGACGGGGGCAAACGAAGCGAGGTCAGTTGGCGGGAGTTCCATGTTGGCGGTCCAAGATTTGTCATAATCGACAAGCGTCCACGCGCCGTCGTCCGTTGCACCGAGGAGCGGGAGATCGGCCTGCAGTGTGACGGCGTCCGCCCCGTCGGGCTGCAAGCGGCCATCCAGCGCGGCACGGCGGTCTTTCACCCGCAGATCGAGCGCGGCCCGCGCGTCGGGGATTTTCAGCGAGGGAAACGCGGCGCGCAGGCCGTTGATGGAAAGTTTCCCGTCGATCAAAGCCTTGTCCCACGGACCGCTGGCATCGAGGCTCAGGTCGGCTTTGCCGCGCAGGGTGGTTTCCTGTCCGAACAACTCGACGAGCGATGCCAGGTCGAGATTATCCGAGCGCACCAAGGCGTAGACTTCGCCGTCCTTGAGCAGGGTCTGCTCCCACGGCTGCCGCGCGAGGACGGCTTCGAGGGAGAGCGGGAGGAAGAGTTCGCCGCGCAGCAGGCGCGAGCGGCCGCTGAACATCTGGAGGTCCTGCACGCTGAGTCCTTTGCCGCCGAAGTAGATGGTCGATGACAAGGAGAGCGGTCCGCGGTCGAGGAGAAAACGGCTGACATAAATATTGCCCGGCGAGTAGCTGGCGGAGAGTTTGCCGTTGACCGGGACCGGGTTCATGTCGCCGGCGAAGCGCACGAGTTCGAGGGTGGCCACGCCGGAATGCGCCGTGGCGGAGCCGTCGCCGTCCCAGAAAAGGAGCACGCCGCCCTCGCGCGCCCAGTCCGGAGCGAAGCGTCCGAGCGGTTCGAGGTAGCGCGAGACCTCCCGCAGGCGGAGTTCGAGGCGGCCCTGATATGACAAAGGATCGCCGAGGGTGAGTTGTCCGCCGCCGCGGGCGAAATCCGGTCCGCTCTGCGCGTCGAGTCCGGTCAGCTTGAGATCACGTCCTTCCAGCTTGAGGTCGGCCTGGAGGGAGCCGGCCGGGATGCCCCGCGCGCGCAAGTCCCAGGCGCGGATCTTGAGCCATCCTTCGCCGTCGGAGGCCTGACCGGAGCCTTTTCCTTCGATGCGCAGGCCGCCGGACAATTCGTTCCACGGCGGACCGAACAATCCGGCCAGCGCGCGCAGGTTGCCGATGTCGGCATCGACGTCGAATTCGAAAGGCGCCCGGCGCCAGTCCGCATCCGCGGGCGGCAGGGTGACGGTGCCGCGGAGTTTGACGTCATTCGCCTTCTGCCGCAGGCGGGAATCGTTCAGCCGGATGCGGCGACCGGCGATGCTCAGTCCGGCGGTGAGTTCCTCAACCGCGTTTTTGCGCCAGGCGAAATCCTTGGCTTCGAGGCGCAGGGACATTTGGCCGGAGAGCGGTTCCGCGGGGTCGCCATTAAACGTGAGTTTAGCCAGGTCGACGGTGCCTTCCATGTCGCCTTCGACCCCGGCGAATTCCGCGATGCCGGCAAGGGAAAGATTGAGCGCGTTGACCGCGGCTTTGGTCGAGGCCCCGCCACCGCTGAGGTCGGCATAGACGTAACCGCCGGCGGCGCGGGCCTCGAGGGTGAGGGCGGCAGGACCGGCCAGCCCGAGGGAGAGCGCGTCGATGACCACGTTGTCATCGAGAGCCAGGTCGGCGAAATAGGCCACGCCATCGCGCCAGGCGGTCACGGCGAGGAGATCATGGAAATTTCTTTCCAGCTGCGCGGCGCGGGCCCGGCAGTCCCGTATGCGCAAAATCCCGGTGTCACCTTCGTCAAGGCGCAGGTCGAATCCGGACAGATCGATGTTCCAACCGTGGCCGGCGAAGGACAGGTTGCCGTCTTTGATTTCGACAATCCGCGGCCAGACGGGAGGCGACGCCGGGCCGGGTGCGCTCCCGTCCGCGGGGAATGACGGGGACGCAACGGAGGGCGCCACTTGACCGGACAGCCCGCGCACTTCCGCGCGGCGGATCCACGTCGACGGCGACCAACCCCACTCGCCCCAACGGGACCAGTCCAGATCGATTTCCGCAGCTTGCAACTGCGTTCCGCCCGGACGCGTCAGGGCCACGCCGGTCAGGCGGACGGGTTCGAACGCGCGGGCGCGGACTCCGGCGAGGGTCGCGGTATAGCCTGAGCGTTCGGCCACCCAAGGGACGGCACGGCGGACGATTTCGGAGAGCACCGGGCCGTGGATCAACCAGCCGAGGCCGAGGGCGATGAAGAGTCCGCCGTAGAAAAGGAGGAGGCGGCGGGAAGCAGGTTTGGAGACCCGGTTCATGGCAGAGCGGGCAAAGGACGAGCCCCGAAGAATTACCCCTAAAAAGTTGCAGCCCTCCTCACCGAGTGGCGAGAAGGGCTGCTGTTCCCCCCAGAACAATCTTTACTAAAGATGTGAGCAAAGTAACACGCCCCCCGTGTTGCGCAAGGAAAAAAATGAAGATTTTTTTGGAGGGGCAATTGAGACGCTTTAAGCTTCTGTTTCACAATGACTTACCAATTGTTACAATTCCGTGACATGGGAAAAACTCCGGAATCATCTCACCCAGAGCATACGAATCCCTACCACAATCATCAAGATTGCGAAGAGACGGGTCAGCGTATCGTTCGACAAATACTTGAGCCAATCGGTAGCCAGCCACGTGGTGACCACGGCACCGAGCATGACCGGCAAGACGACCTGCCATTTGACCAGCGAGGCGGCGGAATATTTGGCGGTGGCCACAAGCGAGACGGCGATGATGACGGCCAACGAGGTGGCGACTGCGGATTTCTGGTCGAGAGCCATGAGGAAAACAAAAGCGGGCACCATGATGAGTCCGCCCCCCACCCCGCAGAGCGCGGCGAGGACGCCGGTGAGCGCGCCGATGCCGATGCCGAGGAGGAATTGCGCGACAGTCATGACACCAAGGCCTCCGCTTCGAGCCATTCCATGCGGTGGGCGAGCATGGTGTCCCGGTCGAATTCGAAAAATCCGCGGAAGCTGCGTCCCTGCAGCACGCCGGGCAGCCAGTGCTCGTCATCGGCCCACATGCGGTCGAACGGAATTTCGTCCTGCCGCACCCACAGCGGCACGGCCTCGTCGGTCTCGACCGGTTCGCCCTCGCAACCGTCGGCGACAAAGACCGTGCAGTGCAGCGCGTAGCCGTCGGCGAATTGGAAATGCAGCTCGCCGCGTTTTTGAGGATCGCGCGGGGTGACGCAAAGTTCTTCCTGCACCTCGCGCACGGCGGCTTCGAGCGCGGTCTCGCCGTGCTCGAGGCGTCCACCCGGACCGTTGATCTTGCCGGCGCCGAGCCCGCGCTTCTTGTGGATGAGGAGGACCTCGTCGCCGCGCACGACGAAGCAGAGATTGGCGCGTTCGCGCGGTTCCCAGGTGGACCAGTCGGTCGTCATGCGCGGGCGGCTTTACTTCGTTTTGTCCCGCAGAGGGACGACGAGCACGGGGCAGGGCGAGCGCTTGAGCACGCCGGTGACGACGCTGCCGGTGAACAAATGATAGAGCGCGCCGTGACCGTGCGAGCCCATGACCAGAAGATCGGCACCGTGCTCGGTGGCGGCGGAGAGGATTTCATCGGCGGGCAAGCCGAAGCGGACGGCCGACCCGCATTTCAAGCCGCGCACCTCGCCTTGCCGGGCCAGTTCCTTGAGCCGTTCGCTTTCGATGCGTTGCTCGGCCTCGAGGTCCTGCCCGATGCGCAGGCGCATCATTTCCGGATCGGTCTCGAAACCCGCCACCTCCGCCGCGGGCTCGATGACATGGAGGAAAAAAAGCGACCCGCCGCGCAGCACGGCCTCCTTTTCGGCGGCTTCGATCAACCGTCCCTGTGTGTCGCTGAAATCGACCGGAACCAGGACTTTTTTCATGGCGCCATCATCCGCCTCCCGCCGCCCGCGGGCCAGCGCGAAATGGGGCCGACGTCCCATGGACAGGGCCGGAGGTTTGTGTCAGGGTGATCCGACAAATGCGCGCCGCTTTCTACAGTGCCCTCATGGTCTGCGCGGCCGTCCCGCTGCGCGCGGAGACGCCGGCCGAGATCCTGCAGGATGAATTCGCCCGCGAGGAGCTGGGGGTCAACGAACTGACCGCGCCGTCCATCCAGCGCCTCTTCACCGAACTGGAAGTCTTCAAGCCCGTGCCGGTCGACCTCATCGCCGCGACCGACTTCGACCGCACCTACAACAACCGTTTTCAGACCTCGCTCAACTTCGGCTCGCTCATTTGCGACGGCTTCTTCGCCGTGGTCGCCGAGCAGAAAGGCCTTATCCAAAATGTCGGCCGTGCCCTCCTACGCCAGGCCAAGAGCCTCGCCGTCGGACAGCGCCTCTCCAGCCGCGCCAACAGCCTGCTCGAACTCGGCGCGCGCGGCGATTGGCCCGGACTCAAGCTCGAGCTGATCAAAACGCAGGCCGATGTGGAGGAAGCGATGGTCGAACTGCGCGACGAGGAAATGGCGCACATGATCAGCCTCGGCGGATGGCTGCGCGGATTCGAAATCGGCACCATCGTCACCGCGGAGAATTACAGCCCGCAGCGCGCGGCCGGGTTGATGAAGCCCGACGTGATGGACTACTTCCTCGACCGTCTGGCCACGCTCAATCCGCGCCTGAAGAACACCGAACTGGTCACCGCCATCACCTCGCGCCTCGCCACCATCCGCAAAATCGCCGGCGATGCCGCGGACCGCGCACCGTCCAAATCCGAAGTCGAACAAATGCGCGACCTCGCCGTCGAGATCAACCGGATCATGTCCGCCCCCGTCAACCAAGAGGGGCAGATCGTGAAGAAAGACTGACGGCCCCATGCCGGCTGTCTTCCGTCCACCCCCGCACAGCCGCGCGCCGCAACCGCACGCCGCCGCGGAAAAATTTTTCCGCGCCGCGTGGGAACTGTCGCCGCAGGACGCCGCGGAACTCGGACTGCGCGAATACCGGGGAAAACTCGGTCCGAACGATCCCGATTCCCACCAACGGCGCATCCGTCTTTTCGAACAGACCTTGCCGCTGATCGAAGCCCTTCCGCCGGGCGAGGGTGACGACTGGACCGACCGCCGCGCCTTCCTCGCTTACCTGCGCACCGGTTTGTTTTTCCAGCGCGAGCATCCGCGCTGGCAACTCGACCCTCAGACCCACAGCGGCACGGCGGTCAACGCCGTCTTCCACCTGCTCGTGCGTCATGCGGACAACCTGCGCGCGGCCACGCCCGACATCCTCTCGCTGCTGGCCGGCATTCCGCGTTTCCTCGAAGAAGGCCGCGCCTGCCTGCGGCGTCCTGTTCCGCTCTGGACCAAATTGGCCGT
>JBIKXZ010000015.1:0-24826 GCA_044355525.1 Chthoniobacterales bacterium
CGGCACGGTCAAAGGCATCGTTGTCCAGCCCATCTACGAGGGTGACGAGGAAGTCGTCGACCTCAAGACCCGCATCATCGGCCGCACCAGCTGCGAAAGCATCAAGGATCCGGTCACCGGCAAAACCGTCATCAAGTCCGGCCACATCGTGGATGAAGAAACCGCCAATGCGCTCGAGCACATGGGCGTGGAGCAGCTCCGCATCCGCTCGGTCCTGACCTGCGAATCCAAGCGCGGCTGCTGCGCCAAGTGCTATGGACGCAACTTGGCCAACGGCAAACTCATCCAGGTGGGCGAAGCGGTCGGCATCATCGCCGCGCAGTCCATCGGCGAGCCCGGCACCCAGCTGACCATGCGTACGTTCCACATCGGCGGGACGGCCAGCCAGACCTTCAAGCAGCCGATCATCAAGGCCAAGCACGACGGCACCGTCCGTTACGTCGAACTCCGCACGGTGACCTCGACCGACGGCAACAACATCGTGCTGAACAAAAACGGCTTCATCGGCATTTACAACGACAAGGACGGACGCGAACTCGAGCGCCACAGCATCGTCATCGGTTCCGTCGTTTCCGTCATGGACGGCGGCAAGGTCAAGAAGGGCGAAGTGTTCGTCCAATGGGATCCCTACAACCTCCCGATTTTGACCGAGAAGCCCGGCACCGTGGAATTCCGCGACATGATCCCGGGTCTCAGCGTGAAGCGTGAAGTCGACGAAGCCACCGGAATCACCGGTCTCGTCGTCATCGAGCACAAGGAAGACCTGCATCCGCAAATCGTGGTGGTCGACGACGAGAAGAAAGTCGTGGCCAGCTATTCGATCCCGGCCGGCGCCCACATCGTGGTGGCCGACAACCGCAAGGTCGAAGCCGGACAGCTCCTGGCCAAGACGCCGCGTAAAATCGCCAAGACGAAGGACATTACGGGCGGTCTGCCCCGCGTGGCCGAACTCTTCGAGGCCCGCAAGCCCAAGGATTCGGCCGAGATCGCCAAGATCGACGGCATCGTCAAGATCGAGGGCACGGCCCGCGGCAAACGCCGTCTCCTTGTCCTCGACCTCGAAACCAAGGAAGAGGAAGAACACCTCATCCCGCTCAACAAGCACATCATCGTGGCCGATGGCGATCGCGTGAAGAAGGGCAGTCAGCTGACCGAAGGTCCCGTGCTTCCGCACGAGATCCTGCAGGTCTGCGGTCCGGCCGCACTGCAGGAGCATCTGCTCAACGAAGTGCAGGAGGTCTACCGCCTGCAGGGCGTCGAGATCAACGACAAGCACATCGAGATCATCATCCGTCAGATGCTCCGCAAGGTGAAAATCACCGACCCGGGCGACACCACGCTGCTCTGGGACGACAAAGTCGAGCGCACCGAGTTCGACAACGAGAACGAGCGCATCACCAAGCTCGGCGGAAAGCCCGCCGAAGGCGAACCGGTGCTGCTCGGCATCACCCGCGCCTCGCTCAGCACGGAAAGCTTCATCTCCGCGGCGTCCTTCCAGGACACCACGCGCGTCCTCACCGACGCCGCCACGTTGGGCAAAACCGACCAGCTGCGCGGCTTCAAGGAAAACGTCATCATGGGCCACCTCATCCCGGCCGGAACCGGATTCCAGGGCGCCCGCGACATCGAAATCGAGCAGGCCGACCTCGGCGAGGAACTCGCTGCAGTGGCCGAGACTGAAAAAGAAGCCGGCTAATCCGGAAACAAGACCATGGCATCCATCGAACTCATCAACGAACTCCTCGAATCCGGCGTCCACTACGGGCACCAGACCAAGCGCTGGAACCCCAAGATGCGGGAGTTCATCCTCGAAGAGAAAAACGACATCTACATCATCGACGTCAGCCGCACGGTCGAGCAACTCGAGACCGCGACGAAATTCCTCTCCGGCATCGTCTCCGGCGGGGGCAAGGTCCTCTTCGTGGGATGCAAAAAGCAGGCTCAGGAAGCGATCAAGGAAGCGGCCGAATCGTGCGGACAATTCTACGTCCACAACCGCTGGCTGGGCGGAACGCTGACGAACCTCGCGACGATCCGCAAAAGCGTGGCCCGTCTCAACGACATCGAGAAAAAGCTGAAGGGTCCCGGCGTGAATAAAATCGGCAAGAAGGAGCAAGCCTCCCTCCGCCGCGAGCACGCCCGCCTGATGAAGAATCTGGCCGGGCTTCGCGAGATGGACAAACTTCCCGGCGCCGTGGTCGTCATCGACACGACTCGCGAGGACATCGCCGTCCGCGAGGCCAACCGCCTCGGCATCCCCGTGGTGGCTATCGTGGATACGAATTGCGACCCCGAACTGATCAACTATCCTATCGCCGGAAACGATGACGCCATCCGCTCCATCCGCGTGGTGCTGACCAAACTGGTCGACGCCATCAAGGGCGCCTCCGGCATCCGTCAGAAGAAGACCGACACCGCCCTAGCCGCCGTCGCGGAATAAAGGGCGGCGCCGCTCCACGGCGCTCCGGCTGAACACTGAAAACTGAACACTGTAAACTTTAGGTATGTCTGAAATCTCACCCCAACTCGTCCGTGAACTCCGCGAAAAGACCAACGCGGGCATGATGGACTGCAAGCGCGCGCTGGCCGAAGCGGGCGGCGACTTGGCCAAGGCCGAGGATCTCCTCCGGGCCAAGGGCATCGCCTCGGCCGGCAAGAAAGCCTCCCGCAGCGCCAAAGAAGGCATCGTCGCCTCCTACATCCATTTGCAGGGCAAGGTCGGCGTGTTGGTCGAAGTCAACTGCGAGACCGACTTCGTGGCCAAGAACGAGAACTTCCGCGAATTCGTCAAAGACATCACCCTCCACATCGCCGCGGCGAATCCGACCTGCGTCTCCCGCGAGCAAGTCGACTCTGGCCAGATTGAGCGCGAGAAGGCCATTTACCGCCAGCAGGTCGAAGGAAAGCCGGCCAACATCGTGGAAAAAATCGTCGAAGGCAAAGTCGACAAATTTTACGGCACGATCTGTTTGATGGAGCAGCCCTTCATCAAGAATCCCGATCTGACCATCGCCGACCTCGTGAAATCGAAGATCTCCGAGCTGGGCGAGAACATCGTCATTCGCCGCTTTACCCGCTACATGGTGGGCGAGGGCGTGTCCGACGAGCCGGCAGCGGAGTAGCGCTCTCCGCCGGTTGGCTTTTGTCGCGGCGGTCTGTGACCGCCGATACCTGATTCAGCAACGACCGTCGGCGAGGACGCCGACGCTACAAAATGTAGCGGCGCCGTCCCCGGCGCCGGAGCGGTAAGATTACTTTGCTGGCAGGAGCAGAAAACCGCAGAGGACGCAGAGAGGGGAGCAGTCCGACGCGGGTGTTGAGACTTTCGCGTTGTAAGCCGTGGCACTTTGCCTTTGAGCCACCTTGCCGGCGCGGCATAGAGTGCCGCGGCTACAGTTTGCAATGTGAAGCGGCCACCGGAACGCGGGCATCCTTATCCCTGCGCGTCCACGCCGACGTTCGCGGCTCGCGAGGACGCTCGCCCTCCAAGAAGGCTCTGTCGAGGGCGGCCATCCCCCGACCGCCGCTCGGTTGCTCATTCTCCCGTTCTCTCCCTCTGTGGTCTCTGCGCCCCCTGCGGTTATTGAGGCAACCTGACCGCGGACCGCCCTATCCCAGACAAAGAAAAACGGCGCCGGATTACTCCGGCGCCGTTTGTGAAGTTCAGTCGTTCAGCAATTAGAACGCGAAACGCAGACCCGTGCGGGCAATGGCGCCACCGCCGTTGCTGAGCTCAGGCGAGTAGAACCAGCGGCCGTCGACGAAGAGGCCGATGTTCTCGGTGAAGCGGTATTCCAAGCCACCGCCGACGTCGCCGCCGCCGAGACCGGTGCTGTTCTCACCGTAGATCTTGCCGATGCCGACCATGGCATAGGGCGAGAGGCCCCAGCAGAACGGATAGCGCAGGAAGAGGTGACCGAAGGTGCCCCATTCCGTGCCGATTCCGTCGTTGCCGGCCACGAACTGCTCAACGCCGAGACCGAAGTAACGAGCGAAGAAGTAGTTGAGGCCCAGGCCGCCACCCCAGACGGGGTTGCCAGAGCGGTAAAAGCCACCCAAGCCGAAGGCATCGATTTGGAATTCGTTGTCGCGGTAGAGGCAGGGCTCTTCCACAGGAACAACGGTTTTTTTGTAGGACTCAGTGCCGGCGAACGACGACGAGGTCGCAGCGATCACAGCCACCAAGCCAGTGATGATATATTTTTTCATGATTAGGTTTATTGGTTTGTTTGCGACGGATTGCTCCGCTGGGCGATAGAGTAGCGACTCGAGGTGGGCGTGCAAGCAATTTTTCAGAAAAAATCCCCGCTTTTTTTCGCCCGGGTTTCAAGCGTAAATAACTGATGTCAAGCCCCCTGCGGCGTGACCAGCCCGGAAATACGGAGATTGTCCCCGATGCGCCGGTAGGCCACTGGGCACAATTGCGGGGCCGAAACCGCCTGCTTCACGCCCCGCCCGCCGACCGCGGGAACACCGCCTCCGCTCAGCAGGGGGGCCACATAAAAGACGACCTCCCGCGCCAAACCGCCGTCGAACAGGCAACCCAGGGTGTGGCCGCCGCCCTCTACCAGAACGGTCTGGATACCCCGCTTGACCAGCGAACGCAGGGCGGTTCTGAGGCTTTTCTCGCGCAGGACAAGGGTCCGGTCGCGCCATGGATCCGTAAGCAAGCGCGCCCGGCGGGGCACGCCACCGCGTGGTGCCCAGATGATGCGCCAGGGTTGGGTGCCGCGGACCCCGCGCAGGGTAAGCGCGGGATCGTCCGCCCGAACCGTGCCCGCCCCCACGAGGATGGCATCGACGCGCGCGCGCAAGTTCATGGCATCGCGTCGGGCGGCGACTGACGTGATCCACTGTCCTTCGCCCGGAGGCCGGGTCAAGCGTCCGTCGAGCGACATGCCGCATTTGGCAACGACCCACGGCAGGCCCGTGGTCATGACGTGGTGGAACTCCGGATTGAGCGCGGCGCATTCCTCGGCCAAGACGCCGCCGCGCGTTTTCAGTCCGGCTTTTTGCAGCAGTTTCAGGCCGCGTCCGCGGTGCTTGGGATTGGGGTCGATGGCGCCGGTGACCACGCGCGCCAGGCCGGCTTCGATCAGCGCCTTTGTGCAGGGCGGGGTGCGTCCGTGCGTTGAGCAGGGTTCAAGTGTGACATAGGCCGTCGCGCCGCGGGCGGCGGAAATGCTTTTCAACGCGCGCAGGGCTTCGATTTCCGCGTGAGGCAGTCCCGCCCGCCGGTGCCAGCCGCGGGCGATGATGCGTCCGCTTTTCACGAGCACGCAGCCGACGGCGGGGTTGGGACGCGTTTTGCCCACGCCTTGGCGGGCCAAGCGGATGGCCTCGCGCATGAATTTCTCGTCGGCGGCCATGGGATGGGAAGGGTGGCCGACGGGACTCGAACCCGCAACAACCGGAATCACAATCCGGGGCTCTGCCATTGAGCTACGGCCACCGTTGGCAGGAGGTGAATGATTAAGGGAGCGGCGGGGCGGTGTCAAATGCCGCGGAGGGCGGTTGCGCCGCGGGCCCTTCGGGTGTAGCCAGTGGCCATGCGGCGTTGGTGGATTCTTCTCGCGGCCGCCGGGCTGACCGGCTGCACGTCCCTGCAGGACACCACGGTCTTTTACACGCCGTCCACGGCGGAGTTTTTCCCGCCGCTGCCCAAGGACGCGCCGGTGCCGGTGCTGACCGAACCGCCGTCGTGGCCGAACAAGGTGATCGGGCGATTCGCCACGCAATCGGACCGCGGGTATCCGTTCCTTTACAAGGCGATCCTTTACAATGCGCGGTTGCAGGGTGCCGATGCGGTTGTTTTGCGGCAGTTGGCCTTCGACACGCGGCGGACCTACAATTACATCCCGCCGTCCTGGCAGAACATTCCGGTGAGCAATGTCTTCTACACGCCGGTCCAGAACAAGAAGGGCAAATGGGAGAATGTGCCGCAGGTTTACACCACATTCGTGCCGGTCTTCCAACCCGGGCGCACGGTGGTGGCCGACGTGCAATGGACTGATGTGGTGGCCGAAATGGTGGTGCGCCGCGGCAAGCAAACCTCGGCGCCCTTGCCGCAGCAGATGATCGTGCCGCAATGACGAAGGAAGCGCGCCAACACGGTTGCCTGCTCGGCGCCTTCCTCGGCGACGCATTGGCCATGCCCGTGCACTGGTATTACGACCGCGCCGCGCTGGCGCGGGATTACGGGCTGGTGACGGACCTCCTTGCTCCGAAAAATCCGCATGCGGACAGCATCCTGTGGCGTTCGAGCTACGCGGCACCGAATGCCAAAGGGGAAATCCTGCATGACCAGGCGCAATACTGGGGACAACGAGGCGTTCACTATCACCAGTTTCTCCGCGCCGGGGAAAACACGCTGAATATGCAGCTCGCTCTCGAGTTGATCGCTTCGCTTCGTGCCTGCCGCAGATATGACTCCGGCGATTACACGCGGCGCTACATCGATTTCATGACCACGCCCGGACGCCACCGCGACACCTATGTCGAGGAGTGCCACCGGAATTTCTTCACCAAGCATGCGCGGGGCAAGAAGCCGGAGGACTGCGGCGGCGAAGACATCCACATCGGCGGTCTCGCGCACGTGCCGATTCTGGCCGTTTGGCATGCCGATGATGAAGCCGCCGCGTTGGCCGCCGTGCGCGAGCACGTGCGGGTCACGCATCGCGGCGAGTTGGTGGAAACGGCGGCGCGTGACTTGACCAAAATGCTGGTCGCCATTCTCAACGGCGCCGGCGTGCGCGAAAGCATCGAGAAGCACGGCAACGGCTGGGTCGGACGCAAAAAGCTCGAGACTTGGTCGACGCGGCCGGACGAGGAGGTGGTCGGCGGCATCTTGAGTCCGGCGTGTTATCTCGCGGATTCGTTTCCGGCCGCGCTTTTTCTCGCGTGGAAATATGCCGATGACCTCGAGGCAGCGCTGGTGGCCAACACGAATCTAGGCGGCGACAATTGCCATCGTGGCATCGTGGTCGGCGCCTTGGTCGGGGCCGGCGGCGCGCGGGTGCCGGAACGTTGGGAGAGGGCGCTTCTTTGCCGGGAGTTGCTGGCGTGAGGCGAAGTGCGCTTCTGTTCGCTTTGCTGCTCGCTGGTTGCGTCAGCGCTCCGGAGATTCCGCCGGAAGTCCGGAAGGAGACGCATCGCGTCGAGTCGGGCGGCGAATCGTCCGTGGTTGATTTCTATTTCCGCGCCGGGAACGCGCCCCAGCCGCTCGCGGTTGTTGTGCACGGATTCCTCGCCAACAAAGACCGCATGGCGCACTGGGGCGTCTTGCTCGCGCGGGAAGGATTCATTGTCGCCGTGCCGGGCAATCCGACCTTCGCGAACGACGAGCGCAATACGGCGGCCATTGTCGGTCTGGTGAAGCTCGGGCGTGCCGGACTTTGGCCGGTCGGGGCCAAGACGGACGGACGCGTGGTGCTGGTTGGTTTCTCGCGCGGAGGATTCGAGACGATCTTGGCGGCGGCGGAGTTGGGCGATGCTGTCCATGCGTGGATCGGACTCGATCCGGTTGACCGCGACGGCAAGGGGCGCCGCGCCGCGGCCAAAGTGCGCACCCCCGGGCTGGCCTTGCTCGCTGATCCCGCGCCGCTCAACGCCAACGGCAACGCGCGCGGGATGCTGTCCGCTTATGGTGGCGAGTTGCAGGTGGTGCAAATACGCGACACGGGTCACCTCGACGCCGAGTCGCCGCGCGGCAGCAGAAAATTCGCCGAATTCGAGCGACGCACCCTGGCATTTCTGCGGCGGGTTTTTGAAATGTCGCGGCGGTCCATGACCATCGGTGCTTTATGAACTCCGATGTTCCGGCGGAGGGTTATTCCGCGTCGAACGTCACCACAATCGCCCCGCGCAAATCGCCTTCACGGAAATCGACGGCTTCATCTTGCGGATAGTCGCGTTGCAGAGCCGCGCGCACGTTGGCCAGAATTTGGTCGCCGCTCCCGTGGCAAGCCAAGCAGGTCGCCATGACGGGCACCGGGCGGTAATAGCGCAATTCTTTTGTGCCGTCGGAGGCGGTGTATTCCTTGACCACCGGTTGCGGCGTGGCGGCCGGATTCCATGAGGCCAGCCACTCCTCGAGCACGGATTGGTCGGTGGCATCGGGCGCGTTGGCAGGATTGCGGACGCGCAGGGCGGTGCGGCGGACGTTTTTGACCGAGGGAAATTCCTCCGCAACCTGCGCGGTGAGTGGCAGGGCCTCGAGGCGGCAGTAGGCGATGGCGGCCTCGGGACCGTCTGTGGCGATCTTTTCCTGCAAGGTTGTCATCAGGCTCGCGAACAGGCGTCCGGCCACTTGGTCGCCGATTTGTTGCGGCGTTTGGTCTGCGGCGAGAGCGGTGACGGTAAGCAGGACGACGGCAATCCCGAATCGGCGCGGCATCAGGTCAGTTGGCGAAGGATTTTCTCCTCCTCCGCCTTGAGTTCGTGCGGGAATTTGCCGCCGAGCGAAGCGAAGAATTCATCATTGGAATGCACTTGGTCGCCGAGCGTGGCGGGACTCTCGGCCATGAGTTGCTCGAAGCGTTTTTCCGGATATTCCAACCCGCGCCAATCGAGGTCGCCGTAACACGGCACGACGCCGAGGGGGCTCTCGCGTCCTTCCGCCGTTCCGCGGCAGCGTCCGATGATCCAGAGGAGCACACGCAGATTCTCGCCAAAACCGGGCCAGAAAAATTTGCCGTTGCCGTCCTTGCGGAACCAATTGACGTGGAAAAAGCGCGGCTGCTGCGCGCCGAATTTTTGCCCCATGTCGAGCCAGTGACGGAAGTAATCGCCCATATGGTATCCGCAGAAGGGAAGCATGGCCATGGGGTCGCGGCGCAGGGCGCCGACTTTGCCTTCGGCCGCGGCGGTCTGCTCGGACGAGAGTGTGGCGCCGGTGAAAGTGCCGTGGTTCCAGTCGCGGGTTTCGAAAACCAGCGGTATATCATTCATGCGGCGTCCGCCGAAGATGATCGCGTCGATCGGAACGCCGTCCGGATTTTGCCACTCCGGATCGATCGAAGGACAATTGCGGGCTGGCGCGGTGAAGCGGGAATTCGGATGCGACGACGGCTTGCCGCAGCCCGGCGTCCAGTCTTCGCCCAGCCAGCTGATCAGGTGCTCCGGCGGCTCGTCCGTCATGCCCTCCCACCAGACATCGCCGTCGTCGGTCAGGGCCACATTGGTGAAAATGCTGTCCTTGCGGCAGGACTCCATCGCATTGGGATTTGTTTTGTACGACGTGCCCGGCGCCACGCCGAACCATCCGGCTTCGGGATTGATGGCGCGCGGCTTGCCGTCCGGTCCGGGCACGATCCAGGCAATGTCGTCACCCACCGTGGTGATCTTGCAGTCCTTGAGCGCCTCGGGCGGGACGAGCATGGCGAAATTGGTTTTGCCGCAGGCGCTGGGAAAGGCGGCAGTGACATAGCTCTTTTTTTCGTCCGGCGTCTCGATGCCGAGGATGAGCATGTGCTCCGCCATCCACCCTTCGTCGCGTCCGATGGCCGAGGCGATGCGCAGGGCGAGGCACTTTTTGCCGAGCAAGGCGTTGCCGCCATAGCCGCTGCCGTAGCTCATGATGAGGCGCTCCTCGGGGAAGTGGGCGATGTGGGTATTTTCCGGGTTGCAGGGCCAAGGGACATCTTTTTTGCCGTCGGCTAGCGGAGAGCCGACCGAGTGCAGGCATTTGACGAAAAATCCGTCCGGCCCGAGAACGTCGAGCACCTGCTGTCCCATGCGCGTCATGATGCGCATGTTGACCACCACGTAGGGTGAATCGGTGATCTCCACGCCGATGCGGGCAATCTTCGATCCGACCGGGCCCATGCTGAAGGGAATGACATACATGGTGCGTCCGCGCATGCAGCCGCGGTAAAGCCCGTGCAGCTTTTCCTTCATCACGGCAGGGTCCTCCCAATTGTTGGTCGGGCCGGCGTCGTCTTTTGATTTGCTGCAGATGAAGGTGCGCTTCTCCACGCGGGCCACGTCGCGCGGGTCGGAGCGGACGAGAAGGGAATTCGGCCGCTTCTGCTCGTTGAGCCTGATGGCCGACCCGGATTCAACCATGAGTTGCCGGAGTCGCCGGTCTTCTTCTTCCGATCCGTCGCACCAGACCACGCGGTCCGGCTGGCAAAGATCCCGCATTTCCTCGACCCAAGCCCGCAGAGCCTTGTTTTGAGTCGGGGAGGAACTCATGTCGCTCCCTCATCCTGCCGCCGCCGGATGGTCTTGGCAATGTCCGCCCTCAGGCACACTTTTTTTGAACGTCCGGCCGGTCCGCCTTGTCGCTAACTTCGCATGCGGGAGAAAGGCTCCTCATGCGATGCAGCCTCTTATGATTTCCGTCAGTGATCTGAAGAAAAATTTCGGAACCAAAGCCGCGGTCGACGGCGTGTCTTTCCGCGTCGACAAGGGGGAAATCCTCGGCTTCCTCGGACCCAACGGCGCGGGCAAATCGACGACCATGCGGATCGTGACGGGGTTCATACCGCCGACTTCGGGTTCGGCCAGGGTGGGGGATTTCGATGTCGAGGAGCAACCGGTCGAGGCGAAGCGATTGATCGGGTATCTGCCGGAGAACGCGCCGTGCTACAGCGACATGACGGTCTCCGGTTTCCTCAAGTTTTGCGGCGAGGCGCGCGGTTTGCGCGGGACGAAGCTGAAGGACGCGGTCGACCGGGCCATCGCCACCTGCTTCCTCGAGCCGGTCGTGCACCAAAGCATCGACACACTTTCGAAGGGCTACCGCCATCGTACGTGCCTGGCCCAATCCATTTTGCACGATCCGCCGGTGCTGGTTCTCGACGAGCCGACCGACGGACTCGATCCGAACCAAAAGCACGAAGTCCGTTCGCTCATCCGGCGGATGGGCAAAGACAAGGCGATCATTTTTTCCACCCACATCCTCGAGGAAGTGGAGGCGGTGTGTACGCGGGCCATCATCATCGACCGCGGACGCATCGTGGCCAACGGCACGCCGGACGAATTGAAAGGCCGGGCGTCGGGGGCCGGGACGATTGTGCTGCGCGCGGCGGACCGGGGGGGCGCCGCGCTGCGGCCATTTTTGGAGAAACTGGAGGGGTGCTCTGCGGTGGAGGTGCTGGAGGAACAGCCGGCCGTTCTGCGGCTGCGTCCGAAGGACGCCTCCGCCGCATCCGCCCTGGCCGCGCGCGTGCACGATGTGGCCGCGCGCGAAAAATGGAAACTGGTCGAATTGCGCATCGAGGAGGGACGCCTCGATGATGTTTTTCGCTCGATCACTTTGCCCGACACCGCGCCGGGCCGAAAATCATGAACACTTGCTGGGGTAACATCTGGTCCGTGGCCAAGCGGGAACTCTCCGGCACGGTTTCCTCGCCGGTGGCGTACGTTTTTGTCGTCATCTTTCTCCTGCTCTCCGCTTTCTTCACTTTCATGATCGGCGGGTTCTTCGAGCGCGGGCAGGCCTCGCTCGCCTCGTTCTTCGGCTGGCATCCGTGGCTGTATCTTTTTCTCGTCCCGGCCGTGGGCATGCGCATGTGGGCCGAGGAGCGTCGCTCGGGCACGATCGAGTTGCTTCTCACCCTGCCGGTCACGACCTGGCAGGCTATCCTCGGCAAGTTCCTCGCTTATCTCATCATTATCGCCGTTGCGCTCGTCCTGACCTTCCCCGTGTGGATCACGGTCAACTACCTCGGTGCGCCCGACAACGGCATCATCATGGCCGGCTACATCGGCAGTCTCTTGCTCGGCGCCTCGTATCTCGCCGTGACCTCGTTCACTTCGGCCCTGACCCGCAATCAGGTGGTCAGCTTCATCATCGCGGTGGTCATCTGCCTTTTCCTCATCCTTTGCGGTTGGCCGCCGGTGCTGAATCTGCTCAACCGCGTGTTCAGTCCGGGTGTGGTCGACTTTGTCGCCGCCTTCAGCGTGATGACGCATTTCGACAACATCCAGCGCGGCGTGCTCGACCTGCGCGACATCCTCTTTTTCCTCTCCGTCATCTTGTTTTTCCTCTTTGCCACCCAAGCCGTGCTGCGCGCGCGGCGGGCCGGTTGATCCGCCATGAAGAACCGCAAATTCGAGACACCCGCCTACGTCCTGCTCGGCATTGCCGCCATGCTGGTCCTGCTCGTCGGTCTCAATGTGGTGTTTTCCCGTCTGCAATGGCGCGCCGATCTCACCGAGGAGCGGGCCTTCACGCTGAGCGAGGGCGCGCGGCAGATTTTGTCCAATCTGAAATCCCCTGTGCAGGTCCGCTTTTACTACAGCCAAAGCGACGAGGCCATGCCCATGGGGCTGAAGAATTACGCGCAGAGCGTCAACGATCTCCTCGATGCCATGGAGACCGCATCGGGCGGCAAACTGCAGGTCCAGCGTTTTGATCCGACGCCCGACTCGGACGCCGAAGATTCCGCGCGCCTCGACGGGGTGGAGCCGCAGGTGTTTCCCAATGGCGATCGCATTTATCTCGGACTCGGTTTCTCGCAACTGGACCGCAAATCGGCGCTGCCTTTCCTCGCGCCGGACCGCGAGCGCTTGCTCGAATATGACATTGCCCGTGCCATCAATGCAGTGACCAATGCCGAGCGTCCGGTCATCGGGCTGCTCACCCCGCTGACCACCAGTCCGACGCCGCCCATGATGATGATGGAGCGTCCGCCTTCGGCCGGAATTTTCTTCGACGAGTTGCGCCGCGCGTTCGAGGTCAAAGAAATCCCCTTCGACACCGCGGAGATTCCCGCGGATATCGGGACGCTCGTGGTCGTGCATCCGAGGCAAATCTCCGAGGTCACCGAATATGCCATCGACCAATTTGTGCTCCGCGGCGGCAAGCTGGTCGCTTTTCTCGATCCGATGTGCGTGATGGATGCGCCGCCCGGCGGGCCGATGATGGGGATGGCGCCGCCCAGCGTCTCGACCTTCGGCAAACTCCTGCCGGCCTGGGGCGTGCAATTCAACACCTCCGAGGTCGTTGTCGATATGCAAAACGTCGGCAGCACGCGCCGCGGGCGGGCTCCGGGCATCCTCGCTTTGGGTCCCGACGCGCTCGATCCGGACTCCGTGGTGACCGGCGGCGTCGACAGCCTCTTTATGGCTTTGGCCGGCGCTTACCAGGGAGAATCCCCCGAGGGCATCGAGCGCACTTCGCTCGTGTTTTCTTCCCCGCAATCGGAACTGGCCGACCCGTCTTTCACCCAGACTTCGCCGCAAATCGTGGAGCGCAATTTCAAGCCGAGCGGGGTCGAATACCCCGTGGCCGTGAAGCTCGAAGGCAAATTCAAAACCGCCTTCCCGCAGGGCAAACCCAAGGCCGTTCCCGAGGGTCAGGCGTCGCTGCCCGATGCGGCGCCATCCGTGGATCCGGAGGCACCACCGGGATTGAAGGAGTCGTCTGGCCCGACCACCGTTTACCTCGTGGGCGACGTCGATATGCTTTTCGATCCTTTGGCGGCGGCCGAGGCGCCCACGCCATTCGGTCGCCCGGTCGTTGTTCCCGCCAACGGCAACATCGATCTGGCCCAGTCCATGATCGAGCAACTGGCCGGCGGCGAGGAACTCGCCTCGGTGCGCAGCCGCGCATCGCGCGATCGTCCCTTCACCGTGGTCAAACGCATGCAGGCCGAGGCGGAGAACAAATTCCGCGACAAAATTTCCGAACTCGAGCAGGGGCTCAGCGAAACGCAGACGCGCCTTGCGGAGCTGGAACGCAGCAAGGACGCCGGACAGCAATTCATCCTCACGCCCGAGCAGCAGGAGGAAATCAAGGCGTTCCGCCAGAAAGAGGCCGGGGCGAAGAAGGAGCTGAAGGAAGTCCGCAAAACGCTGCGCCGCGAAGTCGACGCGCTCGAGCAGCGCGTCAAATGGACGAACATTTTGGCCATGCCTCTCGTGGTGGCCGCCGCCGGACTGGTTATGGCTTTCATCCGTCACCGCCGCCAAAACGCCCGCTAGCCCATGCAAGGACCCAAATTCCTCTATCTTTTGCTCGCCGCGGTTGTTGTCGCCGCTTTCGCCTGGTATTTGCA
Source organism: Chthoniobacterales bacterium (assembly GCA_044355525.1). Lineage (GTDB taxonomy): Bacteria > Verrucomicrobiota > Verrucomicrobiia > Chthoniobacterales > JACTMZ01 > JACTMZ01. The sequence goes on from JBIKXZ010000015.1 coordinate 14,007, forward strand.
CCGCTCCGAGCGCGGCAGCTGGCAAGAGCAGGCCGTGCCCGCCGGCGCGAAAATCCTCGGGGAGTTTCCCGTCAACGACGTCACCGCGATCCTTCTGTCCGGCCCCGACGGCCGCGTGTCTCTGGAGCGCGGCGAGTCGGGTTGGGGCGTCGCCGAGCGTTCCGGCTATCCGACCGATTTCGAACGCGTTTCCGCGCTCATCCTCAAGATGTCCGACCTCGAGGCCTTGCAGAGCGTGCCCGTGGCCGAGGCCGATTACGGCGCACTGTCCTTGCGCACGCAGGGCGCCGACGTCCCGCGCGAGGAGGCCGGCACGCGGGTCGAACTGAAAAACGCCGCCGGGCAAACGCTCGCCGCGGTCGTGTTGGGCAAAACGCACACGACTGCGCCCGAGGGCATCCGTCCGGAAATCGGCGGCACGGCGAGCGGACGTTATGTCATGCCTGCCGCAGGCGGCGGCAACGCCTACCTCGTTTCCGAAACGTTTTCCGACCTGCAGACCAATCCGTCCGCGTGGATCGACAAGGCTTTTGTCCGCCCCGGCATGCCGCGCCGCGTGGAAGTGAAGTCCAAGGACGGATCCTGGGTGCTGCAGCGCGAGGTCCCCGGTGGCCAGTGGACCATGGAAGGTTTGCGCAAAAACCAGTCACTCGACATGGCCAAAGCCATGAGCATCGACTCGATGTTCACCGGCATGGCGGTGGCCGATGTGCCCGACGGACCGGATGACGCGCGCCTCAAACCGCTGCAGGATAATCCGGTCATCGTCACCGCCGACACGTTCGAAGGCATCCGCTACGTTCTGACCATCGGGCGAGGGGATGGCGACAATCTCCCGGTCTCAGTCGCGGCCGAAGCATTGCCGGACGAAGCAGAGCCAGCCTCGGAGGAAGCCAAAAAGGCCCGGGATGGAAAACTCGCGGCTGCGGCCAAGTTTCAAGACAGGGTTGTCTTTATCCCGCGCAACTTTGTTGCCCCGTTTCTGCTCGCGCGCTCCGAGTTCCTCGCCGGGGCGCCCCAGAAAAACTGAAGACCCTTGCGCGAGCAGGGAGCTATCGGCGTGTTCTCGTCACCCTGACCGCGACGTGGCGGGTTGCGGGAACGACAAATTTGCGCACGGTCAGCGCCACTTCGGCAATTGCCGGGAAGGCGGCGAGAATGCTCGCGGCCAAGTGGTCGGCCAGTGATTCGATCAGACGGAATTCCCGTGCGGCACATTCGCGCCGGACGAGGTCGGACACTGCGGCGTAGTCGGCAGTGCGGGCAACGTCGTCGGCCAGATCGCGGAAGTCGCAGATCAGAGTCAGATCGATCTCGAGTCCCTGGGGAATGCGGCGTTCCGGGTCCGGAACTCCCACTTTGGCGGCTACTTGCAAGCCTTGGATCTCTATGAGGTCGGGCATCTCGCCCGCTCGCGCGCGGCGAGAGTGGGGAGAGCGGGTGACGAGACTCGAACTCGCGACATCTTCCTTGGCAAGGAAGTGCTCTACCAACTGAGCTACACCCGCGAAGCGGACGGGAAATATGGTCGGGCACGAGGCGGGTGTCAATCCCCCAGCGTCGGCGGATGGTTGCTTCGTGAGGCACCCCGCGCTATAAGAGCGTTCCTTCAGGAAGGGTGGCTGAGTCCGGTTTAAGGCACTCGACTCGAAATCGAGCGTTGGGTTAAACCAACCGTGGGTTCGAATCCCACCCCTTCCGTTTTTTCCGCGTAGCCGCGCCGTCCTCGGCGCCGATTGGGGCCCATCTACAAACCGGCAGACAAAAATCCGTTGTTGTAGGGCCAGCCGGCGGCGGTGAGGGTTTCGTAATCTTCGGGGCTGAGCAGTTCCACGAGGTCGAGGGTGGTCAGTTCGGAAACGGCAACGGGCTCGGCGGCGGGGCGGGGCAGCACGGCAAGAATGACCAGTGCAGCCACGGCGGCGGGCGCTAGCCAGCGCAAGAGAAGCGCGAACCAATGAGGTTGTCGTTCTGCGGCTTCGATTTGCCGTAGGACTTTCGCGGCAAAAAAGGGCGGAGCAGACCGGCGCGGGCTGCGGCCGAGCAGATCCCAGAGTTTTTGGTCTTCCATGAACCGTTAAACCCCCGAACTGGCGCGCAGTTGCGGACTAAATATCGCGGGGTTCGAGGTAGCCTTCGAGCTGACGCAGACGCGTGGGGTGGCGCATTTTGCGGAGGGCTTTGGCTTCGATCTGGCGGATGCGTTCTCGGGTAACTTTGAACTGGCGGCCGACTTCCTCCAGGGTGCGGGGATAGCCGTCGACCAAGCCGAAGCGCTGTTCGAGCACCGAGCGCTCGCGATCGGTGAGGGTCTCGAGCACGTCCTTGATTTTGTCCTTGAGCAGGATGATGGCGGCGCTGTCGGCGGGGTTTTCCGCCGATTTGTCCTCGATGAAATCGCCGAAGCTGGTGTCGTCGCTGTCGCCGACCGGCATCTGCAGGGAGATCGGGGTCTGCGCCATTTTGAGCACGGCGCGGACGCGTTCGACCGGCAACTGGATTTCGTCGGCAATTTCGTCCGGGGTGGGCTCGCGTCCGTATTCCTGGACGAGCTGCTTCTGCACGCGGATCAGCTTGTTGATCGTCTCGATCATGTGCACCGGGATACGGATGGTGCGGGCTTGGTCCGCGATCGAGCGGGTGATGGCCTGGCGGATCCACCACGTGGCGTAGGTCGAGAATTTGTAGCCGCGGCGGTATTCGAATTTTTCCACCGCTTTCATCAGGCCCATGTTTCCTTCCTGGATGAGGTCGAGGAAGGAGAGGCCGCGGTTGGTGTATTTTTTGGCGATGGAGATGACGAGGCGCAGGTTGGCCTCGACCATTTCGGTTTTGGCCTTGTGCGCGGCCCGGTGCCATTTGCGCAGATCGCCGTAAGATTGTTTGAAGACGTCGGGCGTCATCCATGCGCGGTGGGCGATGTCTTCGATGCGCTTTTCCACCTCGCGAGCTTTCTTTTTCGCGTCGGGGCTGCGTTTGGCGCGGCTGTTGGCCTTGTTGAATTCGCCGTGGAGATTGACCAGCGTGCGGTTCATGTCCTCGGCGGCCTGCACGAAGTCGTCGGTGATCTTCTGCTTGTAGAAGAATTTGGGATAGTGCGCGCGGATGCCGGCGAGGGCTTTTTCGAAATTTTTCAGGACCTGCGCGGACGGCTTTTTGCTTTTGGCCAAGCCGGCGAACTGGCGGTCGATCTTCTGCGCGGCGGTCTTGATCGTGGCGCAGAGGCGCGGGAGGGCTTTCATGTAGCGCTCGCGGCTCTCGATCTTCTTGTCCATGATGACGCGGTCGAAGCGCTCGCGCTGGTCGAGGAGTTTCTGGGCAAGGTCGAGGTGTCCGCGGGCCACGAAGCCCATGCGGCAGACGATGTCCTGCACCTTGATCTCGGCGTCCTCGATGCGTTTGGAAATTTCCACTTCCTGCTCGCGGGTCAGCAGCGGGACTTGGCCCATCTGCTTGAGATACATGCGGACGGGATCGTCGAGGATGTCGAGGCGGCCATCGGCTTTCTCGTCCTTCTCGGCTTTCTCCTCCTCCTTGCGCGGGGCTTTGTCGGTGTCGATGTCGCTCTGCTCGATGAGTTCGATTTCGACCTCGCGCAGGCGGGTGATGATTTTGTCGATGACGTCGGGGTCATTGACCGCGGACGGCAGGTTTTCCTCGAGGTCGTCGAAGGTGAGGTAGCCTTGGTCCTTGGAAAGTTTGATCAGTTCGCGGGTTTTTTCCGCGATGAACTTGTCGAGGTCGAGGGCGGGAGCCTCGGCGACGGGGGCGTGCGCGCCATTTTTGCCGGCGACGGGTTTGGCCGCGGTTTTTTTCTCCGGCGCTTTCTTGGCGGAGGCTTTGGGCTCGGGAGCTTTCTTGGCCGGCGCTTTGGGGGCCGGCTTTTTGGCCGCGGGTTTCGGCGCGGGTTTTTTTGCCGCTGGCTTACTGGCTTTGGCCGGGGCCGGTTTTTTCTTGGCCACGGGCTTCGCTTTTTTCGGCGCGGGCTTGCGGAGCGGCTTCTTCGGCTTGGAGAATTTGACGGGCTTCTTCTTCGGTTTGGTGGCCATACGGTATCGGAGTGTCGCGCGGGGCGTGGACGACTTACAGCGGCCGCGCCGGAATGGTGTCAGTGCGACCCGCTAAACTGCCCCATCTCCTTCATGATGTCAACAACCTCGGACTGCAACCGGGCGACTTCGGCGGGGGCGAGTCCGGTTTGCCGGAGGCGGGCGGTGAGGGCGGCGCGGCGGGTCTCAAGTTGTTGGCGGCGGAGGTTTTGCAGGGTCTCGCGGGCGATGGCGGCGGGGTCGGACGGCGGGCGTCCGAGGAGGAGGGCGGCGAGGATGGACTGGGCTTCGGCTGATTGAGCGGCCAGAAAGGTCTGGGTCGCGGCGGGGTCGGCGGGATCGAAGGTGGCGGCGAGGCATTTTTGGAGGAGTCCGAGTCCGGGGCGGCTGGCCAGGACAGCAATGTCCTGCGCGGCGAGCCAGCGGCGGGTCTCGGCACAGACGAGCGCGGCGTGGAGGAGGAGCTTGATGATCGTGTCGGGCTCCTCGGCGGGCGGGGCCTCGTCGGTTTCGTCCGGCTCGGGCTCGGGAGTGGTGGCGGCTTTTTTCGGGATGGCGTCGAGGAAGGCTTGCGGGGAAAGCGCGAGGCGCGGTCCGAGGCGGGCGGCGAGGGATTCGCGCGCCACGGCATCGGGGAAGTTGGCGGCGAAGCCGGCGAGTTTGCGGATGAGCGCGGCTTTGGACGATGTGGAGTCGAGCTTGCCGGCCGTTGTGGCTTCATCGAGGGCGAAGTCGAAATAGTCGGGCGCGTTGTCGACGAGAGTGCGGAAAGCGTCGGCGCCGTTTTTGCGGATGAGCGAGTCGGGATCTTCGCCCGCGGGCAGCGGGGCGACGCGCACGCCGAAACCGGCGGCGAGGAGGATGGGGAGGGAACGCTCGACGGCGGTGCGGCCGGCGCGGTCGGAATCGAAACAAAGCACCACTGTTTCGGCGTAGCGTTTGAGCAGGCGGGCCTGTGCGGGGGTGAAGGCCGTGCCCTGCGGGGCGACGACGTTTTGCAGTCCGCTTTCAAATACGCGGATGAGGTCGAGTTGTCCTTCGCAAACGATGGCGAGTCCGGCGTCGGCCAGCGGGCGGCGCGCTCTGTCCAGTCCGTAGAGCGCGCGGCCTTTGCTGAAGAGCGGGGTCTCGGGCGAGTTGACGTATTTGGCCGGATCCTCGGACGGCGGGAGGACGCGTCCGCTGAAGGCGATGACTTCGCCGTAGTCGTTGCGGATGGGGAACATGAGGCGCTGACGGAAACGGTCGGCCAGCGGTTTGTCCTCGCCGCCGTGGAAGAGTCCGCTCGCACGCAGCTCGGGGTCTTTGAATCCGGCGGCGCGCGCGTGCTTGAGCAGGGCGTCGCGGCTGTCGGGCGCGTAGCCGAGCTGCCAATTTTTCGCGATGTCGGAATTGATGGCGCGGGATTTCAAATAATCGCGCGCGGCGGCTCCGGCGGGGGAGCGCAGGAGATTGGCGTGAAACCAATCGGAGGCGACTTTGTGGAGTTCGAGGAGGCGTCCGCGTAATTCGCGGCGTTTGTCATCACCGGGCGCGGAGGCTTCTTCGATGATGGTGACGCCGGCCTTTTGCGCGAGGCGGCGGACGGCGGTGGCGAAGTCGACGCGTTCGTATTCCATGACGAACTTGAACACGCTGCCGCCCGCGCCGCAGCCGAAGCAGTAGTAGGCTTGTTTCTGCGGGCTGATGTGGAAGGACGGGGATTTTTCGCGGTGGAACGGGCACAGCGCGCGCCAGCTGGTGCCCGCGCGTTTGAGCGGGAAGTAGCCGCCGATGATTTCGACGATGTCGCTGGCCGCGGCGACGCGTTCGATGCTTTCCTCGGCGATGCGGGGCATGGGCGCAGTGTAGCGGAGGGGGCAAACGGGCGCGCGGGAATTCGTCCGATTGGGCTTGAGGGTGGCGCGCCGGCAGGGAAGATCGTCCCGATGAGACTAGCCTTGCTCCTGGGAATGCTGCTGGCCGCGCCGTCCGCGTGGGCGCAGTCGGCCGTTGCGGAGGAAAAATCCGCCGAGGCCCTGCCCGAGGTGCGCAAGCTCGAAGGCGCGATCCCCAAGGGGGCGGTCGTGGTCATTCCGCTGAAGGGCGCGGTGTCGCAGGCGCAATTTTACTTCCTGCGCCGCATGCTCAAGGCCGGCGAGGCAGCCAATGCTTCGGCCTTCATCCTCGACATGGACACACCCGGCGGGGAACTGGGCGCGGCGGTGGAAATTTTGCAGGCCTTGATGAAAGTCGAGGCCCCGACGTTCACCTACGTCGATCCCAACGCCGGTTCGGCCGGCGCCCTCATCGCGCTCGGGACAAAGCAGATCTGGATGGCGCCGGTCAGCGCGATCGGCGCAGCCGCTCCGGTCATGGGCACGGGCGGGGAAATCCCCGAGACGCTCGCGGCGAAGGTTGTGTCATATTACTCAGGCTACTTCCGCAGCGCGGCCGAGAACAACGGCCACAATCCGGAAATCGCCGAGGCCTTCATCAACAAGGAAAAGGAGGTGAAGGTCGGCAACAAGGTGATCAACGAGAAGGGCGAACTCCTCACCATGAGCGCGCAGGAAGCCGCGGAGAAAGTCGGTGGCAAACCCGTCCTCGCGCAGGGAATCGCGGAGTCGGTGGCGGACCTCGTGCGCGACGCGGGATTGAAGGGTCCGGTGGTCGAGGCTGAGCCGAGCGGTTTCGAAAAGGCGGCCCTTTACATCACCATGCTCGCCCCGCTTTTCCTGCTCGGCGGCATCATCGGGACGTATATCGAATTCAAATCCCCCGGCTTCGGCGTGCCGGGCGCGATTGCCGCGGTCTGCTTCCTGCTCTTTTTCGCGGGGCACTACGTGGCCGGTCTGACCGGGATGGAGGTGATCGCGGTTTTTGTGCTCGGGTTGTTGCTGGTCCTCGTAGAACTACTTTTCATCCCGGGGATCGTCGTGCTGGCCTTGGCCGGCACGCTGATGATGTTCGGAGCGCTGCTCTGGGCCATGGTCGACTACTATCCGAGCGCGCCCGATTGGCCGTCCCTCGATATTTTTCTCCTCCCGCTGGCCAACCTCGGCGTGGCCATCGGTTTGTCGGGCGTGGCCATCTTTTTCCTCGCGCAATTTTTCCCGAAGCTGCCGGTGCTCCGCCGCCTCGTGCTGACCACGAGCGAACCGGGCGGAGGATCGTTGACCATGGATGAACCGGGCGCCGGCCATTCGTCCGTGCGCGCGGGCGACCGCGGCCGGTCGCTTTCGATACTGCGTCCGGTCGGACGTGCGGAATTCGGCGGCGAAAGTTTCGACGCGCGCAGCGAGGGCGACTTCATCCCGCCCGGCACGGAGGTGAGGGCCTTGCGCGTGGAAGGCAGCGAGGTCGTGGTCGAGAGGGCTTGAGGTGAGCGGCGAGTTCGTCGCGCTGGCAGCAGCGATCTTTGTCGTTGCGTTGCTTTACTCGTCCGTCGGCCATGCCGGGGCTTCGGGCTACATCGCGGTGCTGACTCTTTTCGGCCTCGGTGTCGAAGTGATCCGTCCGACCGCACTCACGCTCAATATCCTCGTGGCTGCGATCGGATTCTTCCAATGGTGGCGCGGCGGGTATTTCGTTTGGTCGTTGTTTTGGCCGTTCGCCTTGTTGTCCGTGCCCGCGGCCTTCCTCGGCGGATGGCTGCATGTGCCGGCGCATCACCTGAAAATCTTGATCGGTCTTGTGCTGTGGTTTTCGGCGTGGCGTTTGCTCTACCGCAAAGAAGATCCCCCGAATATCGCGCGTCCGGCGAGGCCGGCGGCCATCGCGTCCGGAGCGGGCATCGGGTTTTTGTCCGGTCTGACCGGCACCGGGGGCGGGATTTTTCTCACGCCGCTGGTGCTGTTTTGTCGCTGGGCGAAGGTGAAGGAGGTGGCCGCGGTGTCGTCGCTTTTTATTTTGGTGAATTCGTCTTCCGGTCTGGCCGGCTATGTCAAAAGCGGACGCGAGCTGCCCGACTTCGCGTGGCCTCTTGCCGTCGTGGTGGCCGTCGGCGGGTTTATCGGTTCGCGCCTCGGGAGTCGGCATCTGCCGGTGCGTGGTATCGCGATGCTGCTTGCGGTGGTGCTGGCGATTGCGGGGGCGAAATTGGTTTTGGGGTGAGAGCTTAGGTGGGCGGACGACTGGGCAGCCGTCACTACCTGGGGAAGGCAGTATCCAGCTTCGGTGGACTATCCGCCGGCGACCATGCGGATGATTTCCAGTCGGTCGCCGGGGTGCAGGTTTGTTTTCGGCCACTCGGAGCGGAGGAGGGCGGTGCCGTTGTGTTCGACAAGGGCGGCGGCGAGCGGGAGGCCGAGTGCGGCGACGAGGGCTTCGACCTGGGTCGCTTTGACTTCGCGCTCTTTTCCGTTGAGGACGAGTTTCATGCTCCGAGGATGGCGCGGTCCCAGTCTTTCCACACGGGGTCGAGTCCGAGTTCTTGCAAGCGCGCGGCGACTTCCTGCGGGGTGCGTTGGTCGGACGTCGAGAATTGTTCGGTAGCCAGCGCGTCTTCCGGCGTGTCGCACGCGAGGGCGCGTCCGCGCACGGTGAGATGGAGGTTGTCGCGTCCGAGTCCGGTGTAACCGCCGGGCTCGGTGTGGCTGCCCGCGCTCATCATGGTAACTCCGAGCGGGGCGACGGCATCGCGCAGGGCGGCGGGTTCGCGCGTGCTCATGACCATGCCGACGCGCGGGAAATGCATCCGGAAGGCGCAGAGCAATTGGACAAAATCCCGGTCACCGAGCGGGTGCGTCGGATGGAATCCTCCGGCGGCGGGGCGCAGGCGCGGAAAGCTCACGGTGAAATGCGCTTTCCAGCAGGTGCGGAGCAAATGGTCGAGGTGCGCGGCGAGGGCGATGGCTTCTTCGCGCCAGTCCCACAAACCGAAGAGCACGCCGATGCCGATGCGACGGAAGCCGGCGGCGTGTCCGCGCTCCGGACAGGCCAGGCGCCAGTCGTAATCTTTTTTCGGTCCGGCGGTGTGCAGGCGCGCGTAGGTCGGGCGGTGGTAAGTTTCCTGGTAGACGACGAGTCCTTCGGCGCCGGCGCGCACGAGCGGGAGGTAGTCGGGCGTTTCCATCGGCGCGACTTCGACGGAGAGCGACGGGATTTCCGGGGCGAGGGCGCGGAGGATTTGTTCGAGGTAGCCGTTGGAGACGAATTTCGGATGCTCGCCGGCGACGAGGAGGATGTTGCGGAAACCTTGCGCGGCGAGGTGGCGGGCCTCGGCGCGGACCTGTTCGGCTTCAAGGGTGACGCGGAGGATGGCGTTCTCGCGGGAAAAGCCGCAGTAGGCGCAGCTGTTGATGCATTCGTTGGACAGGTAAAGCGGCGCGAAAAGGCGCACGGTTTTGCCGAAGTGGCGGCGGGTCAGGGCGCGAGCGCGCACGGCCATCTCTTCGAGCCGGTCGTCGTCGGCCGGCGCCAGATCGCGCGCGAAGGCGGCCACGGTGGGAGTCAGCGGCAGACCCAACGGGGCGACGATTTCCGCCGGATCGGGCGTCTGGACAAGCGGCGCGTGCATCGGAGACGGATAGTTTACCGCGTTTTCCTTTTTTGCAATTGCAAGACCGGCCCCGGGTCGGGGAACCTCGTCCCATCATGGATCGCGGCAAAGCAGAGATGAGGCTCCTCACCGGCACGGCGCACCCGCAGTTGGCGCAGGCCATCGCGGATTACATCGGCGTGCCGCTGGGTGACGCCACGGTCAGTTCGTTCCCGGACGGCGAGACGTTTGTGAAGATCAACGAGAACGTGCGCGGCCGCGATGTGTTCATCATCCAACCGACCTGTCCGCCGACGAACCAGAACCTGATGGAATTGCTCATCCTGGTGGATGCGGCGCGGCGGGCCAGTGCGGCGCGCATCACAGCGGTGATCCCGTTCTTCGGCTACGCGCGTCAGGATCGCAAAGACCAGCCCCGCGTTCCGATCACGGCGAAATTGGTGGCGAACTTGCTCGTCGCGGCGGGCGTGAACCGTTTGCTCACCATGGACCTGCACGCGCAGCAGTTGCAGGGATTCTTCGACATTCCGGTGGATCATCTTTACGCGCTGCCGGTGCTGATCAAATACCTGCGGGAGAAAAACATTCCGGACCTCGTAGTCGTTTCGCCCGACGTGGGCGGCGTGAAAATGGCTTCCGCCTATGCGCAGATCCTCGGCGCGGGTCTGGCCATCGTGATCAAACGCCGCATCAGCGCGACCGAGACCGAAGCGCAGCATGTCATCGGCGACGTGAAGGGGAAAAACGTCCTTCTCGTCGATGACCTCACCGAAACGGCCGGCACGCTGTCCGGCGCGGCCAAAATTCTGCGTGGGGCCGGGGCCAAGGACATTTATGCCATGGTTTCGCATGCCGTGCTGATCGACATCGCGGCCAAGCGCCTGCGCGAGTCCGATATCAAGGAATTGGTGGCCACGGACAGTGTTCCGGTGCCGAAATTCGAGGGCTGCCACATCTCCATCTGCTCGGTGGCCGGCCTGCTGGGCGAGGGGATCAAACGCATCCACGGCGACGAGTCGGTGACTTCTTTGTTTGAAATCAACGGGCGTTCCGCCTAGTCTCCCCGCCCTTATGTCGAACCAAGTCAGTCTGAAGGCTTCGCGCCGCACCGCGATGGGGCGCAATGCCGTGAAACAAGTGAAGGCCGCGAAGGCCGTGCCCGCCATCCTTTACGGACAGGGGGTCGAGCCCCAACCCCTGCAGGTCGAACGCCGAGCCATCGACACCTTGCTGGCCCACGCCGTGAGCGAAAACATTCTCGTCAACCTCGAGATCGAGGACGGCGGCAA
>JBIKXZ010000110.1:0-7872 GCA_044355525.1 Chthoniobacterales bacterium
CTTCTCATACCTCACCGAATCCCCCCAAAAGACAAGACCACTGGGTGCAACGCAACCAATGGCTCCAAAGTCCAGTTCTGCGACCACTGCATTCGGATCGATTCGACGAAGTCCGAGAACGCAATTTCTGTCCATCTATTGTATCGGCTTGGCGCTTGTTTATCTAAAACCGCTTCTGCCGAATTTGGGTTAATCCGAAAATCAGACCTCGCCGCCAATAGATTTGGGATCTTTCCCATGAACAAATTATGCGACTTTTTGTTGCATAAGTCAATATCTATTATCATATAGCCGAACACAAAATGCCATTCGATTAGAGGAAGTGGCTGTAAAGCCCACACGACCTAGCGGCGGCAAGCCCTTCCAGGCGATGGCGTGGGTGAAAAGACTCGCCCTAACAGCGGCGGCGCTTCGCCCAAAGGAGCGCACCAACTCCAGAGAGGAGCAACAACGCGTAGGTCGATGGTTCAGGGACAAGAGCTATCGAAACGCCATCATTAGTCGGGTCAGGGGCCATTGATCCAACTACAGCATAATCGCTCAGTGCATCGATAAAGTTTGTCGAGTTTGTTGACAACACGATAACCGCTCTAAGCTCTTCCGCATTATCGATATACGTGAATTCAAGCCCAAGTTTTTGTGTGCCTGAAGGTGGGTCAAACCAAGGTAACAGCTCAGAGGATCCCCAAGGCTGTTGCCAGATTGCAGGATGATATCGATGCATTGCAAAAACGAGATAGCCAGTTGCTTCATACGTGACCTTGTAGGGCTCTTCTGGGGTCACGAAGGGGGGAGTATTGTAGAAGTTAGGCCAATAGGGAGTGAATGAAGAATTATCGCCATCGAAAACTCCGTATTGAATACTTAACGAATTGGTCAGGACCGCATCGGAAATCCTGTTGTCCGCTCCAACTACAAGTTTAAAGAAAGAGAAGCCCCCCTGAAAACCGACAGGATCTGTTGTCGCAGTGCTCTGACCGCGTGTCGCGCATGGAAGCATCGATCCGACTGAGAAAATTAAACCAACGAAGAGAAATCTGGGTAATTTCATCAATCATTATGAGTAATCGATAAGGTTTGTTTTGCAAGCCAAATCATTTTCGGCAAGCAACGATAATCTTGGGCTAAAAAAGTCGGCGGCTCGAACTGCCTGAGCCCCTGAATCCCAAGTGTGCAAATCGAAAATCGATGCAGCGCGATACGAAAAACGCGGAGTCGTGAGGTGTGCGCGTAGTGGCGTTTGCTCCGCAACAGCCACGAGCGAACACCGAATGGTGAAGCGTTCGAGACGTTACCGCGCCAGCGCAACTTTTTGTATTGGGGGATGGATTTTGAGAAAAATCCTGGGGTGGTGAGTTTATGGCCGAGTCCACGACTCCGCAGAAGATAACGCATAACGATGGCCGCAGTTGCCGCTTCGAAGCAATTCCGTCTGCGGCGGATAGGACGAACGTAAGGCGACCCAATGACGCGTATGTGTGCAGCTGTAGCTGCACACTACGTGCGTTGGGCCGCTTTACGCCGAGGACGACGCCGCCGCTTGAACCGACATCGAAGCGTTTGGGCTGATGTGCATGCGGCAGCATGCGCTGAAGCCCAACTCGCGCTGAGTCACCAATTTGAGTGAGTTGACGTTGGCGGCATGGAGGGGAACAAAGTTCGAGACCCAAGTTGGGAATCGAAAAAGCGCCGATGGGAGTTGCCGATTTTTCGGCGGCGACCATGGGCGCTTTTGACAAGAGTCGCGCGATGAGCCGCCAGGCTGATCGCGCCTGCAATTTCAGGTCGCGCTTATGGCAAGGTTACACTTGAGGTTACACTCAGAAAACTGTTGCCGCAAATCGTTGATTTACAGTTGCTTAAAAAGAAAGCGGGTGAGGAGAATCGAACTCCCGTATGCAGCTTGGGAAGCTGCCGTTCTACCATTGAACTACACCCGCAGGCAGAGCGGTCATGATCTTCCGCGGCGCCATGTCCGCAAGGGGAAAATGCGGCTACTCGTCTTCGACCCAGCCCACCGGCTCGTCGGGCAGGTTGCGCAGGAATTCCGAGTCGCGCAGCGCCACCCACTCGCGGTCCGTTTCGCCATTGATGCGGCGGATTTCATCCGTATCGAAGACGCGTTTGCTTTCGCGCCACTCCGCCAAGGTCCACGCGCTGACCGGACCAAATTCGGAGCCGTCCGCCCGCCGCACTTCGTAGCGGGCATGGAGAAAATCGGACGCCGCGTCCATGCCCGTGGAATGCTCCCGCGGGCCGGATTTGTAAAGCCCGGAACGCGCCCTTACCAAACGAGGTTGACCGGGGGAACGACGATGGAAGCGTCCGCGCCGACGAGCGTTCCCTCGGACTCCTCGATCGATTCGACGATGCCGTCGGTGAAGGCGACGGTGATCGTGCCCACGGGGACCTTCACGTAGACCGTCGAGGCATTGTAGCCGTAGCCGCCGCGCACGACCACGGTCTCGAGCCGGGCGCGCGGATCGGGACGGATGCCGGTGATGGATTCGACGTAGGCGGGCGAATAGACGGTCTGGGGGATGAGTTTGTAGCGGACATATTCGAAAACCTGGCTCGATCCGTCGCGCGAGGTGCGGCTCGAGCGCTTCTGCGGTTTGCCGAGGCTGCGCGCGACCTCGTCGAGGGTCATGCCGATGGCCACCTCGTTGCGGGCGATAAGCGCTTCCACCTCGCGCCGCCGTTCTTCGGCCCGCTGCAGGTTGGCGACAAAGTCCGTCGGGAGCGGCTCGAGATAGGCCGGGTCGACCCAAGCGGCGACACCGCCCTGCTTGGCATTGCCGCGCACACGCAACATGCCATTGGGCGCCACGGCGTCGAGACGGACCGCTTGCGGAAAACGCAGGGTGCCCGCGTAGCGTTTGGCATTCAGCTCGAAGTAGCACGGGGCCGGTTCCCGCAAAGCAATCCTCAGGGGTTCGAGATCGAAGTCGGACAGGTAAATCGCCCCGGCCTCGCGGACAATCGGTCCGGACCACGCAGTCGAACCCGCGAGCAGGGCCACGGCCAAAATCAGCCTCATGGGCGGGAATATGACTCCGCCGCGGGGAAAAACAACCGGCAAAGAGGCGCGATGAACGGTTGTTTTCCGGGAGACGATGCCGGGACGCCCGCCGAAACCGGTTGAGCACTGCCCCGAGAGGGATAAGTTGCTTCTTCAGGCATGTTCCGCCCCGCTGCCATAGCCCTGTTCATCCTTGCCGCATTGCTGGCCGCGATGATCGCGCTTGTGCCAGACGACCCCGGCCGGGCACACCGCTCATCCGGCGCCGCGGCGCCAGGCGCCGCTGCGTTGCCGCCTCCCCCGACGAACGCCGCCCGGGAAGTCTTCGCCGCCACTGCGGCGGATTACCAACTCGACGCACCGCGCCGCCGCACCGATCTGGGCGAACCGTTGCCCTTCCGCGAAGCACCCTTCAGCAAAGCCACCGCGCAATTCCTCAGCAAAGCCCAGCGCGGAAATGTCATAACGCTGGATCTTTTCCCGGGACTCGCTTTCACCGCGCGGATCACCGGCCGCTGGGACGACCAAGGCGAGACCCGCATCGCGGCGCAACTCGACGCTCATCCCGAGCGGGACCGCCTGTTCATGACTTGGAAAGACGAGGAGGCCCGCGGTCTGATCGAACTTCCCTCGCGCAATCTGGCCTACGAAATCCTCGCCTTTGCCGGGGGATATGTTGTGCGGGAATGGCTCTTCACCGACGTGGTCTGCGCCACGCCGGGCCGCGGCGGTGACTCCGCCGACCGTGGCATACCGCGCGCGTCGGGCGTGGAAGCACGCGCCTTCGCCAGCGCCGCCGCCGTGCCCGTGCGCAACAGCCGTCCGGACGCCACCGCGGTGATCTATCTCGATTTCGACGGCGAGACCGTGTCGGGCACCGCCTGGGACGGCGGCAGGACCATCGTGGCTCCCGCCGCGCGTCTCAACACCACGCAAATGAACGAAGTCTGGGAACGCGTGGTGCGCGACTTCGAGATTTTCGATGTCAACGTCACCACGTCCCGCGCGGTGCACGATGACGCGCCGCTCGACCGCCGCACGCATTGCATCGTCACTTCCAACGACCAAGCCGCGCGCGGCGCGGGCGGGGTGGCCTACGTCGGCAGCTTCACCGAAAACACAAGCGCCCGAAAAATCTGCTGGGTCTTCATGGACACCTCGGCCAAAAGCTGCGCCGAAGCGGCCTCGCACGAGATCGGTCACGCGCTCGGGCTCGACCACGACGGACGCGCTGCCTTCGGCATCCAACCCCGCGAGGAATATTACGAGGGACACGGCAGTGGCGCGACCGGATGGGCGCCGATCATGGGCGTGGGCTATTACCGTCAGCTCACGCATTGGAGCCGCGGCGAATACGCCCGCGCCAACAACACGCAAGATGACGTCGCCATCATGGGCGAGAGTCTGAAGATCCCGCTGCTCAACGACGACCATGGCAGCACACGCGCCACGGCTTCGAACGTCAACGGCGACCGCGCCGAGGGTCTGGCTGAACGCCGCGCAGACTTCGATTACTTCCGCGTCGACCTTCCGGCCGGCACGCATTCCATCTTTCTGCAACCGGCGGCATTCACCAATCTGGATTTGGAGCTGCAAGTGGAGAACAGCACCGGCGTTGCGCTCGCCACCTCCAACCCCGCAGAGGAACTGGCTGCCAGTGCAA
Organism: Chthoniobacterales bacterium; assembly: GCA_044355525.1. Lineage (GTDB taxonomy): Bacteria > Verrucomicrobiota > Verrucomicrobiia > Chthoniobacterales > JACTMZ01 > JACTMZ01. The sequence goes on from JBIKXZ010000110.1 coordinate 4,686, forward strand.
CTTTCACCCTCGCCGCGCCGCAGACCGTTTTCCTGCGCGTCGATGGCAAGGGCAAAGGCGACCCGGCCGGCACCGGCTACTCGGACTACGCAAGCCTCGGTCTTTACTACCTGTCCGGTTTCGGCAACCAGCAACTTCCACCCTCGGCCCCCATCGGCGTGAGCACGCGGCGCGTTTCCGGATCGCAGATCGTCGTCAGTTGGACGCCGAACCCCTCGGCCGCTTCCTACCGCATCTTCCGCGACGGTGTGCTCTTGGCCACCATCGCGGGCACCGAGTTTCTCGATGCCGCCGCGCAGCCCTCCACCTCCTACGATTACCATGTGACTGCCGCCAACGGCTTCGGCGAAAGCCCGGTCTCCTCGCCCGCGACGGTGACCACACCGGCCTTCGACGAATTCATCATGGACGGCGAACCGGACTTCGCCGGCTACCGCGTATCCGACACCGGCATGGTCATCTACGCCGCGGTGCGGGGCACGAAGCTCTACGTGGCCACCTGGTCGCCCGGCAACGACCTCTCCGGCTTCGGCAGCGATCACCACATTTTTGTCAGCGACACCCTGCTCGGTTCGGCCGCCACACCGGCGCCTTGGACCAAAACCGGTTTCCTCGCCGTTCCCGGCGACAAACCTTACTTGGCAGGCGAACACGAGAACACCTACGCCGGATGGTTCAACACAAAGGGCACGACCGCGCTGTTCAAGTCGCCGGTCAACTCCGGCGTGATGGAAGGCGTCATCGACCTGGTCGCGGAATTCGGACGCGTCCCCGACCACGTCTATGTGGCCGCCGTTTCCTACGCGAACCCTGACGGCGGCGGCATCAACGGCCAGGCTCCGGCCGGGAATGGCAACAACAACCTCGAGCCGAATGAATTCCTGCGCATTCCGGTCACCGCCGTCGCGGACCGAAAGCTCAACGGAGTCTATGACATCCTCGATGCGGAGCGTTCCTTCGCGCCGACCGATGTTTCCCTCGACCCGAGCAACCGGCCGGTCCTGCGCTGGCCGGCCGTGCCGGGCAAAAGCTACGCGGTGCAGAGTCGCGACACGCTGGACGCCGGTTCGTGGAGCAATTTGCAGACAACCAACGCGGGCCCTGCACAGTGGGAGATGGAATTCACGGACACCAACGCGCCCGGGCCGGCCGGCTTCTACCGCATCACCCGGCCGTAGCTGCCTCGTAAGCGCGCGCAATGCGCAGCAGGCGGGCCTCCTCGAAGGCCGGCGCCATGATCTGCAGGCCGACTGGCAGCTTTTTGCCGTCCGTCTCCGCATTGCCGCACGGCACACTGATCCCGCAAATCCCCGCGAGGTTCGCCGCGATGGTGAAAATGTCGGCCAGATACATCTGCAACGGATCGGCCATGCGTTCGCCGATTTTGAACGCGGGAACCGGCGACGTCGGGGAGAGGAGTCCGTCGACTTTTTGGAAAGCTTCCTCGAAATCCCGGCGGATGAGCGTGCGCACTTTTTGCGCACGCAGATAGTAAGCGTCGTAGTAGCCGCTGCTCAGCACATAGGTGCCGAGGATGATGCGGCGCTTCACTTCCTTGCCGAATCCCTCGCCGCGGGTGCGGCCGTAGTGATCGGCGAGGTCGCGGGGCGCCTCGGCGCGTTTGCCGTAGCGCACGCCGTCGAAGCGGGCGAGGTTGGCCGAGGCTTCAGCCGTGGCAATGATGTAGTAATCCGCCACGGCGTATTTGGTGTGCGGGAGCGACACTTCGACAATTTCCGCGCCGAGCCCGCGGTAGACCTCGATGGCCTCGCGCACGCGGGCTTCCACTTGCGGATCCATGCCGTCGACGAAATACTCCTTCGGCACGCCGAGCTTCATGCCTTGGACACCGTCATTGAGATGCGCCGAGTAGTCCGGCACCGGCACGTCGAGCGACGTGGAGTCGAGTGGATCGTGACCCGCGACGGCCTGCAGCACGAGAGCGGCGTCCTCGACGGTATGCGTGAACGGCCCGATCTGGTCGAGCGAGGAGGCAAAGGCCACCAGGCCGTAACGCGAAACGCGTCCGTAACTGGGCTTGAGCCCGACGCAACCGCAGAGCGCGGCCGGTTGGCGGATGGAACCGCCCGTGTCGGAACCGAGGGAGGCCAGCGCCTCGCCGGCACCGACAACGGCCGCCGATCCGCCGCTCGATCCGCCGGGGATGCGTTCGGGATCGTGCGGGTTGCGGGTGATCTGGATGGCGGAATTTTCGGTCGACGATCCCATGGCGAATTCGTCCATGTTGGTCCGCCCGAAAGGAATGGCCCCTGCGGCGCGCAGTTTGACGATCACCGTGGCGTCATAGGGCGCGGTGTAGCCCTGTAGAATTTTCGAGGCGCAGGTGCAGGGCTCGCCCGCGACATTGATCACGTCCTTGATCGCGATGGGAATGCCGCCGAGCGGCAGGGACGTGTCGGCTTTGGCCGCCGCCGCACGGGCGCGCTCGTAGTCGCGCGAGAGATAGCCGCCGACCTGCGGATCGGTTTTCTCGATGGCCGCGTTGACCGCATCGACGAGCTGGACGGGCGAAAGTTCGCCGGCCTGCATCATGCGGCGCGCTTTGGCGATGGTGAGTCCCGCGAGATCCATCAGCCTTCCACCACCTTGGGCACGATGAAGAGCCCGCTGCCGGAATGAGGGGCATTGGCCGTAGCCTGCTCCTGGGTGAAACCGTCGCGGGGGATGTCGGCGCGGAAAACATTGTAGACCGCCGAAGCGTGGGCCGTGGGCTCGATACCGTCCACATTCACCTCGTTGAGTTGCTCGATGTAGGACAGCACATGGTCGAGTTGCGGCTGCAACTCGGCGATTTCGCCGTCGCTCAAACGCAGGCGGACCAAGTCGGCGACGTAACGGACATCAAGATGCGGGGCGCTCATGCGAAGATGCTATTGGTTAACGCCGCGACCGGACGATGTCGAAACGTTTCAGTCGCCGAGGCGCAGCAGGACCTTGCCGGGGACGCCGGATGCGGTTGCAGCCACTGCATCCTTCACATGCTCCAATGCGAACTCCGCCGCCACCCTCGGTGCGAAGGCACCCGCGGCGGCGAGGCGGAAAACCGCGGCATAAACATCCGCCCGCTCCGCCGCGGAAGCCTCGCGTAGCCAACGCGTCAGCCAGAACCCGCGGAAGACCAGGTCGCGGAAAATGAGGAATCCGTTGGGCACCTTGAGCGCCTCGC
>JBIKXZ010000111.1:0-7852 GCA_044355525.1 Chthoniobacterales bacterium
AGGAATGGAACGTCAACCCGCCGGTCGGCTGCGGAGCCTGCCACCGCTGATATGAAACGCGTCCTTCCCCATCCCGAGCGCGAAGCGCGTCCGAACATTTGGCGCAGCCTCGATGAATTGGCGTCGTCGCCCGACTTCGCCGAAAAACTCGAACGCGAATTCCCGCAGGGCGCGTCCGAATGGCACGGCGGCGAACTGTCGCGCCGCAGTTTCCTCCAACTCATGGGCGGTTCGATGGCGCTGGCCGGCATCGGCCTGACCGGTTGCCGCCGCCCCGAAGCCTATCTCGTGCCGTTCACCAACGGCGTCGAGTGGACCATCCCCGGCAAATTCCTCTATTACGCGACGTCTATGCCGCGCCGCAACGGCGCCATGCCGCTCATCGCCACGACGAGTGACGGACGTCCGACCAAGCTCGAAGGCAACCCGCTGCATCCGATCAGCAATGGCGGCTCGGACACCTTCGCGCAGGCCTCCATCCTCGACCTCTACGACCCGAACCGTTCGAAGGAGGTCAAATCGGCCGGCGCGAAAACCGATGCCGCCGCGCTCGGCGCGAAGCTTGATGAAATCGCCGCGGCTGCCGCGGGCAACGACGGTGCAGGCCTCGCCTTCCTCGTGGAACGCAATGCTTCGCCCACGCGCGACCGTCTGCTTGCGCAACTGCGCCAAAAATATCCGAACCTGCTTTGGTCCGAATACGAACCGCTCGGCGCGAACGAAACCGACGCTGCCGTCGCCGCGTGCTTCGGTGCCAATATCGCGCTGACGCCGGACTTCAGCCGCGCGGACAAAGTCCTCGCCGTGGACAGCGATTTCCTCAACGCGTCGTTCAGCGGACTCGATCAAGTGCGCGGATTCATGGCCCGCCGCCGCATCAGCGAACCGGGTCAGCCGATGAACCGCCTCTATGTGGCCGAGACGCACTATTCCTCGACCGGCGGCATGGCCGACCATCGTGTGCGCCTCAAACCGTCCGAGATCGGCGCGTTCCTGCGCGCACTCGGACAGCAGGTCGCCGCGCTGACCGGTGACGCCAATCTTTCATCCGTGGTCGCCGCGTTTCCGGCCGGTCCGCTGGCCACCGATCCGCAATGGATCGCCGAGTGCGCCAAAGACCTCGCCGCTTCGCGCGGCAAGAGCCTCGTGGTCGTCGGCGACCAACAGCCCGCCGCGGTGCAAGCGCTCGGCTTCGCCATCAACAACGCGCTCGGCGCGCCCAGCCAGACGCTGCGCGGCCTGGGAGTCGAATCCACACCCGCCGCGTCGATTGCGGAACTCGCCGCCGCGATGCAAGCGGGCCGCGTGCAGAATCTTTTCATCTTCGGCGGCAATCCGGTCTACAACGCGCCGGCCGACCTGCGTTTCGGCGAATTGCTCTCCGGCGTGCCGGTCAGCGTTCGTCTCGGACTTTACGAAGACGAAACTTCCGCGGCCTGCACGTGGCATGTGCCGCAAGCGCATTACCTCGAAAGCTGGGGCGACACGCGCAGCGCCGACGGCACGGTTTGCGCCGTGCAACCGATGATCCTCCCGCTGTGGGACGGCGTGAATGAACTCGAAATTTTGAACCGCCTCGCCGGCAATGAGCAGCCGATCGGCCCGCAGCTCGTGCGCGAAACTTTCGCGCAAATCGCGGGCGGCGGCGACCTCGAGGCGAAGTGGACCGAATTTTTGCGTCAGGGATTTTTGCCCGATACCGCATGGCCCGACGCGCCGCTCGCTTTCAACGCCGGCGGGGCTGCCGCGCTCGCCGCGTCTTACCGTCCCGAAACCGGCGGACTCGATATTGCTTTCATGCCGAGCAGCACGCTCGACGACGGACGTTACGCCAACAACGGGTGGCTGCAGGAAACACCTGATTTCGCCACCAAGATCACGTGGGACAACGCCGCGTTGATCAGTCCGGCTACGGCCAAGGAACTCGGCCTCTCGACCGGCGACATGGTGTCGCTCGCCGCCGGTGACCGTGCGATCGAGGCGCCCGCGCTGATTGCTCCCGGTCATGCCGACGGCGCGGTCAGCATCGCGCTCGGCTACGGCCGCGTGGACATCACGCATCTTTCCGACAAAGTCGGCTGCAACGCCTATCCTCTGCGCACCACGCGCGGAATGTCGCACGTCTCGAATGCCTCGCTCAAGCGCACCGGCGCGAAGCACAAATTCGCCGAAACGCAGACGCACCAGAGCATGGAAGGCCGCGACCTCGTGCGCGAAGCGACGATGGAGCGTTACGCCAAAGATCCGACCTTTGCCCAGACCATGGGAATGGACGGACACATCCCGCCGAACATTTCGCTCTTCACCCATCCGCCGCTCACCTCGCCCGAGCAATGGGGCATGACCGTCGACCTCAGCACCTGCACGGGTTGCAATGCTTGCGTCGTAGCCTGCCAGGCCGAGAACAACGTGCCCATCGTCGGCAAGGACCAGGTGTCGCGCGGACGCAACATGGCGTGGATCCGCATGGACCGTTATTTCGCCGGCGACGAGAACGATCCGGAAATGCTCTCGCAGGCCATCATGTGCCAGCATTGCGAAAACGCGCCCTGCGAAACGGTGTGTCCGGTCAACGCCACCGTCCACAGCGAGGACGGCCTCAACTTGATGGCCTACAACCGCTGCATCGGCACGCGCTACTGCGCGAACAACTGCCCGTGGAAAGTGCGCCGCTTCAATTTCTTCGACTACAACCAGCGTCCGCTCGACCAGCTGTATCTCGGACCATTCGCCAAGAAAGGCATGGCCGACAGCCTGCAAATGTCGAAGAACCCGAACGTCACCGTGCGCATGCGCGGCGTGATGGAAAAATGCACCTATTGCATCCAGCGCATCGAGGAAGCGCGCATCACGCAGACCGTGCGCGCCGGCGCGTCGGACAAATCCAAAGTGCCGTTCCCCGAAGTGAAGAGCGCCTGCCAGCAGGCGTGCCCGTCGGAAGCGATCGTCTTCGGCAACATCAGCGACCCGAACAGCCGCGTGGCCAAGCTCAAAACCGAGCCGCGCAATTACGAAATGCTGAAATATCTCAACGTCAGCCCGCGCACGACTTACCTCGCGCGGATCAAAAACCCGAACATGGCGATGCCCGGCGCGGACAAAGTCGGCTGGGCCAACGGTCATCCGCACCACGGCGGGCATGACACGCCTGCCGCCGATCCCCATAGCGCGCCGGCCGGACACGCGAAGGAGGCGCATAGCAGCTGATCATGGCGGATGTCCACATGCAGAGCCCCGAGGCCGCGGCCGAGCGCATCAAGCGTGCGCCGCTGGTCACGAACAACCGCCCGATGTCGTGGATCACCAACCACGTCGCCTCGGTCACGGAAAAAGGCGCGCCGATGTGGTGGTGGATCGCTTTCACCATCAGCGCTTCGCTGGCCTTGGTCAGCGTCTTTTGCATCGCCTACCTTATTTCGACCGGCGTCGGCGTGTGGGGCTTGAACCATCCGGTCGGCTGGGCCTGGGACATCACGAACTTCGTTTTCTGGATCGGTATCGGTCACGCCGGCACGCTCATTTCGGCCATCTTGTTTCTCACGCGGCAGAAATGGCGCACCTCGATCAACCGCGCAGCCGAGGCGATGACCCTTTTCGCCGTGGTTTGCGCCGGCATTTTCCCCGCGGTCCACGTCGGACGCATCTGGATGGTGTGGTTCCTCGCTCCGGTGCCGAACTCGAACGCCATTTGGCAGAACTTCCGCAGTCCGCTTCTCTGGGACGTCTTCGCCGTCTCGACCTATTTCACGGTTTCCGTCCTCTTCTGGTACACCGGCCTCGTTCCCGACCTCGCCACGCTGCGCGATCGCGCGAAGAACAAGCTGCGCAAATTCTTCTACGGCATCGCCGCCCTCGGATGGCGCGGCGGGAACCGTCAGTGGAAACACTACGAGATGGCCTACCTCATCCTCGCGGGCCTGAGCACGCCGCTCGTGCTCTCCGTGCACTCCGTGGTGTCGTTTGACTTTGCCACCTCGGTCATTCCCGGATGGCACACCACCATCTTCCCGCCCTACTTCGTGGCCGGCGCCATCTTCGGCGGGTTCGCCATGGTGCTGACCATCATGCTCCCGGCGCGCGCCATCTTCGGATTGCACGATCTCATCACCGACGACCACGTCGACAAGATGTGCAAAATCATCCTGCTGACCGGATCGATCGTCGGTTACGCCTACGCCATGGAGTTCTTCATCGCGTGGTATGGCGGCAACATGTATGAGCAATACGCCTTCATCAACCGCGCGACCGGACCGTATTGGTGGGCTTACTGGTCGATGATTTTCTGCAACGTGGTGACGCCGCAGTTGTTCTGGTTCCGCTTCTTCCGCCGCCACGTGCTCTGGGTTTTCGTCGTCTGCATGTTCGTCAACGCCGGCATGTGGTTCGAGCGCTTCGTCATCATCGTGACCTCGCTGCACCGCGACTTCCTGCCTTCGAGTTGGAACATGTTCTATCCGACCTGGGTCGACATCTGGACCTTCGTTGGCACCTTCGGCATTTTCCTCTCCCTCTTCCTGCTCTTCATCCGCTGGTTGCCGATGATCTGTATTTTCGAAGTGAAGGCCGTCCTGCCCGAAGCCGATCCGCATCACGGGCACGACGACCACCATCACGAACCCACCGCCGCGCTGAAAGGGGCCGCGCACTGACATGGAAACGGCCGGCAACACGCAGTCGCAACTCTTCGCCATGGCCGCCGAGGTGCCGTCGGCGTCCGCGCTCTACCACGCCGCCGAGAAAGTGCGCGATGCCGGTTACACCCGCTGGGATGTTTACTCGCCGTTTCCCATCCACGGGATGGACCATGCCATGGGGCTGAAAAAATCCTGGCTCAGCGCGCTGGTCTTCATCGGCGGCATCAGCGGACTGACCATCGCCGCCATCCTGCAATTTTACCCTTCCTCGATCGAATACCCGCTCATCGTGGCCGGCAAGCCGACCAATTTTTTCACCGTGCCGGCGTTCTTCCCCATCATGTTCGAGCTGACCGTCCTGCTCTCCGCCTTCACCGCGACCTTCGGCATGCTCGCGCTCAACGGCCTGCCGCGCTGGAACCATCCGATGTTCAACTGGAACCTTTTCAAAAAGGTGAGCGATGACGGATTCTTCCTCGCCATCGAAGCGACCGATCCGAAGTTCGACGAGGAATCGACCCGCGATATGCTCGAAAGCGTCGGAGCCAAACACATCACGCTGGTTTACGGGGACTGATATGCTGCGCTACTTTTTCATTGGTCTCGGCCTCTTTCTCGTCGGTCTCCTCGCCGTCGCGGGCTTCCGCGGGCAGAAGAGCGAAAAACCGCCGATCGAAATTTTCCCGGACATGGACCATCAGCCCAAGGTGAAGGCGCAGGCGCCGAGCGAATTTTTCGCCGACGGCCGCGGCAACCGCCAACCCGTCCCCGGCACCGTCCCGCTCGGCTACGAGGCATCCGTGTCGAAAGAGAACCCGTTCCCCGACGAAGGCAAATACCGCATGGTGCGTTACTCGTCCGGCACCGACTATGACAACACCGGACGCTTCGGCAACCAATGGGGCACGGGTCTCCCCATGCCGGTCACGGCCGAGTTGATGCAGCGCGGGCAGGAGCGTTACACCATTTTCTGCGGCGTGTGCCACGGGGCGAGCGGCGGCGGCAATGGCGTGGCCGGACAATACGGACTCGTGGCCATCGCCAGCCTGCATCAGGACCGCCTGCGCGAGATGGCCGACGGCGAGATTTACAACACCATCACCCACGGCAAGAACACCATGCTCGGCTACGGATCGAAAATCCCGGTCGATGACCGCTGGGCCATCGTGGCCTATGTGCGCGCGCTGCAAATGGCGCAGACCGCAACGATCAACGACGTGCCGCCCGCCGAGCGCGCCGCCCTCGAGACGCCGCCGACCCAACCATGAGCGACCACGGAACCAAGATCAGTTCGAAGGAATTCTTCGATTACCAGGGCTTCGGCGGGAAGTTGCTCTTCACCGTCGTGCTCGCCGTGATCTCGCTCGCCCTGGCCGCGCTGGGCGGATTCCTGTCTTCGAAGCAATTCGCCTTCTCCTGGCTCTTCGCCTTCACCTTCTTCTTCACCATCACGGCCGGATCCCTTTTCTGGATCCTCGTGCACCACGCGGTCGATGCCGACTGGAGCGTGGTCGTGCGGCGTCAGTTGGAAAACATCGCGTGGCTTTTCCCGGTGCTGGCCATTTTGTTCATCCCGATCATTTTCAATGCGCCCACACTCTTCAAATGGATGAAGATCGAGCCCGGCGTCGATCCGCTGCTCGACGGCAAGGCGGCGTATTTGAACGAACCGTTTTTCTGGATCCGCGCCGGCTTCTATTTCCTCTTCTTCAGCGTGGCGGCCTTTTTGCTGCGCCGCAATTCGGTGCGTCAGGACCAAGATGGCGACCCGCGTCATACGTGGCTCTCGCGCAAGATGGTTTTCCCCATGTTGCCGCTCTTCGCGTTGTCGCTGACCTTCGGCGCCTTCGACTGGCTGATGGGCCTCGACTTCCACTGGTTCTCCACCATGTGGGGCGTCTATATCTTCGCCGGCTCGGCCCTGAGTTCGATGTGCGTCCTCGTGCTCCTCGTCACCGCGCTGCGCAGCGCCGGTTACCTCCAGGGCGTGGTGACCATCGAGCACTACCACATCATGGGCAAGCTGATGCTGGCCTTCACCGTCTTCTGGGCCTACATCGGCTTCAGCCAATACATGCTCATCTGGTATGCCAACATCCCGGAAGAAACCGTCTGGTTCCTCCGCCGCAATACCGGGAGTTGGAACACGCTGAACATCATTCTCGTCCTCGGCCATTTCTTCCTGCCCTTTGTCGTGCTGCTCTTCCAGGCCACCAAGAAAAAGCCGCTCCTCCTTTGCACCGTGGCTGCGTGGATCCTGCTCATGCACCTGCTGGATCTGTATATCATCGTGCTGCCGACCTACCACAAAGCCGGCGCCTCGTTCCACTGGCTCGATCTCGTTTGCCTGCTGGCCATCGGTGCCACGCTGGCCGCCATTTTCATGAAACGCCTCGGTGACGCGCCGCTCTGGCCGGTCAAGGACCCGAGGCTGGGTAACTCGCTCAAACTCCGCAACTGATGAACGCCGCCCCGAACAGCACCGCCCCGCGCGAGAAGAGCATCTGGCCGATGTTCGCCGGCGCGTTTGTGCTCTTCGCCCTCTTCGCCGCATTCGTGCTCTGGATGCTCGGTTCGGGCGATGAGGCGTCCTACGACGAGGAAGCCATCCGCGCCAAGGAGCGCTATGACATTCTGGCCAAAATCGAGGAGGAAAACAAAGCCCTCACCACCGGTTATGGCTGGGCCGACCAAGCCAAAGGGACGGTGCGCATCCCGCTCGATCGCGCCATGGAACTGGCCGTGGCCAAACTCGCCGCGCAGGGCGAACCGCGTCCGGCTTACCCGATCGACCCGAACGTCCCGCTCGGTTCGGCGGTCAAACCCGGCGGCCTCGCCGCCGCGCAACCGACCCCGCCGCCTTTCAATGCTCCCGCCGCGCCGGAACCCGCTGCCGCGCCACCCGTTCCCGCCGCGCCATGAACACGATCATTTACATCCTGCTCGCGGCCGGACTCGTCTTTTTCGGCGGCACGACGCTGGCTGCGTTCTATTGGGCGGCCAAGACGGGTCAGTTCCGCAATCTTGAAGACGGATCGAAGTCCATTTTTGATGGCGATGAACCGGTCGGCACGGCGACGGACGCCTTTGCCGACAAAAAAGCCGACCGCCCGCTGCGGCGCGGGGCCACAGCTTTGCAATCATGAGCGCGACCACTGCCCATCCTTCCACCGTGACGCCTGAAATGGAAAAGGCGGAACGCGCGCTCATCGACGAAT
>JBIKXZ010000112.1:0-7803 GCA_044355525.1 Chthoniobacterales bacterium
CGCGGGTTCGATCCTGCATTTCAAAGCCCCAGCGGGGGCAGCTTCCGCGTGACCTATGAAACGGACACCGGGGCCTCGGTGGTTTTCCGCGCGCTCCGGCTGCGGTGCCCTGATCCCGTGCTCGCGGGAACTCCGAACCGTTTGATCGTCCTGCAATGCATGGCGGCAGAGGGAGGAAAATTCGTCCGCTTTCCGTGATCCGGCGGCGATAAGTCTTGCCTGCGACCGGTCTGCGGATGGCAAATAGAGCCATGTGCAGCAAGTATGCGGCTCTCCTTGCCATCGCGTCGTGCGCGCTACCGGGTTGTGCCGCATTGCAGCAGCTCGACGATTGGTCGCGTCCGAAGGTGCGCTACATAGATCCTCGCGAGATCGGGCCCGACGGCTTGCCTAATGACCGGCGCAAGGGATTCGTGAACAAATTCATCATTTGGTCCGAAGTCCCGGTAAGCGAGTTCTACGGCCAGCCTTATTACACATCGGGGCGTTGAGCGCCGCGGCGGTCAGTCGGCCGGACTTTCCCAAAGCAAATCGATGGTGCCGAGCAGAGTGGCGGCGCGACGTGTGGGGTAGAGTTGCACCTTGCGTCCGGCGGCGCGTTTTTTGATCAGTCCGGCTTCATGCAGCCGCTTGGCGTGTTGGGAAGCAGTAGCCACGTCGATGCGGCATTCGAAGGCGACTTCATTGACGCAGAGGCTGCCGCGGGTTTGGAGGAGCCGGATGATTTCAATGCGGCGGTGGTTGGCCAAGCCGCTGGCGATGAGAGCCCTGCCACGGTCGGTGTTTGCCATGCTTGGGATACTATTGGACTTTCTGCAGAAAGTCCATGCGTGAGTTTTAGGGGGTGGGGTGTGTGTTAGATACTAGAGTGGTTTTGGAAATGTCGCAGCCGTTTGGTTTAGCCGCGGCACTCTGTGCCGCGTTGGGTCAAAGGATTCGCGGCACAGAGTGCGGCGGCTACAAAATGTGCTTCACCGTTCTAGCGTCCCACCAATGTCAGACTTGTTGCTCTGGCTGGGACGCGCAGCTGGTTCAGCCGTCCGCACGCTTCAGGATCCTGAGGCAGCGGTCCCTGCCGGGGCAAAGGCCAACCTGCAGCGGTCAGCTTGGCCAGCCGGCCCTACGGTAGAGGGTCAGGCAGCGGGGCGGAGGTGTTGGACTTCAAGTTGGAGGCTGACGCGTTGGCGGTATTCGTTGCGGATAAGTTTGAAGGCGACATCCCACGGGGCGCGGGGGAAGTTGTCGCTTGCTCCGTTGAAGTAGATGGCGGCGAGGAGTTCGTCGCGTCCGCGGACGCGGAAGCGGACGTGTTTTTCTTTGAGCACGTCGGGGCCGTGCACGGGGGCGACGGCGCGGGCGTAGAAAAGCGGCGCGGGATTGCCCATGCCGCAGGGTTCGAGCAGGGAAAGTTCTTCGAGGTGGGCGTGCTCGAGTTCGGCGACGTCGATGCGTGCGTCGAGCGTGAGGCGGGGAACAAGGTCTTGCGGCTGCAAGCGGCGTCCTGCTGCGGCGGAAAACTTTTCGCGGAAATCGGCGAAGTTCTGTCGGGTGATGCTCAATCCGGCGGCCATGTGGTGTCCGCCGAAAGGACCGAGCAATTCGGCGCAGTCGCCGAGGGTTTCGACGAGGGAAAGGGCGGCGATGCTGCGTCCGCTGCCGTGTCCATCACCCTGGTCGTCAAATCCTATAACAATGGCGGGTCGATGGTATTTGCGGCAGAGGCGTGACGCGACGATGCCGACGACGCCGGCATGCCATCCGTCGCCGCCGACGACCACGGCGCAATCGCGGGACGGGTCGAAGTTTTTTTCGAGCGCGGCAAAGGCGGCTTCGAGGACCTGCTGTTCGAGGTCTTGTCGTTCGCGGTTGCAGGCGTCGAGCTCGCGGGCGATGCGGCGGGCTTCGTCCGCGTCTTCGGTGAGAAGAAGACGGAGCGCGGCTTCGGCCGTATGGAGGCGTCCGGCGGCATTGAGGCGGGGTCCGAGGCGGAAACCGACTTCGGCGGTGGTGACGGGCGGCATGACGGAGGAGACTTCCATGAGAGCGCGCAGACCTTCCCATTTGGTTTGGCCGAGGCGGGTGAGTCCGTGGCGGACTATGACACGGTTCTCGCCGCGCAGGGGGGCGAGGTCGCAGATGGTACCCATGGCGGCGAGGTCGAGGAAGTCGCGCAGGTCCGGATCGCGGCGTCCGGTGACTTTCTGGATGCCGTGGCAGAGTTTGAAGGCAAGGGCTGCGGTGCAGAGGTCGGTGTTGCCGCCGACGGCCTTGGGGTTGACCAGTGCGGTGCAGGGGGCGGCGCCGTGTTTGGGTTCGTGATGGTCGATGATGACGAGGTCGACGCCGCGGGCGGCGAGCCAGGCGGCCTCTTCGTGCGAACCGGTGCCGCAGTCGAGGGCGACGACGAGCGTGGGTTGGCGTTCGGCGAAAACGCGGTCGAGTCCGTCGCGGCTCAGCCCGTAGCCTTCGGATTCGCGGAGCGGCAGGAACCATCCGGTCTCGAGTCCAAGCGCGGCGAGGAAGCGGTGGAGGATGGCGAGGGAGGTCACGCCATCGACGTCATAGTCACCATAGAGCACGACATTTTCGCGTCGTTCGACGGCGAGGGCGATGCGGCGGGCGGCATCGGCCATGCCCGGGGTGTCGAGCGGATCGGGCAGCGAGGCGAGACGCGGGTGGAGGAACTCATCGGCTTCGCCGGGATCGGTGATACCGCGGGCGGCGAGGAGTGAGGCGAGGAGTTGGGATATACCGAGCTCACGCGCGAGTTGTTGCGCGACAATGGGATCGGCGGGATCCCGCGTTTCCCAGCGCGGCGAAATCATGGGAGTAAGCTTACGGGTCTTGCGGGGCGGTGGCAATGCGAAGGGGTTTGCACGGTGGAGGTGCGGGCGGTTAGGTTCGGCGGCGCATGGGCAAAGCAAAGCAACCAGCGAAAAGGAAGACAGCGAAGCGTAGCGGCGGGCGCGGGACGGAATTTTCCGGCAAGGCCCGTTTTCTCGTCACGGGCGGGGCGGGATTCATCGGCAGTGTGTTGGTCGGCGCCCTCAACCGCTGGCACGGGACGGATCGCATCGTGGTGGTCGATCATCTCGGAACGGACGATAAATGGCGGAACCTAGCCCCGCTGCGCTTCGAGGAGTTGGTTGATTCGGACGAATTTTACGACCGCTTGGAGGAGAGGGCGGGGGCGTTTGGGAATTTCACCCATGTGTTCCACCTCGGGGCGTGTTCCTCGACGACGGAGCGGGATGCGGATTATTTGCTGCGGAACAATTTCGGCTGCTCCCGGCAGTTGGCCGAGTGGGCTTTGGCGCGCGGGTCGCGTTTTGTTTACGCCTCATCGGCTGCGACTTACGGGGATGGATCGGCCGGGATGGACGATTTGTCGGATGATCTGGCGGCGTGGCGTCCGCTCAATGCTTACGGTTACTCCAAGCAGCTCTTCGATCAGCATGCGCAGCGCGAGGGGTATCTGCGTCGCATCGTGGGGCTGAAATACTTCAACATTTTCGGTCCGAACGAGGAGCACAAGGGCGACATGCGCAGTGTGGCGAGCAAAGCGTGGCGGCAGATCGAGGAGACGGGGCAGGTGAAGTTGTTCAAGAGCCACCATCCGGATTATCCGGACGGCGGGCAGAAGCGGGATTTTCTTTATGTCAAAGATGCGGTGACCATGACGCTGCACCTGGCCGCCACGAAAAAAGCCGGCGGGCTTTTCAACATCGGATCGGGCGAGGCGCACACGTGGCTGGATTTGGTGCACCCGATTTTCGAGGCGATGGGGCGGGAGGCGCGGATCGAGTTCATCGACATGCCCGAGGCGCTGCGTGCGCAATACCAGTATTTCACCATGGCCGATGTGACCAAATTGAAGTCGACCGGCTACGGGGGCGGGATCACGCCGCTGCACGAGGCGGTGAAGGACTATGTGTCGCGTTACTTACTAGCGCGGAAGCATTTCGGCGACGGCGACGGGGACTAGGATTGGTCCGGGGTCGTTTGACAGGCGGCGTTCTTGCCTGTATATTTTTTCGTTTATTCCCGATGAATTTTCCCCTCCGACGCTCCGTTCTTTTCTTGCCGGCATTACTCTGTTCGCTGGCCTCCTCCCCGGCCCTGACCCAGGTCAATGTGGGCGAGGATCAGGCCAACCAAGGGATGTATAATGGCGGGTGGAATCCCGGGTCCGGCAACGACAACGGCTTCTTCGGTTGGCAGTTTGCGGCCAAAGCGGACGGCGAGGAGAGTTTTGCCGGACATTATCTGGGCAAAGTCAGCGAGAAGTCCGAAGTGGCACCGATCACCACGGACCGCGTTTTCGCGCTCTTCGCCAACGGCAAAGGCTATGAGGAATCCGTGGCCTTTCGCGGCATCGCCGTGCCGCTGGAGCCGGGCGACAACTTCACCTTCGAGGTCGTGCACGGGCCTTTCCAGCAGAAAGGCGAGCAGGATGGCCCGGCGCCGAGCGAGGTCGGGGTGACTTACCGCACGGGCCAAGCGGACGGTGCGGTGACCGACGTCGAGACGGGGGCGCGTCTGCGCTTTTTCGCCCGCGAGGGATCGCCGAACTATTTGATCAACGACAGTGAGCAGGAATTCGACACCGGCATTCCGATCACCCAAGAGGCGCTGGCCCTCACGCTGACCTTGGTCGATGCGGACACCTACGACCTCGAGGTCATCAACCTCAAGGACAAGTCGGTCAAACTGCTCGAGGGCCGCAAGTTCGGCGGCGTAGCTGGCGCGCCGGTGCAGAGCCTGGCTTTCTTCAACCGCAACGCCGAAACCCACGATTTTTTCTTCAACAACTTCCAACTCAGCCGAAACGCACCCTAAAAGACCCAGCTCACTCCAGCCAACATCATCATGCCGCAGTCCCCCCGACTCTTGGCCGTCGCCCTTGGCGCGGTTCTCTTCCTCCCGACCTTAGCTTTTGCCAGCAACGGCAACGTTTACGTTTCCCGCTTCTGGCACAACCACCAGCCGCTCTACTGGCCGGAATGGAACAGCAATGGCGCGCAAACTCAGCGCGGCCAATACGCCTGGGATTCGATCGTGATGAAGCCCGGCCAAAATTACGGCGGTCTCAGTCCGAAACAGCACCCGGAGAACAAACTTGACGAGATCTTCGGCCTCGACGACCGCAGGAGCGCCTACCAGCAGGGACCGCGCAACTCGCTGGCCAACATCGACAGCCGGGGCGGCTTCGGCGTGAGTTACTCCGGCTCGTTGATCGACAACGTCCGCCAACTTGGCGGCGGCGGCCACCTCGGTTACCGCGGCGATTGGAATGCCGGTTACCGCGAGGCGCGCGGCTGGAAGACGCCGGCCGGCTCGACCCGCATGGACATGCTGGGCTTCACTTACCACCACTCACTCGGTCCGCTGCTGCCCAAGTCGGTCTTCCGCAAGGAAATCCAAGCCTTCAAGCAGGCGTGGTGGAAAGCCTGGGGCGGAAATGCGGATCTCTCCGACCATTCGAAGGGCTTTTTCCCGACGGAGATGGGCTATTCGCGTCATCTCATTGATGTGCTGGTCGATGAGGGCTTGGAGTGGACTTTGGTGGCTAGCCATCACATCAGCCGCACCAGCCCGAGCTACAACGACAAGGCGAATCCCGAAGGCAACTTCAACATCAAGTCGAGCCCGCCCAATCGCGCCGACCAAATCTCCGACCGTTTTGACAATGCCAGCCAGTGGTGGTTCGGCGAACCCAACCCCGGCAATGCCGCGTGGAACGTCGCGCCCTTCGCCTACCGGTTGCACCGGGTCAAATACGTCAATCCCGAGACCGGCGAGGAAAAGAAAATGTATGCCGTGCCCTCGGACGACGTCCTCTCCTACCGCTACGGTTACGCCAATGAAGGCGTCGGCAAGATCACCGACCATATCGCCCCGCACGCCAGTGTGCCGGTCATCGTCATTCCCTCGACCGACGGCGACAACGCGTGGGGCGGCGGGTCCAGTTCGTGGTTTGAAGCCACGCCGCAGCTTTTCGGTGAGTCGGCCAACCGCGGATACAAACCATCGGCCCCACAGGATTTCGTCAACGCGGCGAAAAGCTCGGTCACCAGCGACACTCACATCGAAGATGGCGCGTGGATTTTTCCCGAAATGTGTTACGGCTCGCCGAATTTCCTCAAGTGGATCGAGCCGCCCGTGGCCACCGTGGCCAACCGCGGCAAGACAACGCACCCCGGCACGCAGATCGACATGGAAACCCCGGGCTTCGCGCTCAAATTTTTCAGCTACGCCCCGCTCATGGCCGGCGCCAACTGGCTTGAGACCGCCGAGCAGATCCTGCGCGATGAAAACGGCGGCAACGACATGGTCAACGAGTGGAAAATCGCGCATCCCTACAATTGGGACGGTTCATGGACTTCCCCCAACGATGTCGAACTCGCCTGGCACATCTACCTCAAAGGCCTCGACTCCGGCTTCAACTACTACGGCGGCCTAGGCAACGACGACGAGGTCAAACCTGCCCTCGCGACCAGGAACGCGATCAACAAGCTGCAGAACTTCATGACCCCCGAGCGCAAAGCGAAGGACAAAACCCCGCCCACCGTCCTCAAGCCCCAGCGCTTCCCCTACAACCCCGGTGCCTACACCTTCGGCTGGTTCAACAACGAGCCGCACATCAACAACAACAACTTCCTCAAGAAAATGCCGTCGTGGTTCTACATCTGGACCCACGCCTACGACCTCAATGGCATTCCCGACGGTAATGTGAAACTCAAGGTTCGCATCGACGAGGACGGCGTCAACCCGCTCGGCTCGAACCAGAACGAAATCTACGCCGGCGGGAGTGAAGTCGGTCAATGGGTGACCATTCCCATGACCAAACGCGTCCTGCCCAAGACGCGCACCGCGCTCAACGCCGCGGCGGCCAATCCTGGTGAGATCGACTACTTCGTCTTCGACCCCGCTCTCTGGGCCGATCCCGTCATCGCCGATTACTACTTCGCCAAAATCGACGACACCTCACTCCCCAACTTCCGCGACAAACTCCTCGACTACTACATCGAGGCCACCGACTCAAAAGGCTACACCTCCAAATCCGAAATCCAGCATGTCTGGGTGGCGAACGACGGCATCACCCCGTCCTCGAACGTGCAATTCTCGGCCAACCCGAGCGATTGCGAGCCGATCACCGTGACCTACACCGCGACCAATGGGCCGCTGGAGAACCTCTCGCCGGTCACCATGCAGATCAGCTTCGACAACGGCAGCACGTATACACCTTATGTCATGTCCGGCGGCAGCAATGTCTGGACTTACAGAATTTCCGCCCCGAATAACGCCCCCAGCGCCATCGTCTGGTTCCAGAGCGGCTCGACCATCGACAGCCGCAACGACCAGAACTGGTCCACCACCATCCGCGATTGCGAAGCGCCGTCCGGTCCGGTGTGGACTGTTCCCTTCACGCCGGTGGCCGGACAGCCCGTCACAGTCTACTTCGACCCGACCGGTCGCACTCTGGCTTCCGCCACCACCGTGAACATCCATCACGGCTTCAACACCGATGTTGCCGCCAACTGGACTCCTGTTCCCGGCTTGGCCATGACCAAGGACGGCAGCAACTGGAAATACACCTACACTGTTCCAGCCAACGCAACCATTGTCCGCTACGTCTTCAACAACAACGCGAACACATGGGACAACAATGGCGGAGGCAATTGGAACATCAACGTCAACAGCCAACCGCCCCCGACCCAACCTCCCGCCGCGCCCAGCGGACTCGTCGCCGGCCAGGTGAGTAACACCTCGATCTCGTTCAGTTGGAACGCCTCTGCCACC
>JBIKXZ010000113.1:0-7797 GCA_044355525.1 Chthoniobacterales bacterium
TGCCGCCTTTGAAGCCGAGCCACGGGGTGTAGTTGTGTCCGGCGATGACGGCGACCGCTGCGATAATGCCGGGCCACGCGGAAGGACCGCCGAATTTCAAGGCCAACCAGACTGCGGCGAAACCTTTGAGCGCATCGAAGACAAAGACGAGGATGCCGAGCGGCTTGCCCAGCGTGCGGAAGACATTGGTCGCGCCGATGTTGCCGCTGCCGTGTTGGCGGATGTCGATGCCTTTGGCGCGGGCCACGAGGAAGCCGGTGGGGATCGATCCGAGGAGGAACGCGCCGAGGG
This sequence comes from Chthoniobacterales bacterium, assembly GCA_044355525.1. Classification (GTDB taxonomy): domain Bacteria; phylum Verrucomicrobiota; class Verrucomicrobiia; order Chthoniobacterales; family JACTMZ01; genus JACTMZ01. Next base: position 292 of record JBIKXZ010000113.1, read on the forward strand.
CGATGAGCAACGTAGTGAGCAGATCCATCGGAGGTTAGGTAGATATGCCGTGTGCGGGGGGCGAGGAAAATGTAGCGGCGCCGCCTCCGGCGACGCTACAGGGGAGGCGGGTCACGCCCGGAACTTCTGCGCGATGGGGACGCGGCGGCCGATGCCGAAGGCTTTCGAGGTCACTTTGATGCCCGGGGCGGCCTGTTGGCGTTTGTATTCGTTGGTGTCCACTTTGTCGGCGACCCAGCGGACGGTGTCCGCGTCGAATCCCTTGGCCGTGATTTCCGCGGTGGTCAACTGCTCCTCGACATAGAACCGAAGAATTTCATCAAGAATGTCATAAGGAGGCAGGGTATCCTGGTCCTTCTGGTCGGCGCGCAATTCGGCGCTCGGGGCTTTGTCGATCGTATTGCGCGGGATGATTTCGCCGTGGCGGTTGATGTAGCGGGCGAGGGCGTAGACCATGGTCTTGGGCACGTCGGAGAGGAGCGCGAGGCCGCCGGCCATGTCGCCGTAGATGGTGCAATACCCGACGGCCATCTCGCTTTTGTTGCCCGTGGAAATGACCATGCGGTTGAACTTGTTCGAGATGGCCATGAGGGTGAGTCCGCGCAGGCGGGCCTGCAGGTTTTCCTCCGTGATGTCCGGGGATTTTCCCGCGAAGACGTCAGCCATTTGTTTACCCAGGGCCTCGTAACCTCCGCTGATCGGCACGGTGTGGCAGGTGATGCCGAGGTTGCGGGCCAGCGTGAGCGAATCGTCCACGCTGCCCTTCGAGGAATACGGTCCGGGCATGGTCACGCCGAGGACGTTCTCCTGGCCCAGCGCGGCCACGGCCAGGGCGGCGGTCACAGCGGAATCGATCCCGCCGCTCAGACCGATGACCACTTGTTTGAATCCGCATTTCGCGAGGTAATCGCGCAGTCCGAGCACGAGCGCTTCATGCACGTCGCGCACATTGTCATCCGGCGCGATGCCGGGCGGGACGGCGGGCGGAATGTTGACCAGCGCGATGTCTTCGCGGAACCCGGGCAACTGGGCCACGACGGATCCCCCGCGGTCGAAGGCCAGCGAGTGTCCGTCAAAAACGAGCTGGTCGTTGCCCCCGACAAGGTTCGCGTAGACCAGCGGCACGCCGAGTTCGCGGGCGATGCCGCCGAGCATGGCCCGGCGCCGCGCGGGTTTGCCCGCTTCGAAAGGCGAGGCGCTGAGATTGAGGAGCAGGCCGACGCCGGCTTTGCGCAGATCGTCGATGGGGCTGCGTCCGTAGTAATCACGCGGCAGATATTCCGCCGTCCAAAGATCTTCGCAGATGGTGATCCCGGCGCGGTGACCCGCAATCTCGACCGTGGTGACGCGCGACGAAGGCTCGAAATAGCGGCCCTCGTCGAAGACATCGTAGGTCGGCAGGAGGGACTTGTGGGCGGTGGCGAGGCGGCGTCCGTTTTGCAGCACGACCGCGCTGTTGTGGCAGGGGCGTCCGTGCGCGGACGGGTTGGGCTCGACCGTGCCGACGATGAGCGGGACGCTTCCTGTGTCGACGGCCAGGGCGCTGACGTGGCGCTCGGCCGCGGCGATAAAGCCGGAGCGGAAAACGAGGTCCATCGGCGGGTAACCGCAGACGGCGAGTTCGGGGGTTATGACAAAGTCCGCGCCCGCTTTGACCAGTTCCCGGTAAGCGCGGAGGATTTTGTCCGTGTTCCCGGCGAAGTCACCGACCGTGGTGTTGATCTGGGCGATGCCGGCGTTCAAAGAAGTTGAGGGTTGAGGGATGAGAGTTGAGGGCGCCGGAGAAGGCGGAGACCTGAGTTGGAAACCTGAGTGAGGAAGTGGCTTCTGCTGAAAACTGTCAACGGAACACTGCCAACTCCCGCCGCGGAGCGGCGGGTTACCAGAACCCCCACTGGCCGGTCTGCATGATGTAGAGGCCGAGGCCGAGGTTGGTCACGGCGTGGGCGAGGACGCAGCATTTGAGGCTGCGGGTTTTCACGGCAAGGAGGTTGTAGATCGCGCCGGTGAGGAGGGCGGGAATGAAATCGGGTCCGAAATGCGCCAGGCCGAACATGACGGTGACCACGCCGAAGGAAAACCACGAGAAAGTGCCGAAGGGGACTTTGGTGAAATCCTCCTTGATCAGGTAACGCAGGAGGAATCCGCGCCAGAAAATTTCCTCGAGGAGGGGGACGACGACGACGAGGCGCACGAAACGCAGGATGAGCGTTCCCCAATAAAGTGCAGCCGAGCCGGCGAAAAGATTCGGATCGAATCCCTCGGTGCGGCGCTCCGCCCCGAGCAGCCATTGCGGGGAGATCCAAAGGGCGAGGACGACCAAACCGGTGAGGACGGCGGTGATGACATGCCATTTTGCGCCCCATTCGTAGGTTTTCCAGAACCAGACAAGCAGCGCGCCGCAGAGGATGGTCTGCAGGGGGAAGACCCAGTATTTGGGTTCGGCCAGCCAGAGCGCGGCGTTTTCCGCCGGGGCGAAAGATTGGACGAGCGAAATAAGGGCCAAGCCGCCCATGAAAACGGCGAAGGGCAGCACGTAGGCCCAGAGGGCGCGGTGGTCCGGAGCGGGTTGGGAATCGGTCATGCGGACACCCTTGTGCCGCAAAACCGCCTTGACCGGCAAGCCTGCACGGACAAGCTATAGGAAGTTCGCGGGCATAGTTTAGTGGTAAAACTCCAGCCTTCCAAGCTGGCTATGAGGGTTCGATTCCCTCTGCCCGCTGTCTCCCACCAATGAACTTACGCGCACCGTCTGGATTCACGACGGCATTTGCTTTCCTGCTCGCCCTGTTCAGTTCCGCAGCGGCGGTCGTGGACACCAATGGCAACCAACAGAGCGACGTTTGGGAGATGCTCACTGGCTCCAAGGGGCTGCCCCCGGGACAGGATCCGGACGGCGACGGCTTCTCGAATGCTCTCGAGAGCATCGCAGGGACGGATCCGCGAAACGCACGTTCCTTTCCGACGCAGAGTTTGACGGTGGGTTCGGGGGGCACCTCATCGCTGCAATGGTCCTCTCTCCGCGGCAAGAGCTACCGCGTCGAATTTTTGCCCGCACTCGGCGGGATGGCAAATTCCTGGCAACAGTTGTCGATCCAAGACGGCAATGGCGGACTTCTCGGGTTTATTCACAACGCGGCTCCGGCGGGACGCGCTTTTTTTCGCGTGCGGATTGCCGACAAGGACACCGATGGCGATGGCGTTTCCGATTGGGAAGAGCTCATCACTGGTTTTGACCCTCATTCGGCTGCGACAGACCGCTATTCTTGGATGGCGACACCTCCCTCAGAGGAGAGTCCTGGGACGTCCGCCGACCGAAACCGCGTAGAGGCTGCCCTCGCCGAACCAAGCGAGGTGACTGTCGTCGGCATCGACACGGACATTGACGTCGGCTGGCCCGACCCCGGAGCGCTGGCGATCCGCCGGACTGGCGGGGTCGGCCCCGTCACCGTGCCGGTGATTTTGGGAGGAACGGCCGTTCGCGGGGTGGACTACGATTCCTCGATTGGAACCACGGTGAGCATTCCTGCCGGAGTGCGCGAGGTTGTCGTTGAATTCCAACCGCGCGATACGGCGGCCATGACCAACGCCAGAACAATCACCCTGAACGTTTCTCAGGCTGCGGGCTTTTCCATCGGTGCGACGCCTGCGGGAACGGTCAACTTGCGTCCGCGCCCCGCGAACGATCGCCCGACTGCCAAGGCCGCCGCCAGATTCCTCGTCCAGGCGGGATTCGGCCCCGACATGGCGGAAATCGAGCGGGTCAAATCTCTCGGTTTCGAGGAGTGGATCGAGGAACAGTTCGCGCGTCCCGTGGGCCGTCACCAACCTGACATGGAGCAGATCGACGCCGAGATTCGGGCGGCCGAACCGGACAATCCGAATGCCCGCGCTTGGGCCGGCGACTACGCGGTGGCTTGGTGGAACCAGGCGATGAAGAGCGGCCCGACGGCGGATCCTTTGCGCCAGCGAGTGGCCTACGCTCTGAGTCAGATTCTCGTCATTTCCGACCGTGTCGACGCCATTGCTTTCTATCCCGTCGCCATGGCGAATTATTATGACATGCTTTTGGAGCATTCCTTCGGCAATTACCGCGATCTGCTCTATCGGGTCACCTTGCACCCCTGCATGGGCGCCTACCTCAGCCACCTGCGCAACGCGCCGGAGGATCCGGAAAAGAATCTCTTCCCGGACGAGAACTACGCCCGTGAAATCATGCAGTTGTTTTCGATCGGACTGTGGAAACTGGAGCGGGACGGTTCCCGCACGCTGGATACCAATGGTCGTCCCATCCCGGCTTACACGAATGAAGACATCCGCAATTTCGCCAAGGTGTTTACCGGTCTGACCCTGAAAAAGCGCGGCGGGGCGACCGATCCGCAGGTGCGCACGGCGGACTGGTATTATTGGACCGAAAACGAAACCTACGAGGGATCCATGGAAATGTGGGACTTGGAAAACTGGGTCTACCGCGAGGACCAGCCGTGGATCGATTCCCCGGAACACTACCACGATCGATCGGCCAAGAAATTACTCAACGGAACCGTCCTTCCTCCCAATCAGCGCGGCCTCAAAGACATTGCCGACGCGATCGACAATCTCCACGCGCATCCCAACACCGGCCCCTTCGTTTCGAGACTTCTCATCCAGCGTCTGGTGACATCCAATCCCAGCAGGGCTTATGTCGCCCGTGTCGCCTCCGTTTTCGATACCAACAAGTCCCATCCCCAGCAGATGCGGGCTGTCATAAAGGCCATCCTTCTCGATCCGGAGGCACGCGACCCCACACGCATAGCGCTCGACGACGCCGGGAAGCAACGCGAGCCCTATTTGAGGATTGCCAACGTGATGAAAGCTTTTGCCGCGGCCGCGCCGAACGGCAAATTCGAGTTGAGGTATCTGGACTATGCCGCCGGCCAGAGGCCGTTGCATTCGCCCAGCGTTTTCAACTTCTACCTGCCCGATTACCAGCCCCCGGGCGAGATGGCTGCGCGCGGCCTGTTCGGGCCTGAATTCCAGATCACCACGGACATCACCGCCATTTCCAGTCCCAACCACATGCTCCATTCGCTGACCGGTTGGCGCGAGTGGTCGGAGGTCGGCCCGACGGACCGATATCATCCCGGCGACTTCAATCTTTGGGGCAGCCATTATGAGGAAACCGATCCGCGGCACGGCTCTGATCTCGTTGTGCCGGACTACAGCGCCGAACTCGCCCTGGCCGGCGACCCTGCTGCACTCCTGAATCGCTTGGACCTGCTCATGACTTACGGCAACCTTGCGCCGCGCCAGCATCAGATCATCCGCGAGGCCCTCGAGCGCATCACCCGCGAGACTCACAGTCCGGAAGGTTATTCCGACGATTACCTGAGGCTGCGCGTCGAGATGGCCGTTTATCTGATTTCGGTTTCCCCCCAATTCTGCATCCTCAAATGATCCGATGAATCCACCTCCCGAAGGAATCACCCGCCGCAGTTTTATCCGGCAGGCAAGCTGCGCTGCCGTCGGCAGCATCGCGTTGTTCAACACGTTGCTCAACCTGCGGCTCATCAGCTCCGCCTCGGCACAAGGCGCCGGCGGTTCCTACAAAGCCCTCGTCTGTCTCTTCCTTGCCGGCGGCAACGATTCTTTCAACATGCTCGTGCCGCGCGACGCGCAATCCCACGAGACGTATCGTGTCGTCCGCGGCGGCCTTTACAACGTGGCCGGCACCGACGGCGGACTGGCCTTGCCCAACGAGGGCCAGCCCGGAGGCATACTTCCCATCTCTCCCCTCGGCGACCTCGGCGGCAGGCAGTTCGGCCTCCACCCGGCCATGCAAAGGCTACGGGGGCTTTTCGAGAGCGAACAAGCCGCTTTCGTTTGCAACGTCGGCTCGCTTATCCAGCCGGGCATGACGCGAGCGATGCACGATGCGGGCATAAACGTTCCATTCGGTCTTTACTCGCACGCGGACCAGATCGAGCAGTGGCAAACGGCTTATCCCGAAGGGCGTACCACGCTGGGGTGGGCCGGCCGTGCCGCCGACCTCCTGCAGTCGATGAACGAGGACAATGGCTTGGCGATGAATATTTCCCTCGGTGGCACCAATATCTGGCAGAACGGCGAGAGCGCTTTCCAATACGGCCTCAATCCGGAAGGGGTCAGCAGTCTGGAGGGCTACGAGGAAAGTTGGGACGACGATTCGTGGGGAAGCAGTCCCATACGCGGTGCCGCCGTCGACAGCCAGTTGGCCATGGATTATCGCAACCTCCTCGAGAGGACATTCGCCGCCAAGGCGGTCAACGCCATCGATTCCTACAAAATTTTCCAGCGCGCCACGTCCGTCGCTCTTCCCTCAGCGACGACTTTTCCGAACAACTATCTGGGTAAGAGTTTCCAGATGGTGGCTAGCGCCATTGCCGGAAGGAGCATTCTCGGCGCGCAACGCCAAACGTTCTTTGTCCAACTCGGCGGCTGGGACCATCACGACGAGGTGATCAACAGCCAGCAGGTCATGCTTGGACAGGTCAGCGAAGCCGTGGGGGCTTTTTACGAAACGCTTGCCGCTATGGGCATGGCCGAGCAAGTGGTCACCTTCACCGCGTCCGACTTCGGGCGCACCCTCACGTCGAACGGCCGAGGTTCGGATCACGCGTGGGGAGGAAACCATTTCGTCGTGGGCGGCGGAGTGCGTGGCCGACGTCTCTACGGCGAATATCCTGACCTCGCGGCCGACAATCCCCTCGACACGGGGCGCGGACGGTTGATTCCCACGCTGTCCGTGGATGCCTACTTCGCGGAACTCGCCTTGTGGTTTGGCGTGCCCAAATCAAGCCTGTCTTTGGTCATTCCTAACATCGGGAGGTTTTACGATCCTGCCTCCACTGCGCCTCCGGTAGGGTTCCTTAACGCATGATACTGCGCCGGGCCTTGATTGGCGGGGCAGCGCTTGTTGCCATCGGTGCCGTGTGCTGGCAGAGCCTCGAGAAAGCCTCTTTTGCGCCTGCGGCCCCGGACGTGTCGCACGTCCCGACCACTCCTCGCGTGGCTGCCCCGCCGGATTCGTCAGTCCCGCTGGCGGCGCTGGCCGATCCCGCGGTTCCTCCCGAGAAAAAAATCCGCCGCGTCCACGAACTTATCCGAACATACACGATGGCCATGAAGTCCCGAGGCCGAGCTCCCCTCGGAGACAACGCCGATTTTGTGCGTGTGCTTACCGGCAGCAATATCCTCGGTGTGGTCTTCCTTCCTCCCGATCATCCGTCAATCAGCCGTCAAGGCGAACTGCTTGATCCTTGGCAATCACCCTACTTTTTCCACGCGCTCGCGGGCGACTCTTGGGAGGTTGTCTCGGCGGGGCCGGACCGTATCTGCTTCAATGACGACGATTTGGTTTTTCCTCCCAGCCGCAACCCTCAGTCGTTGGGAAATGACGGCCGGGTTGGGGTCGGAGGAAAATGAGTTACCGAGCCTTCCGCCACCGCATTGCCCACGCGGAGTCTGCGCGTTCGCGCCACGCGGGTT
>JBIKXZ010000114.1:0-7572 GCA_044355525.1 Chthoniobacterales bacterium
AGGGTGCAGCAGATGCAGCCGTTGGACATTTCGACGAGTTTCTCCTCGGTGCGGCTGAGTTCGGCGCCGCCGTCGCGGACGAGTTCGGCGTCGATGTTGACCTCGCTCATGTCATTGACGATGACTGCGACCCGCCGGCCTTCTCGGTTGTTGAGGATGTGGTTGAGGAGGGTGGTTTTGCCGGCGCCGAGGAAGCCGGAGAGGACGGTGACGGGGAGTTTCATGATCGAAGTCGTCAGTAGACAGTAGTCAGTTGGCAGAAACTGCCGCGGCGCGGAGGATTTCGCGGGGACGTTGTTGGGTGTGCGGGTTTTCGAGGAATTCGAGGAGCCAGTCGACGGCCTGCACGGGAGTGAGCCACGGGCGTGCGTGGCGGAGCTTCAAATAATCGCGCCAGCATTCTGTGCGCCAAGCGGTGCCGAGTTCCTGCGTAGCCCATTTCTCATAGCCGATCCACCAGCGCAGGAAAGATTCCGAGGCCAGGAGGATTTCATCGGTGCTGCCGCTGCGCAGGCGGGACATGTCATAGTGTCCGGGGGTCATGGATCCGTGCGCGAGGAAGATGCGGTGGTAGCGGCGGATGTAGAGCATGCCGGTGGCCTCGGGATCGTGCGGACGCCATCCTGCGCAGAATCCGTGGAGTTCGATCCAGCCGTTTTCGCATTCGATGCGGTAGAGGCTGGTGCCTTCGCCTTCATTGTCGATCCGTGCGATGCGCTGCAGGCCGGCGCGGACCAGCGCGTTGCCGTCCGGGTGACGCACATCGCGTCCCCAGAGATACATCTGCTGGGCGAGTCCGTCGGTCAGGTCGCGGATGAGTCCGCGCAGGCGCGAGTCGGGTGCGGTCATGGATTAGGCTGGAGGGGCCGGGAGGCTCGCCCCTCCCGCCCGACAACCAACGCCGTGAAAAGATCCGGGCGCATAATGGATGGCGGGCTGACGGCTTGGGCAGGGGCAGCCAGAACGGCGATGCTGGCGCTGACCGCCAGCAGTTCGACCAAGTTAAAGGCATTTTGATTTGCGCGTGAGTATCGAAAAGAATGGCGCATTATCACATCATGGCAAAAAAAAGGGGTGAGTGCAGATGGTGACTCCAGGCAAAGCACGGCTCTTTGAGGTCTGGACCAAACTAATTATTAATTGATTGTCATTAACCATTACCTTAAGTTAGAATTGTCAGCGGGAGGATGTCAAGCGTCTCGAGTCCACGCGTGACCTTTGGCGTAACGAGGCAGTCGAAGGGAAAAAGTCGAAGGGGTGCCGCGCCTGCGGAACCGCTTAACCCCGGACGACAAGCGGCGGGGATCAGCACACGGCGGACAGGCTGCCGCTTTTGTTTTTTCGGACTCGATGCCATTCAGATTGGAGTGCGGCGGTCGGTCGTTGCGGAGGCGGCCATCCCTCCCGGGAAGCGATCTTCAGCGGCCAGGGGCCATTTCGAGGAGGTGGCCTTTAAGGTAGGAGCTTTCGGGGAGGCCGAGGATGATGGGGTGATCCGCGCGCTGGGTGTAGCTGGCGCGGAGGCGGGCGGTTTTCTTGGCGTCGACCATGGCGTCGCGAATGACATCGAGAAAAATGGTGTCCGTCACGTGATGGGAGCAGCAAAACGTGGCGAGGAGGCCGCCGTTGTCGAGGAGCTGGGCGGCGCGGAGGTGGATTTCTTTGTAACCGCGCAGAGCGTCGTTCAAGCGTGCGCGGTCGCGGGTGAAACTCGGGGGGTCGAGAATGATGAGATCGTATTGGTCGTCGCGGGTCGTGGCGGATTTGAGCCAGTCGAAGACGTTGGTTTCAGTCACTTCGACACGGACATCATTTCGTTTGGCATTGGCGGAAATTGCGGCGCAGGCGTCGGCAGAAATATCGAGCGCGGTGACTTCGCTGGCGCCGGCCTTGGCGCAGGCGAGGGCGAATCCGCCTTGGTTGCTGAAGCAGTCGAGGACGCGTTTTCCTTTGGCATGCTGTGCGACGAGGGCGTAGTTGTCGGCTTGGTCGAGGTAGAGGCCGGTTTTTTGTCCGCCCGGGAGTTCGATGCCGAATTTGATGCCGGCGAGGGTGACTTCCATCGGTCCGGGGGCTGCGCCGCGGAGGATCGCGGTGTGCAATTCGAGGCCTTCGGCCTTGCGCACGGGGGCGTCGTTGCGGGCGATGAGGCCAGACGGTTTGAGGATTTCTTCGATGGCGTCGGCGATGAGGTCCTGGCGCTGGTCCATCGCGAGGGTGAGCGTTTGCAGGACGGCGCAGTCGCCGTAGCGGTCGAGGATCAAGCCGGGCAATCCATCGCTTTCGCTCCAGACTTCGCGGCGGGCGCGGGGGTCGAGTCCGAGTTTGTCGCGGTATTCGCTCGCCATCGCAATCCGGCGGCGGAAGAAGTCGGCGTCGAGGTCCTGGCGCTGACGCGAGAAGCGGCGGGCGGGGATTTTCGAATGGCTGTTGTAGATGGCGCTGCCGAGGAAGCGGTCGCGCTGGTCTTTCAATCCGACGACGGTGCCGTCCTCCGGCTTGCCGGTGACCTTGAGCACTTCGTTGTCGTGGACCCAATCGTGTCCGTGGAAAACGCGCGCGCGGGGGCGGACAATGATGCTCGCCATGCGCTCAGTATTCGAGGATGGCCTCGGGGCGGACCACGGCGGACGTGTCGCCGGGTTTTTCCGGGTATTCGAAAATGCGGCCTTCGTAGTTGCGCAGCACGACTTTTTCTTTGTCGTGGTAGACGACATAGCCCGGACTCACGGGAACTTTGCCGCCGCCGCCGGGGGCATCGATGACGTATTGCGGCACAGCGTAACCGGTGGTGTGTCCGCGCAGGGATTCGATGATCTCGAGTCCTTTGGCCACGCTGGTGCGCAGGTGGGCGGACCCGTGGATGAGGTCGCACTGGTAGAGGTAGTAGGGGCGGACGCGGCAGCGGAGGAGTTTGTGGATGAGGGCGCGCATGGTGTCCGGGTTGTCGTTGACCCCGGCGAGGAGGACGCTCTGGTTGCCGAGCGGAATGCCGGCGTCGGCGAGGCGTCCGAGCGCGTCGCGCACTTCGGTGGTGAGTTCGCGCGGATGGTTGACGTGCACGCTCATCCACAGCGGATGGAATTCTTTGAGCATGGCGCAGAGTTCGGGCGTGATGCGCTGCGGGAGGAAAATGGGCACGCGCGAGCCGATGCGGAGGAATTCGATGTGCGGGAGGGCGCGGAGGCGGGAGAGGATTTTGCGGAGCTTGTCGTCGGAGAGGAGGAGTGCGTCGCCGCCGGAGAGAAGCACATCGCGGACTTCGGTGTGCGCGGCCAGGTATTCGTAGACCGCCTCGAAGTCGGTCTCGAGTTCCTGTTCGCCCACACCACTGACCACGCGGCTGCGCGTGCAGTAGCGGCAGTAGCTGGCGCAGCGGTCGGTGACGAGGAAGAGGACGCGGTCTGGGTAGCGGTGGACGAGTCCGGGCACGGGCATGTGCGAGTCCTCGCCGCAGGGGTCGGCCATCTCGCCGGGGGTGATGACGGCCTCGCCGGCGCGCGGGATGACTTGGCGGCGAATGGGGCAGTCGGGGTTGTCCGGCTCGATGAGGTTGAAGTAGTGCGGGGTGATGGCGAAGGCCAACTTGTGGCGGGTAAGGAGGAGTCCTTCGCGTTCGTCGGGGGTCAGGCGGAGATATCTTTCAGCTTCTTCGAGTGACGTGATGCGGTGGCGGAGTTGCCAGCGCCAGTCGTTCCATTCGGCCTCGGTGGCGTCGGGCCAGAAGCCCGGGGCGTGGCTGCGGAAGTCGCGGGAGAGAGGGTTCATGGAGCGGGTGGATTCGTCGCCGGGGACGGCGACGCTACAGATGGCAACGCATGCTCTGACTGCTCACGCTTTGACGCGTTCAATATGGGCGCCGACGTCGTTGAGTTTTTCGTCGATGTGCTCGTAGCCGCGGTCGATGTGGTAGACGCGGTTGACCTCGGTGACGCCGTCGGCTTGCAGTCCGGCGAGGAGGAGGGCGGCGGAGGCGCGGAGGTCGCTGGCCATGACGGGCGCGCCGCTGAGCGCTCCGTTGCCGGTGATGAAGGCGGTCGGTGTTTCGAGACGGATCTGCGCGCCCATGCGGGCCAGTTCGGCGACGTGCATGAAACGCTGCGGGAAAATGTGGTCGGTGATGACGCTTTCGCCGGGGGCACGGATGAGCAGGGCGCACATCTGGGCCTGCATGTCGGTGGGGAATCCGGGATAAGGGCTGGTCTCGAGGTGAAGAGGGCGGAGTCCGCCATTCGGTGAGACGGTGATGCTGCGCTCGCGGGTCTCGAGGTGGAAACCGGCGGCGCGGAGGGGTTCGAGAACGGACTCGAGGTGGTCGGGGCGGACGTGGTTGACGGTGAGCGTTCCGCCGGTGATGGCGCCGGCCACGAGCATGGTGCCGGCTTCGATGCGGTCGGGGATGACCGTGTAGTCGGTGCCGTGGAGTTCTTTGACGCCTTCGATGACAATGCGGCGGGTGCCGGCGCCGGTGATGTTTGCGCCGAGGGCGTTGAGGAAATTGGCGAGGTCGACGACTTCGGGTTCCTCGGCGGCGTCCTCGATGACGGTCGTGCCTTCGGCCAGAACGGCGGCCATCATGATGTTGTCCGTGCCGAGGACGGTGGTGCCGAATTTGCCGCTCATGGCGACTTCGGCGCCGCGCAGGCGGGGAGCGAGGACTTTGACGTTGCCGCCGGTCACGCGCACCGCGGCGCCGAGGGCTTCGAAACCGCGGAGGTGGAGATCGATGGGGCGGTCGCCTATGACACAACCGCCGGGGAGGGAAACACAGGCTTCGTGTTCGCGTCCGAGGAGCGGTCCGAGCACGCAGACCGAGGCGCGCATTTTGCGGACCAGTTCGTAGGGGGCTTCGGTGCGGATTTTTTCCGCTTTGATGACCACGGTGCCGCTGGCGCGTTCCACTTCGCAGCCGAGCGCGCTGAGGATGGTCAGCATGTAGTGGATGTCGCTCAGGTCGGGGACGCCGCGGATGACGCAGCGTTCCTTGGTGAGGAGCGCGGCGGCGAGGATGGGGAGGGCGGAATTTTTCGATCCGCTGATCCGCACCGTGCCGTTCAGCTGGCGTCCGCCGTGAACAAGAATCTTATCCATGAAAACCGACCGCGAAACGCGGGATGTTTTGATAATCCGGACGGACGGAAATGTCCCGAAATTTGCGCGCGGAAAGGAGGGCGTTAACTGCATCTGCTTGGCCGGCGCCGATTTCCAGAAGGAGTGCGCCGCCGGGGGCAAGGCGGTCCGGGGCGGTGTCTATAATGCGTCTGACGAGGTCGAGTCCGTCGGGTCCACCGTCGAGGGCGCTGACGGGATCGTGGCGGACTTCAGGGGAGAGCGCGGCGATTTCGTCCGCGGGGATGTAAGGAAGGTTGGCTATGATGAGGTCGAACTTGGTGTCTCCCGGCGGGAGGAGGTCGGCTTGGTGGAGGGTGACGCGATCGGTGAGTGCGTGGCGCGTGGCGTTATCCGCGGCGAGGGCGAGGGCGTCGGGCGAGAGGTCGGTGGCGTGGACAGTGGCGGACGGGATTTCGAGGGCGAGCGTGAGCGCGATGACGCCGCTGCCGGTGCCGATGTCGAGGAGGGTGGGTGCGGAGTTTGCTTTGGCGAGTTCGACGACGAGTTCGACGAGTTGTTCGGTTTCGGGGCGGGGGACGAGGGCGCGTTTGTCGCAAGCGAAGGTGCGTCCGTGGAACTCGGCGGTTCCGAGAACGTGTTGCAGCGGTTCGCGCGCGCCGCGGCGTTTGACCAGGTCGCGCAGCGGAGCGCGTTCGGCTTCGCTGAGAGGGCGGTCAAACTGGAGGTAGAGTTCCATGCGCTTGAGTCCGAGCGCGTGGGCGAGAAGATGCTCGGCGTTGAGGCGCGGGTTTTCCACGCCGCGGTCGGCGAGGTAGCGCTCGGTGCCGCGGAGGACTTCGAGCAGTGGGACGGTTTCAGGCATGCGAAGGGAGGGAAAAACCGCAACCGGAGTTCCGCGAAAGCGGGACGTAGATGGCCCTTAGGCCCTGAACCCGCGCGTTGGCGGGTGTGTGCCGGCAGTAACTGGGTTTGCGAAGGCTTCGAACTTTGGCAGGCAGGTCAGAGGTCAGAAAGCCACGGATGGAAGAGGATGACAGAGGATGGTGTTCGCGCCGCTGACACGGCGCAAACACAGTCTCCGGACTGAAGCTTTGAGCGGGGCGCGTGTCAGCGCGCCCCGCTCTATCCTCTGCTATCTTCTTCCATCCGTGGCCTGTTCTTCTAGCTTTCCAACAGAGTAACTCCCGCAAGTTAGTCGGGAGGCAAAGGGCGCAGAGAAGGCAGAGGGGTTTGCCATGAGTGGGTTGCTTTTCCTCTGCGTCCTCTGTGTTCTCTGCGGTTAAGGAAAGAGCGATAAAGGCAGCGGCCCGCTGGGGCCAGCGGGCCCTACCGGGGGAAAGGATTCCGAAGCGGATGGTTTGCATGGTCTTTACGCGAGGCCGGCTTCGGCGAGGCGGTCTTCCATGTCGCGTTGCTGCAGGGAGGAGACCATTTCGTCGAGGTCGCCTTCGATGACGCGGTCGAGATTGTAAAGGGTCAGGCCGATGCGGTGGTCGGTGATGCGGTTCTGCGGGAAATTGTAGGTGCGGATTTTTTCCTCGCGGCCGGCGCGTCCGATCAGGCTGCGGCGGTGGGCGGAATACTTGGCTTCCTCCTCGTTGCGTTTGTCTTCAAGGAGGCGGGTGCGGAGGATTTCCAAGGCGGCTGCTTTATTTTTTTGCTGCGAACGTCCGTCCTGGCAGCGGACGATTTTGCCCGTGGGGATGTGAAGGATTTGCACGGCGGAGTCTGTGGTGTTGACGCCTTGTCCGCCGGGGCCGCCGGAGCGGCAGACTTCGATGCGAAGGTCTTGCGGGCGGAGTTCGATGTCGACTTCCTGTGCTTCGGGGAGGACGGCGACGGTCGCCGTCGAGGTGTGGATGCGGCCCTGGGCCTCGGTTGCCGGGACGCGTTGCACGCGGTGCACGCCGCTTTCGTAGCGCAGGCGGCGGAAGACGGCGTCTCCGATGACTTTGAAGACGACTTCCTTGAAGCCGCCGAGGCCGGAGGGGCTGGAATCGACGGATTCGAGCTTGAGTCCGTGCGCTTCGGCGTAGCGCTGATACATGCGGTAAAGGTCGGCGGCGAAGAGCGCGGCTTCATCGCCGCCGGTGCCGGCACGGATTTCGACGATGGCGTTGCGGTCCTCGCTCTCGTCGGGTGGAAGGAGGGCGAATTGGATGTCGCGGTCGAGGACGGCGAGGCGGTCTTTTATCTGCGGGATTTCGGCGGCGGCGAGTTCGGCCATCTCGGGATCGGTGCCGGTGGCCAGTTCCTCGTTTTCCGCGAGCTGCGTGCGGAGGCGTTGCGCTTCGCCGTCGGCGTCGGCCAGTTCCTTGAGCCGGGCTTGTTCGCGCATGACGTCGCGCGCTTTGGCCGGGTCGGCGTAGAAGTCGTCGGAGGCGACGAGCCGGTCCAGCTCGGCCAGGCGCTCGCGTTTTTTGGCGATGAGCGGGGCGAGATCCATGAAAAGAAAAACGGCGACCGGCCGCGGGGCGGCGCGATCACCGTGTCAGCAAC
>JBIKXZ010000016.1:0-23785 GCA_044355525.1 Chthoniobacterales bacterium
AATTCCATTCTGGCCGCGGAGGGCCGACGCACCATAAGCCGCGAGGCCGCACGGCGCAGCTTGGATAACCTTGAGGAGGATTTGCAGACCGGAGTGCTCTTCCGCGAGTCGCCCGACTGGTCGTGGATCTACCGCCGCGCCGACCTCATGGCCCGACAATACACACCCCGCCTTCTTTGTCGCACACTCGACATCCTCCACGTCGCCGCCGCGGAACTAACAGGCGCGGAACGCATCGTCACCGGCGACCAGCGCCAGCAAAAGCTGGCCCGGGCCGTCGGGCTTAAGGTGGTGAAGGTTCCCGCTTGAGGCCCTTATTCCTTCCCCTTCGCACTCTCCCACTGAACACTGAAGGCGGAAAACTTTCTCATGCCCGCCGCCAAAGCCAAAAAAGCCGCCAAGGACGCCGCGATCCATTTTGTCGCGGGCAATGACGAAATGGCGGTCAAGGCGCACGCCAAGGAACTCGCGGCTGAACTTGCACCAGCCGAGGGCGGCGAATTTGCAGTCGAGACCATCGACGCGCACGCCGACAACGCCGAGCACGCCGCCTCGACCATCCGCGAAGCCATCCTTTCCCTCAGCATGCCGGGATTTCTCGCTGCGGAAAAACTGGTCTGGCTGAAGAGCGCCAATTTCCTCTCCGACACGCAACTCGGCGGGAGCAAGTCGGTCCTCGAGGCGCTCGAGGAATTGCTCAAGGTGCTCGAAGCCGGCCTCCCTGAAGGCACGCGCCTCCTTTTCAGCGCGATCAGCCCCGACAAGCGCCGCACGTTTTACAAATCACTCACCAAGCTCGCGTCCACCGATGTGCTCGACAAGCCGTCCGGCGGACCCCGCTTCGACGAGGACGAAGCCGCCCGCCAAGCCGCCACCGCCGCCGCGCGCGAGCGCAAACTGAAGTTCACCCCTGATGCCCTCGAACGCTTCGCCGCCTACGTCGGGTCCGACACCCGCCAAGTCCTCAACGAACTCGACAAGATCGACACCTACCTTGGCGACGAGCGCCGCGAAATCCGCGAGGAGGACATCGCCCTCCTCGTGCCGGAAACCCGCCGCGGCATCATTTTCGAACTCGGCAACTGTCTCGCCCGCCGCAACCTGCAATCGGCCAGCAACTGCCTGCAAAAACTGCTGGCCCAAGGCGAGGAACCGGTCGGACTGCTTTACGCCGCGATCATGCCGACCATCCAGCGCATGACCGCCGCCGCCGTCCTGATCGAGGAATACGGACTCCGCGTGCCGCCGAGTTACGCCCCTTTTCAATCAGCCCTCGAGCAACTCCCCGAGGAAGCCAAAGAAATCCTCCCGCGCAAAAAAGACGGCACCCTCAACGCCTACGGCTTTTATATGTCCGCCCAGGAAGCCAAGCGCTTCAAAGTGCGCGAACTGGCCGACGCGACCATCGCTTGCGCCGACGCCACCACCTCGATCATGTCTACCGGCTCCGACCCCGCGCTTATTCTGCAGCAATTGCTGGTGCGCATTCTGACTCCGCGGTGACGGTAAACCCGTCGCAGGAACCAACCCGAATGGAAACCGTCACCAACCATCCCCTCATCGAGCAGATTCTTTCCAGCTGGAAGGAACAGATTGGCGAGACTTACGAGGGCTACCGCGGACACGTCTACCGCATGTTCAACTGTTGCCTGGCGCTCAAGCCATGCTCGCACGAGGAAAAGGACAAACTGGCGATCGCCGCCGCGTTCCACGACCTCGGTCTGTGGTCCGACCATACTGTCGCTTATCTTTCTCCCTCCGTTGCACAGGCGCGAAAGTGGCTGTCGGCAAGCAACCTTTCCCATTGGGCCGACGAAATCGCCTTGATGATCGAGATGCATCACAAGGTCCGGCCCTACCGCAACCCCGCTTATCCGCTGGTCGAGATTTTTAGAAAAGGCGACCTTGTGGACTTCTCCCTCGGGCTCTTCAAGTTTGGACTTCCCTCCAGTCTCATCGCCCGACTGAAATCGGAATTCCCCAACGCCGGTTTCCACAAATTTCTGCTGAGCGGAGCAAAGGATTGGTTCTCCAAACATCCGCTCAGCCCACCTCCTTTCATGCGTTGGTGAAAGCGATGTCCGATCCGCCCAGAACTTGGCAACCATAGACAGGTAGATGTTCTGGCTGGTCTGGTCGAAGTTGGCCCTTGAACAGGGTCCACGGCGACCGTGCCTCAGACCGGATTGAAGTCGGCGTAGGCGACGCATTGCCAGTCCGGCCCGACCCGTTGCCAGACGCTCAAACGCGGAGAGAATTCGGTCGAGAGCACCTTGCCTCCAATCATCTCGGACGCACTCAGCCAGAAGCTGACGACGAGATTGTCCCCTGCTTGGGTGACCTTGAAATCTTTGAAACGGACTTCGCCGAGGTTCATCTCATTCATCAACTTCATCGCTTCGGCGCGATCGCAAGAACCATGACCGGTGACGAACTGGCAAGCGGGTGAAAGCAGTTGCTCGAGAGCTTGCCAGTTTTTCTCCCGGATGAGCGCCACGGACATTCTCTCGAGACGTTTTGCTTCCTCTTCAAGCGCAGGCTCGGGGATCGTTTTGCTCATGCGGCATTCTCTACCTGCGACATGGAGTCGCGGCAACGCCCATCTTGCCCAGATTGGAACGTAAGGTTTGCCTTTTGCCGCGATTCATTCGATCCCTTGCCGATCTATGAGCGGGATCAAAGCATGGCTGGGTATGGAACGGGACGAGACCGGATGGAAAGAAAAGATCGTCGCGAGCGCGGGAGGTTTTTTGACCATCGCCGGCTTGGTCGGATTCGGCCGCCACTTTTTCGGATCGGCTCCCGAAGCTTTCATCGTGCTCTCCATGGGAGCCACGACGTTTTTGCTCTTCGTCGTTCCTCTCGGCAAACTTTCCCAACCCTGGCCGGTCGTGGGGGGACACGTGCTCTCCGCGCTTGTCGGCGTCGCCTGCCACAAACTCATACCCGACACCACGTTGGCGGCAGGATGCGCGGTGGGGTTTGCGGTCCTCGGCATGCAACTGCTGGGTTGCCTTCATCCGCCGGGAGGATCGACCGCCCTCATTGCCGTGCTGGCAGGATCGAAGGTGAGCGACTTGGGCTATTCTTTCGCCATCTGGCCGGTCGGCCTGAACGCGCTCGCCGTCGTGCTTTTTGCCGTGGCCTTCAACTTCTGGTTCCCCTGGCGAAGATACCCAGCCCGCTTCCATCATACGAAGTCACCCATCGCCAAGTCCGGCGTGACCCACGAAGCGGTGGTCGCGGCGGTGCGCAATATCGACTCGTTCATCGACGTGACCGAAGACGACATTGTGCGACTCTACGAGAGTTTGTCGGCCAGCGATCGGCAAAAAACAAAATCCGCGTGAGCAATCTCCGGAATAAAGTTTTCTGCCGTTCTTGAGACTAGATCAGGCGACGTGATTCCAGACTGCGCCGTTCGTTGGGAACAGCGCAGGTATCAGCTCAGCGCTTTCAGCCAGAACTGCATCGGGTGCTCGGTGCTGGCAGACTGATCGATGTCTTTCCACGCGTAGCTGGTGCGGAGTTTCGGCTCCGGTGCGTAGCCGAAGCGCCGCCACACCGCGTCGAGCGGCTGCCAGTGAAGGGGGCGCAGCGGATGATTCTCCGGCCTGACCACGCCGCAGAAGCTCATCCATGACATGCCGCCAAGTCCTCTGGCGTAAGACTCGCGCGCCTCGAAGAACGCGCGATAAATCCCGCGCCCGCGCCACGCCGGGAGCAACACCGATTCACCGCAGTAGAAGACCGTGGTGGGGTCCAGACCCAGCGCCTCGAACGGCCGCACAAAGGCTTCGGTCTCGGCGGCGAGCGGAATCCCCGTCGAGGCCCCCACGATGGAATCCCCGTCCCGCGCGAGCACAGCGATGGCCTCACCCGAGGCGGCGTAAGTGCGCAAATACTCGGCTTCGTAAGCCTCGCTGCCGTCGTAAAGATACGGATACTCACGGAAAACGGTCATGCGGAGCCTCGCGAGGTCCGGGATGTATCCGGCGAGGGCGTCTCCGACCACCGTTTCCAGTTGCATGCTCATTTCGGATCCCTGAATTCAGCTACGCAACGTAATCCAACTTCCTCCCGATCCAAGCCGGGAAGAAATTAAAGGGCGCTCCGATGACGGAGCACGTTGACCAGATCCGGCCCTTCGCTTGATTTGTCGAATTTTCCGGGGAGAATCCTGCTCGCGCCAATGACAAGAAAACCCAAACTGCTCTCCGGCGGCAATCCGCAGATCCCCAAGGGCGACGGCGATGCGCCCGTGCAGGCCTACATCGCGGCCATGCCCGGCTGGAAGCAGGACATCGGGCGGAAACTCGACGCGCTCGTCACCAAATCGGTGCCGGGAGTGCAAAAGGCGGTGCGCTGGAACTCGCCTTTTTACGGGGTGGAAGGACGCGGGTGGTTCCTCGGCACGCATTGCCTGACCAAATACGTGAAGGTCACTTTCTTCCGCGGACTGTCGTTGAAACCGATCCCGCCCGGCGGCACGCCGAAAAGCGGCGACGCACGCTGGCTCGATATCTACGAGGACGACGGCTTCGACGAAAAGCAGATGACCGCGTGGATCAAGCAGGCCGCGGCTTTGCCCGGGTGGGTTCCCTGAAAAGAGGATCAGTGCCCGGCCGCCATCACCGGTGCCAGAACCGCATCGCGCATCCCGTGCAGGAGTTTCTTGTCCGAAGGACAAATCGTGGCCAGCACGCCGCCCAGTTTCGTCTCGCGCGCGCCGCAGAAGTAATAAGGACACAACCGCACCCGTCCCTTCATCGCTTGTAGCGGCGGTCTATGACCGTCGGTGCCCACATAATCCATCTCGACAACCCGTGCATGATGAAAGCGCTGCAAAATCCACGGCCGCCGGTCCCAATCGCCCAACGCCTGGTCGATCGCCTGCGCCCAGTCCTCGTGGGACAAATCCTGTCCGACCTTCACGCTGCGCGATCCCCAGGCCAACTCGGAGAACCCGCTGATCTTGATCACCAGCTCACGCTCGCGCTGGCTGAACTTTTTCAATTCCTCCCAGCTCTGGATTTCCAACTCCGGATAAACACCGGTCGGCGGCAAAGGCTGCGGGTCCATCAGCCAGGTGCGCGGAATCACTTTTTGTAGTGCGAGAAAATGCTTATCCCCTAACTCGCGGCGCCAGAAATCCGCCAGCGGACGCAACCAGAAGAGCGCGAACCACAGCTTTTCCTCGATCCACGGCTTGGGCGGCGGGGTCATGCGGTGTTTTCCGTCGGCCACCCCGCGCAAAAGCTGCATCGATCCGGGAATGTTCGGCAAATCGAACAATTCGAAAAAGCGGTAAATGTTCGTGCGCAAATCTTGCGGCACCTTCTCCGCGTCGACCACGCGCGCTCCGATGCGCGCGGCTATCAACTCCATTTCCGGACGGTAGTCCGCGGCCTCGACGGACATGACAATGTCGCCGGCGTCCACCACCGCACGGAACCCCTCCTCCATTCCCTTGCCTCCGACCACGTCGAATCCTTCACCCGCATAAACTTCATTCAGCCATGCGGTCAGACCGATCCCGCCCGGCACATTGTCCAATTCGGCAATGGTGAAGCCGTCTTCCGTCAGGATGACATCCGGACGCAACACGCGAGGCACCTCCTCGGCGATGGCTTTGGACCGCGCCAATTCGACCAAATCGCGCGGCTTGCCGCGGTCGAGCAACTCCGCAATCCACGCCGGACGTTTGCCGGAGACGCTCAGGCGGTAGAGCAAATTGCACGCCTCGGTGAACTTGCGCAGACGGAAGCCGAGTTTTTCCAATTCCTCGTCCATTCCCGGCGGCAGCGCAAACGGCTCGGGCGAAACCCGCCATTCCTTGCCGGCGAAAAGCCCGCCCGGCGGCATGGCCGCGCGGATGCGTTCCGCGCGGGCGAGGCGTTCGGATTCGGGGATCGCTGTGCTCACACCAAGCCCTTCAGCGCCAACCGCACCAACTCTTCGGTCCCCGCTTCCTTGTTCTTCAGCGCCGCCTCGCGCACCGACTTGGCCGCATCGACCTGCTTGTAGCCGAGCGCAATGAGGGCGAGAACCGCATCATTGGCCGCACGCGCTTCGGGCGAAGGTGCTTTGTCCGCACTGGCTGCTTCCCATGCCGCGGCCACCCCGAGTTTGTCTTTCAACTCGAGCACGATCCGCTCGGCCGTTTTTTTGCCCAATCCGCTGATTTTGGCAATCGAGGCGATGTCCGAATCGACCACCGCGGCCTTGAAGCGCACCACATCCATGCCGCTCAAAACCGCGAGGGCCAACTTGGGCCCAACCCCGCTGACCCGGGTAAGCAAAAGCCGGAAAAGATCCCTTTCCTCCGCCGAGGCGAAACCGAACAAAATATGCGCATCCTCCCGCACTTGCAGGTGGGTCAGAAGCCGCACCGGTTGTCCCGGTTGCGGCAAGCGATCGTAGCTGGAGAGCGGGATCAAAACCTCGTAGCCTACCCCGTGAACCTCGACCACCACCTGCGTGGGCAGGACCTCGCGCAGCACGCCATCCAAATACGTAATCATCGCCGATGACCGCTACCAGACCTCGCCGCCACGGCAAGCGCGCTTTTCTCGCGCTCCTCGCCGCCGCCTCGCTGGCCCGCGCGGGCGACAGCCCGGATGCGGGCTGGCGGCTCACCGTGATCCCGTCCTACGAACGACCCGCCCGGCATGAAAATATCCCCGGATCGCAGACCGCCATCGTCGCCGCCGCGCGGCACCGGGGCTACGACGAATTCGAATACGCCACGACCAAAGCCGCCTGGCAGAGAGCTGCCGCTTTGGCGCAGGAGCAGGGCGAGGCATGGTTGCGCGCGGCCGACGTGCAAATCCGGCGCGACCGCCACCGGGTCATCGACCGGATCCTCATCAAAGGCCGCGACCCGCTGACGCCGGCGCTGGCGCTGACGCCCGCCTTCTACGACCGCTTCGAACCTCTCCTCGGACCCGGGTTTCACGTTATCGTACCCAACCGGAACACCATCGCGCTTTATCCGCGGGCGGGCGGAACAATCCCGCCGGACGAAGCCGCGGCGCTGCTCCGCCTCCACCGCGCAGCCAACTATCCGGTCAGCCGCGAAGTCTTCCGCGCCTCGCGCGGGTCACTGGCCGCCGACGGGATTCTCGAAGAGTAGGATCAAAAATCCTTCGATCCCCCGATCGGCAGGAGATGCAGCTCAAGTCCGCGTCCGGCGAATTCCCGCACCGCTTCCTTCTTGTCGATTTCGATGGGCGGGAAAGTGTCATAATGCACGCCCACCACGTCCTTCACCTCCAGAAACGTGGCCGCGCGCGCCGCATCCTCCGGACCCATGGTGAAATTGTCACCGATGCACAGCACGGCGAACTTGAGCGACGCACTGTCGCCGATGAGCTTCATGTTGCGCGTCAGCGCCGTGTCACCCGAATAATAAAAGTGCCCCCACTTGCTCTCGACGAGGAAACCGGCCGGATTCCCGCCGTAACTGCCGTCCGGCATGCTGCTCGAGTGGGTGGCGGCGGTCATCTTGACGCGGCCGAAGGGAAACTCCCAAGCCCCGCCGAGGTTCATGGCATGCGCCTTTTCCACGCCGTGCTTGGAGAACCATTGGACGACTTCGAAATTCGAAACCAGTGTCGCGCCCGTGCGCTTGGCGATGCGCGCCACATCGTCGACATGGTCGGAGTGGCCGTGCGAGACGAGGATATAGTCGGCGGGGATGGCATCGACGTCGACCGAAGACGCTTTCGGATTCGCCGTAATGAAGGGATCGAAGAGCAGATGGGTGCCGTCCACTTGGACGCCGAAGCAGGAATGTCCGTAGTAGGTCAGTTTCATAGCAACTGACCCCAGCAGTAAACCTGGCCGTTTTTCATTGTCAAACCGGCACCGAGGAAGGCGTGATGCCCCCGCCCATGAACCGCCTTCTCGCCGCCGCAGCCAACTGGTTCCCCGCCTGGGTCCTGGCCGCCTCCGTGCTGGCCCTGTGGCACCCCCCGCTTTTTATCTGGTTCAGCGGTCCGTGGATCGTCTGGGGCCTGGCCGTGGTCATGCTGGGCATGGGACTGACCCTCGACGTGCGCGACTTTGCCGCGGTCACGCGCATGCCGCGCGCGGTCGGGTTGGGGTTCACCGCCCAATACACCATCATGCCCCTGCTCGGATGGACTGTGGCCAAGATGCTGGCCCTGCCGGCCGATTTCGCGGTGGGCCTGATCCTTGTGGCCTGCTGCCCCGGCGGCACAGCCTCGAATGTGGTGACCTACCTCGCCCGCGCCAACGTGGCGCTGTCGGTCGTCATGACCACTTGCTCGACCCTCGCCGCCGTCGTGCTCACGCCGCTCCTGACCGAAAAACTGGCCGGCGCATACGTGCCGGTCGATGCCATAGGGATGTTCCTGACCACGGCCCAGGTCGTGCTCGCGCCGGTGCTGCTCGGGTTGCTGCTTCACCACAAGGCGCCGAAAGTTGCCCAGTTCGTGATGCCCGCCGGGCCGCTCGTTTCGGTCCTGCTCATCAGCATGATCGTGGGCAGCATCGTCGGACAAAATGCGCAGGACATCTTCACCCACGGCCCGCAATTGCTCCTGGCCGTTTTCCTCCTGCACGCGGGCGGCTTCGCTTTGGGTTATGCGGTGACGCGCGCCACGGGCCAGGACCGCACCACGGCCCGCACAATTTCGATCGAAGTCGGCATGCAGAATTCCGGACTCGGCGCCGTGCTGGCGCGGACGCATTTTGCCGCCAATCCGCTGACCGCCGTGCCATCCGCCCTGTCGAGCGTCTGCCACTCGTTGCTCGGCAGTTTGCTGGCCGGGTGGTGGCGGCTCAGGCCGGAAACGCAAGGCCGCGCCCGCAGGATCTCGTGAAGACAAGACGTCTTTTTGCATTGGTCGCCTGGGCCGCGACGCTCACCATGACGTGCGCCATGGCTGCTGCGGTGAATCCGACCAACACGGCTTTTGTTGACGATCCGCTTTTCCTCGAACACGACACGGGACCAGGTTTTCCCGAAAGCGCCGATCGTCTCCGCTGGCTCATCGCGCATCTGGATGCGTTGCCCTTGGGGAGCAAGTTAACCCGCATGGCTCCGGATCAGGACATCGATCCGCGACCATGGATCGCGAAAGTCCATGATCCGGACTACATCGCGGCGCTCCGTTCCGCGTGCGAGGAGGGGAAGAAATTCATGGGCGACAGCTCCGACAGCCCGATCTCCCGGCGATCCTACGATGCGGCCGTGCGCGCGGTCGGCGCGGCGCTGACCGCCGTGGATGCGGTCATGACCGGACGCGCCCGCAACGCTTTCGCCGCCGTGCGCCCTCCCGGGCACCACGCCATGCCGGAAGGCGCCAAAGGATTTTGCCTCTTCGGAAACGCTGCCATCGCCGCGCGCTACGCGCAGGAAAAGCACGGCATCAAGCGCGTCATGATCATCGACTGGGATGTCCACCACGGCGACGGCACGCAGGAAATTTTCTACGACGATCCGTCCGTTTTCTTTTTCTCCACGCACCAATATCCATTCTACCCGGGCCCGAGCGGCGCGGCGGAAAAGGATTCAACCTCAATGTGCCGCTGGCGGCGGGAAGCGGCGACCGTGCGGCGCTGGAAGCTTTCGACACGCAACTCGCGGAGGCATTCCGCCAATTCCGTCCGGAGTTGGTCATCATCTCGGCCGGCTTCGACGCCCACGAGGCCGATCCGCTCGGACAACTCGGCTGGTCGAGCGAAGTCTACGGCGAACTGACGCACAAAGTCCGCGCGCTGGCCCGCGAGCAAGGACACGAACGTATCGCGTCCGTTCTCGAGGGCGGTTACAGCAAAGAGGCCATGACCCAGGGCGTGGCGGCGCACCTTGAGGCGCTGGCGGACTTCAAGCCACCGGCACA
Source organism: Chthoniobacterales bacterium (assembly GCA_044355525.1). Taxonomy (GTDB): domain Bacteria; phylum Verrucomicrobiota; class Verrucomicrobiia; order Chthoniobacterales; family JACTMZ01; genus JACTMZ01. The sequence continues at coordinate 9,873 of JBIKXZ010000016.1, forward strand.
CCCGCCGGCGAATGCGGCTCGAGCGGACGAAGATTGAGCGTCTCGAGCAGGCCGAGGTCTTCGTTTTCTTCCGGATTCGGCGTGGTCAGCAATTTGTCGCCATAGAAAATGGAATTGGCCCCGGCGAAGAGGCAGAAAGCCTGACCTTCCTTGCTCAGCGAAGTGCGTCCGGCCGAGAGGCGGATCTTGGAAAGGGGCAGCACGATGCGCGCCGTGGCGATCATGCGGACGAGTTCGAAAATTTCGACCGGCTCGGCATCTTCCAGCGGCGTGCCTTCGACGGGCACGAGGCAATTGATCGGCACGCTCTCCGGCGGCGGATCGAAGTTGCAGAGCACCTCGAGCATGCGCAAGCGGTCGTCCACCGATTCTCCCATCCCGAGGATGCCGCCGCAGCAGACCTGCATCCCCGCACGCTGCACGGCGCCGATGGTGTTGAGACGATCCTGGAACGTGTGGGTGCTGACAATGTTGGCGTAATACTCCGGCGAGGTGTCGATGTTGTGGTTGTAAGCCGTAACCCCGGCCTCTTTGAGTTTCTTCGCCTCGGCGTCGTTGAGCTGTCCGAGCGTCACGCAGACTTCCATCCCGAGCTTGCTGACCTCGCGAATGGTTTCCAGGACGGACTCGAATCGCCGGTCGCCTTCGCGCACGCCTTTCCACGCCGCGCCCATGCAGAACCGAGTGGAACCGTTTTCCCGAGCGGCGCGCGCATGGGGGAGGATTTCCTCCGTGCTCATGAGCGGCTGCGGCTTGAGATCCGTGTTGTGGTGCGCGCTTTGCGAGCAATAACCGCAATCCTCGCTGCACGCGCCGGTCTTGATGCTCAGGAGCGTGCAAAGCTGCACCTCGCGTCCCGGCCAATGTTTCTGGTGCACCCGCCGGGCTTCCTGGATGAGGTCGAAAAACGGACGATGATAAATTTCCTGCAGCTGCGCGAACGTCTCTTTCACTGGGCGAGAGGGTAAATCCGCACCGTTCCAAGTCAAACGCATTGCACGCCCTGCGCCCGCAGGGTCGGCGCCAGCTCGCCGTGCGCGTCGTGACGGTAAACAAAGGCCCGCAAACCGACCCCTCGCGCCGCTTCGACATTGGCCGGCAGATCGTCGAGATAGACAGTAGCCGCGGGACGGACCCCGAATTGCCGGATGGCCAACTCGAAAATGCCGCGTTCGGGTTTCATCATCCCCGCGAGGTAAGAAAACACGCCATCGGCGAATTTCCCGAAGACCGGATATGCGCGCACCAGATACTCGTGGTGCAAGCAGTTGGTGTTCGAGAGCAGGTAAAGCGGATGCCGTCCGTGCAACTTTTCCACCACTTCCCACATCGGCTCGTTCGGCTCGAAGATTTCCTGCCACGCGATCGAGAGCACATCGTCGGACAACCTGCCGCCCAGCGCCTCCCGCAACGCCGCCAGAAATTCCGCCCGCTCCAACTCTCCGGACTCGTAACGCCGCCCGAGCGCGGCAAGCACCGCGAAATCGGGCCGCTGCACGCCCAACTTCGCCAACGTCCGCTCCGCTTTACCCGCCTCGAAACGCACCAGCACATTGCCGATGTCGAAAATGAAGGCCTCCACTTCCATCACGCAAAATGATCGTAGCCCCGCGCACGGCCCAAGCCCTCGGCTGTTCCAACACGAGCGAGCCGTCCGATCCGCGTCAGACGCACTTTGGGCCAACGTTTCCGCCACTCCGTCTCGAGCCGGTCCGCCTCGCGCGGCGCGACCACGAAGAGCAATTCGAAATCCTCGCCGTCACCGAGCGCCTGCGCGACCGAGGCGCCGCGACGCCGCGGAACGCTCCCCGGATCGATGACGAATCCCGTGCCTCCGGCCCGAGCCAGACGCGGCAAATCCGTGGCCAAGCCGTCGCTCAAATCCATCATGGCCCGCACGCGGAAATTCGCCACCAGCCAGCGCGCTTGGTCCAATCTCGGACGAAACCGCAGGTGCCAACCGGACGACAACGAGCCTCCCAGCACACCCGTGACAAAAAGCACGTCACCGGGCCGTCCGCCCGCACGTCGCACCAACTCGCGCCGCGCCACCGTGCCGGTCATGGCCACCGAGATCACCGCGGGACCATCTGTCCGTGCAAGCTCGCCGCCTACCACCTCGAATCCGAATTCGCGCCCGGCTTTGTCCAACCCGCGATAAAGACCATCGAGCCACCGCTTGGTTTGCGCCGGACGCACCACGCAGGTGACCAGCGCGTGCGCGGGACGCCCGCCGCAGGCCGCGATATCGCTGGCCGCACGGCACGCCGCTTTCCACCCGACCGCCGCCGCGGGATCGCGCGGCGTGAAATGACGCCCCTCGACCACGCAGTCCGTCTTGAGCAGCAACAAGTCGCCACGCGGACCCTTCACTGCTGCGCAGTCATCGCCGATTCCGGCCACCACCCCGCGTCCACCCCGCCGCAACGCGCGCTGCAAGCGGGCCACCAACGCGTCCTCGCCAGCGGCCTTCACAGGAAAAACAAAATCGCCGTGACCGAAACGGCATTGAAGACCGCGTGCATGATCATCGGGACGAGCAGCGTGCCGGATCTCTCGTAGGCCAACCCGAGACACATGGCCAAGGTGAAAAGCGCGGGGATGGATCCCATGTGCCCGTGCAAGACCGCGAAGAGCAGGCTGGTCGCCGCCATGGAAACAAAGGCACCGAAATATTTTTTCCCCACCGGATAAAGGTATCCGCGAAAAATCATCTCTTCGGCCACCGGCGCCACCACCACCGCCATGGCCAGCACCGCCAACCGGTCGCGCGGCGTCTCCGCGTTCTGGAGAAATTCGACGACTTCCTGCGGACTCATCTCGCCGCCCGCCACGCCGTAAACCATGGCCTGCACGAGCATGAGCAGCGGATAGGCCGCCCCGAGCCAGAGCAAGCTGCGTCCGAGAGCGCGTGTGAAACCCATCGAGCCGAGACCGAAAACTTCGGACGGCGGCAAATTGCGATAAATGAGCAACCCCGCGAGAAAAATCACGATCGAGGCATAAATGACCGCGCCGGAAACAATGTGCCCGAACTCCACCGCGCGGTCGCCCTGATCGGTCAGCGCATCACGGCCCATCAGAACGAACCACGCCACCAGCACGGTCGCGGCCAGCACGTCGACCGCGCCGACCCACCCGTCGCCGACCCGCCCGTCGCCCCGCACGAGAACGCGCGAGGCCAGCGGCAAATAAAAACGCAGGCTCACCGCCGTGAGTCCGACGAGCAGCGCGAGCGCCGCGAAAGCCGCGAACCCGCTCACCACGCGTAGAATTCCGGCAGCAGGTAAGCCTGCCCGGGTTGCAGGCGGAAACGCGGCGCGCCGTCCAATTGCACCTGAACCTTCGATTGCGCCCCCGCCCCGATCAAGCGCAGGAGGCGCTGGAAGTTGATCCCCGACTGGTAACGGATCACGCCCGCCTCGGGAGCATTGGCCAGCGCGCGCGCTTTGTCATAAGCATCCTCCACATACCCGAGTTGGTCGACCAGCCCGGCTTCTTTGGCATCTTTGCCCGTGATGATGCGTCCGTCGGCGAAAGTGTCGCGCAAACCGTCGGCCGGAAGATTGCGCTCCTGCGAAACAATGCCGAGGAAACGCTCGTAGACCTGCATGACCATGCTCTCCACGTAGGCCTGTTCCTCGGGTGTCATCGGACGTGATCCGCTCAGCATGTCCTTGAACTTTCCGCTCTTGAAAACCACCGCATCGAGCCCGACCTTGTCGAATAGCCCCTCGTAATTGAGCGACTGGATGATCACGCCGATGCTGCCGGTGAACGTTGTCTCGTTGGCCACGATCCAGTCGGCCGCGCACGCGATGTAATAGGCGCCGGAAGCCGCAAGGGAAGTCATGGCCACCACGACCGGCTTCTTTTTCTGCACCTTGAGCACCTCGTGGTAAATGATGTCGGACGCCGTGACTTCGCCGCCGGGGGAATTGACCGCGAGCACCACGGCTTTGACGCTGTCGTCATCCAGCGCGGTCTGCAGGGCGTTCTTGATGTCGTCCACCATCGACGTCCCCCACTCGGTCTGGTCATCGGTGTAAATGATGCCCTGCACGGGAATGACCGCGATCTTGCCGGCCCCGGCCGCGCCGTCCTCGACGGTGATTTCCTGCAGCGCCGGCATGAAGGCGCGCGAGGTCATCGATTCCGCCCCGCCTGTGCCGAGCAGGGCCATGAGGATGAGGTTGAAGAACAAACTCGCACAGAGGGCGAGAAAGACGAAGAGCAGCGCGCAACCGGACCGTTTCATGAGGCGTGAACATCGCGCAGGTCCGCCCCCGTGACAAGCCGTCAACCCCGCCGCGGCTTGCCATCGACCGGTAAACTGCTTAATTCCCCTGCAACGAGCCTAAGCCTATGCATCCGCAAAAAGACGCCCTCGTGCGCCTGCTCGCCGACGACGACGAGCAAACGGTGCAATTGGTCAAAGACCAGCTGGCCTCCGACGGGCCCGCCATCCTCGACGATCTGCGCGACCTCGCCGGCTGCGACAACCCGCTGGCCGCGCTGCACGCCCGCGATGTCCTCCACGAAATCGTGCAGAACGAAGCCCTCGATCGGTTCGAACTTCTCTGCCCGGTCTTCGGCGACGGGTCCGATCTGGAGGAGGCCTGCTGGTTGCTCGGCGCCGCGCTGATCCGCGGCTTCGAAGCCGCCTCCTACCGTCAGCGCCTCGATACGTGGGGCGCCGAACTCGAACGCCGCATGCGCCGCGCTTCCGGTGACCGCCACCGCGTGGACATCATGACCGATTTCCTCGGCAGCGAACTCGTCTTCGCGGGCAACACCGACGACTACTACAACGAACGCAATTCCCTTCTGCCCTGCGTGCTCGACTCGCGCAAGGGCATCCCCATCAGTCTCACGCTGGTCTACATGCTCGTCGGTCAGCGCGCCGGCGCGCCGGTCGAGGGAGTCAATCTTCCCGGGCATTTCCTCGCGCGCCATGGCAGCGTGCTCTTCGATCCTTTCCATCAGGGTCGCGTCCTGGGACGCCGCGATTGCGAGGAAATCCTCCGCCGCCAGAACCAGCGCCTCGAGGATTGGCATCTCGCCGCCGCCACCCCGCGCCAAATGCTCACCCGCATCCTCGCCAACCTCCTCTACGTTTATCACCGCCGCGGCAACGGCCCGCTCTACGACCGCGTCAAACACTGGAGCAACCTCCTCTGCCGCGCCTGATGCAGGCCGAGGTCATCAACACCGGATCCGAACTCCTCCTCGGTCTGGTCCAAAACAAACACCTCTCCTGGCTGGCAGGCGAACTCGCGCCGCTCGGCATCACCATCAGCCGCCAAGTCTGCGTGCCTGACGGCCCGCCCGTGCGCGAGGCCCTGCGCGAAGCGCTCGACCGCGCGGAGATTGTTATAAGCACGGGCGGACTCGGCCCCACCTCCGACGATATCACCCGCGATGCGGCCGCCGACCTGCTCGGGCTGCCCATGGAAATCGACGAGTCGATCGTCGGCGCGATCCGCGAACGTTTCGCCCGCCGCGGTTTGCCCATGGCCGACAATGTCGGCCGCCAAGCCGAAGTCCCGCGCGGCGCCGAAGTCATGCCCAACCTTCACGGCACCGCGCCCGGCCTCTACTTCCCGCCCGCGACACTCGGCTCGCGCCGTGCGCGGCATCTTTTCCTGCTTCCCGGGCCGCCCCGCGAACTGCATCCCATGGTGATCGACCACGTGCTACCGCGGTTGCGCGCCTCATTGCCCGACAGCGCCGCGCAAGAACGCCGCATCTACCGACTCACCGGCATCGGCGAGAGCCAAGTCGAAGCACGCATCGGCAAAAGCATCGAAGCCCGCGGTGACCTCGAAGTCGGCTATTGCGCGCGGCCGTCCGAAGTCGACTTCCGCCTCATCGGATCCCGCGCCGTGCTCGACGAAGTCGAGCCCGCCATCCGCACCGAGCTCGGTGAGTGGATTTATTCCGATGGCGACACGCTGGAAAAATCCCTCATCGACATCTTGCGCGACAAACATCTCACACTCGCCGTCGCCGAATCCTGCACCGGGGGCAACCTCGCGGGACGCCTCACTGATGTGCCGGGCGCGTCGGACGTTTTCCTCGCCGGTTACGTGACATATGCCAACGAAGCCAAAGAACGCACCCTCGGCGTGCCGTCCGATTTGCTCGCCGTGCACGGTGCGGTCAGCGAACCCGTCGCTGCCGCCATGGCCGAAGGCTCCCGCCGCGTCGCCGGCAGCACGTTCGCCCTCTCCACCACCGGCATCGCCGGTCCCGCCGGCGGCACCGAAACCAAGCCCGTCGGCACCGTGTTCATCGGACTCGCCGCGGAAGGAAAAGCCACCACCGTCCGCCGCTGCTGGTTTCCGGTCGACCGTCCGACCTTCAAATACATGACCACCTCCGCCGCGCTCGACCTCCTGCGCCGCCAAATCCTCGGTTTGCCGCTCGAACTCGGCGGCGGCGCCGCGCTCCCGCGCTTGGGATAAAAGTAGAAGCGGCGTCCCCGCCGCTTATCCTTCACGACAAGCGGCAAATGCCGCTTCTACCTTATCCGACTGCAACGCTACACTTTCCCCATGCACACCGGCATCCTCGGCGGCAGCTTCGACCCGATCCATCACGGGCATCTCATCCTCGCCCGCGCCGCCCTCGAGGAACTCGGCCTCGACCGCATCCTTTTCATTCCCGCCAACCGGTCGCCGCACAAAACGGACACCAAACCCGCCACCGCGCAAAATCGTCTCGCCATGGTGCAGCTCGCGATCGAAGGCGAACCCGGCTTCGAAGCCTCCGACCTCGAACTTCATCGTCCCCCGCCGAGCTACACCGTCGAAACCCTGCGCGAACTCCGCTCGCGGCATCCGGACGACGAATTCACCCTCCTCATCGGCGCGGACAATGTTGCGAAGTTCGACACGTGGCGTGAACCGGACGAAATCCGCCGCCTCGCCCGCCTCGCTGTCCTCGATCGCGCCAAGCATGAAACCCCGCACGATTGGCCCGTGGTCCGCCGCCTCGTCGACATTTCCTCCACCGACATCCGCGCACGCATAGCTGCCGGGCACAGCATCCGTTATTTGACCCCGGACTCCGTCTGCGATTACATCGGGAGTGAAGGTCTTTACCGCCCCGCGTGACACCCGATTCCGAAACCATCGCCTTGGCCGCCGCGCACGCCGCTTCGGACAAAAAAGCCGAAAACATCCGCATCCTCGATCTGCGCAAAGTCTCGAGCTTCGCCGATTATTTCGTCATCTGCACCGGCACGAGTGAACCGCACCTCAAAGCCATCGGCACCGAGATCCGCGAAAAAATGCGCGACAATCTCGGGCTGAACGCGCACGCCGACGGTTTCCCCGCCAGCCAGTGGGTCGTGCTCGATTACCACGGCGTGATCATCCACATCTTCCAGCGGGACAAACGCGACTTCTACGATCTCGAATCCCTCTGGCGCGACGCGCCGGTCGTGCCGTTCGAGGACAAACCGCCGGGAGCTTGAACCCCCGCACTGCCAACGCCCTCCGCGTCCTCCTCGGCTCCGCTGTTGCCCTCCTCTGGATCGCTGGAGCCGTCGTCATCGCTTCCGTGTCCCTCATGGGCACACTCATGGCCAACGACGCAGGCGATACCTCCGCGTCGGCGCAAACCAAAATGGTCCTTCTCGTCCTCGGCGGCCAAATCCTCGCCGGGCTGGCAGGTCTTCCGCTCGGCCTGGCCTGCTTTTGGACAACCCGGCGCAAGCTCATGCTCCGCCTCTTCGCCGGCCTGCTCGCCATCGGCGTTGCGCTCGTCATCGCCGGCGTCTACGCGTTCGCTTCGAATTTGCCCGGCTGAAGCGAGTCAGAAAAATCCGGGGCGAAGGGAACCGGCGATCCAGAAAGCCAGCGCGCTGAGCAAAGGCAGGGCGAGCGAGGCATACCACCAAGCACTGCGACCGGCGGGAAACGCGGCGATCCAGACGCCTGCCAGTGCGAGCACGCACATCACCGGAGCCGACAGCACTGCGCCTGCCATCACCCAAGTCGCCGTGAGTTCCGCCGAGAAGGGGTCATCGAAGAGAAACGGCGTTATGATGACGAGCATGAGAGAAGCAGCCAAAGCGCAAAGGAGAAGCAAAGTGAGAACTATGGCCGCCCAGACCCGCTTGCGCATGGTCGCAGTGTGGACGACCGCCCCTCGCGCACAAGGATGAACGGCAATCGACAGGTCGGTCGGCGAGGCGTATGGATAACGCTCCTATGAAACGCACCGTCATGACTCTTGCCGTCTTCGCGCTCTTCGCGGCACCCCTCGCGCGCGCCCAAACCCAGGGCGAAATGAACGCGGAAACGGCCGGCGAATTCCAAGCCGCGGACAAGCAACTCAACTCCATCTATCAGGAAATTCTCTCGAATTACGCGGATGACGAAGCATTCATCGCGAGCCTCAAGGAAGCACAGCGCTGCTGGATCGCCTTCCGCGACGCCCAACTCAAGATGAAATACCCCGACCGGGAACCGGGTTACTACGGAAGCATTCTACCATCCTGCGAAGCGATGTATCTGGCCGAATTGACGCAGGAGCGCATCAAGACGCTTCAGGTCTGGATCGACGGCGTGCAAGAAGGCGATGTCTGCGCCGGCACCGTGCGCATCAAGCCGCAGTAAACATCGCGCCGAACGATCGCCCACCGCTCGCTCCGTTGGTTTTTTCCTCAAAGTTTCTCTTCGAAGAATGCCAACCACCAACCGCTCAAGCGCCGGCCGCATCATTGCCGGCATTTCCCTTGCCGTAGCCTGGGCAGCAGCCTGCTGGATTCTGTTTTACCTCGTCGCCGTGGGCGGAATCCTTACTGACTTTGCCCTTCTTTTGATTCGCACCATCATGTTCCCCGGCTGGAAAGCCCCCGCATCCGCCACGGATTTTGCTTGGTCCGTGCCCCTGGAGACCGGCTTCATCTTGGCCGGGACAGCAGGCGTGCCTTTGGGGGCATCTCTCATCTGGCGCCAACGGGCCAAACTCTTGCGGCGGGTCTTCTGGATCGTTTTCCTCGCCAGCATCGCGGCCGTGCTTTTCGCACTTTTCAATTTTTTCTCCTCCGCTATCGCCGCCTAGCGCTTTGCCCGCGCGGCGAATCACACGACCGCTGCGGCAGGTGAGGTTTGGGCCGAAGCAACCGGACGGTGCAGAAGCGATTCGAAAAAGCTTGCAGGCCCCTGAGACTGGGAAACCATGATTCACCATGAACAAGTCCCTTCTCCCCCTCCTCTGTATCGCGACCATCTCCATGCTTGCCGGACATCCGACCGCGCAGGCCGGAACGCAAACCCTTCACTATCCGACCGAAGACGAATCGATGTTCACCATCGAAGCGCCCGGCGATTGGGAGTTGACGGCGATTGACGAGGTCGGCGAATTCGGTGCCTTGGAGAGCGAGAGTGGGTCCGTGCTGCAGTTCCGCGCCATCGAGTGCAAAAACGAGGAGGAAACCAAAGCCGAAATCGACACCATTTACGATAGGACCGCCGAGTTCCTGCAGGAAAACTACACCGACTTAAAGTTGGGGGAAGTGAAGGAACTGGACTTCGGCGGGCGTCCGGGTTTCCAGCTGAGCGGGGAAGGCAAAGACAGGGACGGCAACGACGTTGAATTCGGCTCGTTCACAATCATTCTCGGTCCGACAACGATCGCCGAGATCTGGGCCGCGGCCCGCCCTGAAGACAAAGTGGTCGCCGAAAAGACGCTCAATTCCTTCCGGCCCACGGGCACCGCCGCGGCCGCGCTCAACCTTGATTTCGAACTGGTCAACAAGACCGGCTACGCCATCAAAGAAATCTATATTTCGCCGGCTGCGGCGGACAACTGGCAGGACAATCTTCTCACCAAACCGATGGCCGACGGGGAGTCCCTCCAGATGACGGCCTCGCCGGACGCCAATGCCGAAATGTGGAACATGAAGATCGTCTGGGTCGACGAGGGCGAGGATGTGCAGTGGAAGGACCTCAATCTGGCGAAGATTTCCAAACTCACACTCTATTACAACGCGGACACGGACGAAACCACCGCGGACGCCGAGTAAGATTCCACGGTTCCTGTAAAAGCCCCGGCCGGCCGGAAGGCGACCGGCCGTTCAGCGCCCGCCCACGTTGCTGCTGATCGGCAGGATGCCCAAATTGCGGGCGGCCGCGACGTCGATCAGCATATAATCGGGGTCCTCGTCGAATTTCTCCGAGGCCTCGAGCAGAGCCTGCGTGCCGGTATCGAGCGCCGCTTCAAACGTCGCCCATGACTCCTCGTTGCGTTTCTCTTCGGGATCGAATTTGAGGAAGGAGCGCAGGCGTTTTTCATCCACCGCATCGAGGTCGGCGGCACCCATCCTGGTGGTCTCGAGTCCGACCATCGTTTCGTCATCGAGCGAGAAGGCGAGGAACATGTGCCCGGGCACCGTGACCAGATGCGGGTCGAGTCCGATCTTGCGCAGCACCGCGGCCAGCAGGACGGAACCGTCGACGCAATTGGCCTGGGCCGCCTTGACCGATTCGTCGAAGAGGCGCACGTGCTGGCTGTTCACGGATTCCGTCTCCGCAGCGGTGGCAGTGACACTGCTGTAGCGGAGGCCTTTACGCTGCATGACATTCCAAATGGAAAAAACCTGCAGCAAGACAGCTTCCGGATCCTCACTCTGGTAGCCGTCGAAGGACGACACCAAGTCCGTATCGAGCGCCTCTTTGAGCGTCTGGTCGACCCACGGATGGTTTTCGTTCACATAGGCGGCAAAGAGCCAGGAGTAGTCCGAATAAGTCTCTTCGTCGTCGGGTTCGGTCACGCCGAAAAGGCAGTCGTTGACCGTGCGCAGGGTGGCCGTGACCGTTTTCTCACCGCGACTTTCGCCGTCGATCTTCAACTCCATGGTCACGTCAAGCGGGACGACCTGCCGTATGTTGGACAACTTGTCATATTTCCAGGAGATCTTCGGATGGATGGTGAGCGTGCCGTCGCTCTCCGCCGTGCCCTCGACCCGGCTGGCGCGCATGATGTCGTTCTCCCGCACTTCGAGCACAACCTTGCTGCCCGCGGAGATTCCGTCGGCCGAGGCGCCCACGATGCCCTGCTTGTCGCCGAGGTGGTTTCCCTCCCACACGGCGAAGATTTCGTTGTCCGGCTTGACCGCAGCCGTGCCAATGACCAGCGAAGGAAAAATCTGGCTGTCCGGATAAATTTCCGGATCCCAATCGATTTCCGCGCGGACCGTGGCGGCTAAGGCCAACGAAACCGCTAGAATGGAACGAAGATTTTTCACGCCGCCTGCGTCCTTTTGCCAAAGGTCCGGAAAGCGAAAACCGCCGCCGCGATGGCAAGCACCAGCAGGGTGAGGCCGAGCAGCGGGCGGAAAAAGAGCCAGGCCAGCGCGATGACCGTGAGCGCGACCGCCAAGGCAAGCAGGAACGCAATGAGTCCGGTGGCCGCGCCGACGAGGCTGCCGAAGATGGGCACGATGTCGGCAAGCACGGAGAGCGGCGCGAAGAGCAGGCCGAATCCGATCCACAGGAGAATGAAGCCGCCCAGACGCATCAACCAGGTGACAAGCGTGTTCGTCGCGATTGCGTCTTCGAACATCTGCTGCGCCGGAACGTTGCCGGAGACGATCATGGCAATCGTTCCGCCCGCCTTGGTTTGGTAGGCGGCAAAAGTGTCGCCGTTTTGCGCGGCAATCAGGCTGACCAGGCCCGGTTCGACCACGGAAAACTTGATCCGCGCATCACCGATCTGCGGCTGCGCGGGATCGGCGCCGAGATAAATGCCGCCCTTGCTCAGCGTCGCATCCTGGGGCCATGCGGCACCCTCGGGGATTTCGCGAATGGGCAGATCCGAAAAATCGGAAAGCTGCGAGACAAGGTCAGGCGAAAGAAAAAAGGCGCCAACCGGAACATTCTCCGCATCCCACGTCATGCTGTCGTAGGGAAACTCTGAAGGATTCCCATGTCCGGAAGGCTCGTGGAAGTTGGACGAGTCATTCAGGAAGCCGCTCCATTCCTTCTTGTAGGTGTAAGTCGTGACCGTTTCGTCGCCGCCGCCGGTTTTTTTGCGGGTCTCGCTCTGCTTGGTCTCTTTCCACTGATACATTTCCACATCGCGACGCAAACGGATGGCGTTGGCCGAAATACCGAAATCCCCGTCAGCCAACGTCTCCCCGGTCGTCGCATCCGCCGTGAGGTGGACGAGCTTGCCTTCGTTCGCGGCATCGACCGCATCGGCGCCCACATTGATGACAAGCCCCTGGCCTTCCTTCAAAGTGTTGTAGGTTTTGACCGCGCGACCTTCGTTCCAGAACAACAGGCCGATGCCGACGATGATGAGAATAATGCCGACGACGATGCCGGTGAAGGCTTTGCTGAGACGGCTGAACCACGAGGAACTGGAGGTGATCTGGACGGAATCGGGCATGGTGGTGTCGAGGTAGTCGAAACTTGGGGCGAACAACCTGTGGCAGCAAGGTTAATAACGAGCGCCCTGCCTATTTGCGCGCCGTGGCCAGAACTGTCTGAAAGTGCGGCGACTTGGCCTCGCGGCTGACCACCGTGACCTCGGCATCTTTGAATCCGGCTTTCTCGATCAGGCGGACCAATTCCACTTCGGAAAATCCCAGCCAGACATGCGCGTAGAGGGTGCGCGCTTGTTCGAAGGAATGACTGAGCAAATCGAGCACCATGAGGCGCCCCCCGGGCTTGAGGATTTTGTGCGCGGCGGCCAGCGCTTTGCCCGGACTGGCCGCGTGGTGCAGCGCCTGGCTGAAGAGCGCGAGATCGACCGCGCCCGCTTTGATCGGCGGATCGTCGATTTCGCCCAGACGGTATTCCAAATTTTTCAGCCCATGCTCGGCGGCCAGCTTAGAGCCGAACTCGACCATGGCCGGCGAGTTGTCCACCGCGATGACCTTCTTGGCCGTGCGCGCGAGCAGTTGCGACAGCGTCCCCTCGCCCGCACCGAGGTCGGCGATGGTCATGGGCGGGAGCAAACGAAGGAGCCCGTGGGCCAAGGCGCGCCATGAGCGGCCGGGCACATAAGTGCGGCCGAATTTTCCGGCCAATTGGTTGAAGTATTCGCCCGCTTTGTCCTGGCGCTTGCTTAGAGCCAGCTTAACGGCCGCGTCGTCCTGTGCCGCCTCGGGCAATTCCTCGCCGCCGCTTTCGATCAATTCGGCCACCGTGGCGGAGACCGAGCGCGCACGGGAGTAATAGATGTTCTTGCCCGCCCGGCGGTCGGAGACGAGGCCTTCGGCCTTCAGTTGGGCCAAGTGGGCGCTGGTCCGGGACTGGCCGGTTCCCAGAACCAGCTGCAACTCAGCCACGGTCAGCTCTTCCTTGCCCAGAAGCCGCAGGATCCGAAGCCGGGTCGGGTCGGAAAGCAGCTTGAGAATTTTCAGGGTGCCCTGCATTTTTTGGGGTGGACGCATCAAAATATCATGATATGTTGATGCGTCACGTGGAAAAGAGGCCGACGTCCGGCCTGCCCTTCTTCGTGGTTTAACCTCTCAACTCCAATGACCTCTGACTACATTTTTTCCTCCGAGTCGGTCGGCGAAGGCCACCCCGACAAAGTTTGCGACACCATTTCCGACGCCGTTCTCGACGCGTGCCTGACCCAAGACAAAAAAAGCCGCGTGGCCTGCGAAACGCTGGTTAAAAGCAACATGGTCGTGCTGGCCGGTGAAATCACGACCGACGCCAAATTCGATTTCGAGAAAATCGTGCGCCACGCCATCGGGGAGATTGGCTACGTCAACGACGACGATGTTTTCCACGCCGACAAAGTGATCATCACCAAAGCGATCACCCAGCAGAGCCAAGACATCTCGCAAGGTGTCGATGCAAAGAAGGCCAAAGGCAAAAAGACCTCCGAGCAGGGCGCCGGCGACCAAGGCCTCATGTTCGGCTACGCGTGCAACGAAACAC
>JBIKXZ010000017.1:0-23633 GCA_044355525.1 Chthoniobacterales bacterium
CTCCGACCTGCGCAAAATCTTGTCCGAATCGGAAGGCAGTGTCCTGCGCCAATACGAACGCGCTTTCCTCGCCTTCGGCATCGAGGCGGTCTTCGACGACGCGGCCTTGGACCGCATTGCCGAACTTGCCGCGGAGGAGGGGACTGGTGCGCGCGGTTTGCTCACGGTGTGCGAACGTCTGCTGCGCGATTTCAAATTCGAGTTGCCCGGTTCGGGCGTGACCTCGTTGCGCGTCGACATGGACCTCATCGAGCGTCCGTCCGAACGTCTGGCGCAATTACGGGCCAGCGGCGAGGACGAGCGCGTGCGCGTGTTGCGCCGCAGTGCGGAGGAATTCGTCGACCGTCTCGGCCAATCACAGGGCGTTGCTTTGAAGTTCTCGCCCGAAGCGCTCGATTTGCTTGTCGAGATGGCCGTGGCGCGGCAGCAACCGGTGCGGGAACTTTGCGCGGAGCTGTTCAAGGATTACGAATTCGGACTGCGTCTGGTGCAGCGTCCTTCCGCGGAGGGTCCGGTCGTTTTGCCGCGCGAGGCGGTCGAGATGCCCGACAAGTTCTTGAGCGACTTGGTGGTGCGCGCCTATCGTAACAGTCCTTCCGATGAACCGCCCGCTGGCCCTGCATCTTAAAGCCGCACTGATCTGCGCATTGATAGGCATCGTGCTGGCCTTGCCGCTCCTGTGGGCGCCGATGCTGCCCGCGTGGCAGGGGTGGCGTCCGCCGGTGATCAGTCCGCGCGTCGAGGCCATCATCGCGGTCTTCATGGCCCTGTGGGTGGCGTGGTGCGTGGTGGATATTCCGCGGCGCGGTCTGAAAATTCTCATCTGGCTGGCCACGCTGTGGCTGCTCGGTGGCGGGATCTGGCTGGCCGGGCTGTATGGATACCCGTCGAGTTCGCTCGTGCCCCTGACCGCGGCGGGCTTGGCCGGGGCGGGCGCGCTGGCTTTTTCTTTCACTCCGGCCGGATCGCGCCGCGCGCGTTGGCAATCCTTGGTCGGCGGACGCGTGGCGCCGGAATTCCTGCGCGCGCGCATCGACGAGCGGCATTTGGAGGATGGTCCGCGCAGCGAGTTGCTCGCCGTGGCCGAGGTGCTCTGGCCCGGACACGCGGAAGGCGAGGGGCACGAGGCGTGGCAGGGATTGCCGGAATTGACCGCGCGGGCGGCGCGGCATTTTCACCGGGCGGGCGGTTACCTCGAGCGCTGCGACGGCGAGGGAGCGCTTTTTGCTTTCGGTCTCTGGGGTCGGTCGGCGCCGACGCCGGAGGTGGTCCGTGCGCTCTGGCAATGGGTGAAGGAAGCCGGCGGTTGCGCCGCCCTGACCCGCGGTGAATGTGTGACCGGAGTGGGACGGTTTCCGTCTGGGGCCCGTTGGACGGTCAACGGTTCGCCGTTGCGCCGCGCGCGGCGCATGGCAGCGGCGGCCCGCGGTTACGCGGCGGGCTTGCTCGTCGAGGATGCGTTGACCGGCGAGTTCGCCGACGGATGGCAATCGCGCCGCATGGCGTGGTGGGATTTCGACGGCGAACGCATTTTGCTGCATGAGGTGACCGGACCCTCCGCGAGCGACCCGGACCAATCCGCCGATCATGCGGGTCGCTGGGATCGCGCGTGGGATGCTTTCTGGGAAGGCCGGTGGGCGGAGGCGGAGAACGCTTTTGCCGCTTTGGCCCGCGAAAAAGATGATGCGGCGGCCCGTGTTTTCGCCCTGCGCAGCGCGGCGGCGCGGCGCTCTGTTTCGTGAAGACCGCGGATTATCCCGAGCCGTTCAAGGCTCTGGTGCGTGAACTGCGGCGTTTGCCCGGGGTGGGGCCGCGCAGCGCGGAACGGATGGCGCTGTGGCTGAGCGAGGATGCGGAACGTCCGTCCGCTTTGGCCCACGCGCTCGGCGCGGCGCGCGACGGGCTGCGTCATTGCGGTGAGTGCGGATTTTTCAGCGTGGAGGAAGTTTGCGTCATTTGCGCGGAGAGCGGACGCGAACCGCTGCTCTGCGTGGTCGAGCGGGCCACCGACATTTTGCCCATCGAACGCTCGGGGGCGTATCATGGACGGTATCACGCGCTGGGCGGACGCCTCTCGCCGCTCGAGCATGTTGGTCCGGAGGATTTGCGCTTGGGCGAACTGACCGCGCGGCTTGAACGCGGCGCGTTCACCGAGGTGATTTTGGCTTTGAGCACGGATGTCGAAGGCGAGGCCACGGCGAACTATCTCGAGGAAATTCTCGCCCCGCGCGGCGTGCGCGTTTCGCGTTTGGCCCAAGGCATGCCGGCGGGCGGCGGATTGGAACATGCCGACGAATTGACCTTGGCCCGGGCTTTGGCGGGGCGGCGTCGGGCGGGAGAAGGCTGATGCGCCGGATCTTCTTGGCCCTGTGGTGCGTCGCGGTCGGCGCGCAAGCAGGGACGGATCTGACCGGACTGTCCAAAGCCGCCGAGTATTCCGCCTCGCGCGGAGAGAGCGCACTGCTCGTTTGGCAGAACGGTCGCACGGTCTACCAGCGCGCGCGGCGTCCGGGCGTGCCGCAGCGGATTTTCAGCATGACCAAGAGTCTGGTTTCGATCGGTGTTTTTCGCGATGCCAAGACCGGAGGCCTTTCCTTGCGCCAACCGGCGCGGCACCGCGCGGTGCAGGGCGTGGCCTTGTCCGATTTGCTCAACCAAATTTCCGGACTGCCCGCCGCTGCGCGTGAATTTTATTCGCAGGGGTTGAAGGACAAGGAACCCGTGCTGGGTCGGCTGCGGGCTAAGGGAAACGGCGGTGGGTTTGTTTACGGCCCCTCGCACTGGGAGGTGCTTGCCGAAGAAATCGGCGTACAGCGCGGTCCGTCGGTCGATGGTTGGGTGCGCAAATTCGTCCCCGGCGCGCGGCCCGAAGCGCTGGCGCGGTGGACGCGCGATGACAAGGGGCGTTTGTTTTTTTCGACCGGCGCGCAGATGGACGCGAACGATCTGCTGCCCGCCGGGCGCGAGGTGCTCGATGGCGTGCAGCGCGGCAAGTGGCCGCCGGAGGTGCGGGCCATGCTGGCCCAGGGCACGCAGGCCAATCGCATGTATGCCCTCGGTTTCTGGCTCAATCGCGCCGCCGGTGGGCCCGGTGCCCGCGAGATCGACGTCGAAGATTCCCTCGGTCGCGACCAGTCTGCGGAGTTCTGGAGCAATGCGTGTCTGAGTCGCAACGCACCATCCGATTTGCTGGCCATGATCGGCACGCGGGGTCAGCGGATGTATATCGTTCCTTCGCGCAATTTGGTGGTCATTCGTCAGGGCGACGGCCGCGGATTTTCCGACGCGGAGTTTTTGCGGCGCCTTTTTGGCGCGTGATGCTCAGTAGCCGTCCGGAAGTGCCGGCAAAGCCGGCAGCGCGCGCGGGGCGGCGTCGGGCGGCAGGGCGATGAGGAGCGTCGACTCGCCGCGTTGCCAGCGGTAGCCGAATCCGTAAGGAAGCGGGAATCCGGCGCCGCCTTCGTAGATGGATCGCAGGGCGGGTTGGTCGTATTTGGCGAAGATTTCCAGCGGTGTGGTGTAGTTGCCGAAATGGATCACGCGCCAGTCGCGCGCCTGGAAGACGGAGAGCGGGATGCCCGAATCGTCCTGCACGATGGACAAAGTGTGCCCGAGCAGGAAATCGCGGATGGTGGTGAACCCGCCGGTATGCATGAGGTAAGATGCGGCCTTGAGGTAACCGGTGGCGCGTCCGCGCGACTTGAGCCAATCTAGGATGGCCGGGTTGGATTTCAGCGCGCTATCGGCGAGGTTGGCCTGCAGGTAGACGACCTCGGCGGGCGGAACGCCGGGTGCGGGACGGAAGACGATGCGCAAAGCCGGTTGCCCGCCGGATGCCTCGCCGGGTGCCAGGGTGCCGTCGCGCTGCAGGCTGAGGCGCTCGGCGAGGTCGATGCGCGCGTCGGTGAAAGACAAGAAGACGAGCATGATGGGAAACACGCCCTGGAAATGCGACGCGGCCAGTTCCGTCTTCATGTCTTTCGTGATGAAATGACTGAAATTCATGATCACCTCGGTCGATTTGCGCAGCATGGCCAGGCTGGCGTGGAGTTCCTCCGGCGTGAGGGAGAGTGGATTGGTCAGCTTGCCGACGGGCTCGAGCCCGCCGAGGGCGTAAAGTTTCGCCTCGGGAAAAAGCGCGAGGGCGCTGACCAGATCCGGCCCGCCGAACATGTAGGTGACCTGCGAGGTCGGACCGATACGCGGCACGAGTTCGGTCGCGGCCCACGAGCGCATGGGGGCGAAATAAAGATCGTCATAGCTATACCATTGCGCGGCGTATTCGCGGGCATGCTGTTGATATTCGGACGAGTCCTGCAGCACGGCGAGGGGGCTCGAGGGCGGCAACTGGCGTCCGGCGAGGAAGGCGCCGAGTTCGGTCGGCGAGACCGCGCGGACCGCCGCGGACAAGGTCAGCGTCAGCAGCAGAAAAACCCGCAGCTTGTTCATACCGGGGATTTTCGTCCGGGAGCCACCAACCGGTAAATACCCAAACCTGCCACCAAAGTCAGAGCGCCCCAGAGGGCCTCGACGGGTTTGACCGTGGCCGTGTAAATCATGGCAAACGCACTGATGGCCAAGAAAAGCAGCGGGGTAAGCGGATAAAGCGGCACGCGGAACGGCCGCGGTCGGTCGGGTTGGGTGAAGCGGTAGACGATAACCCCGAGCACGGCGAGGAAGCTGCAGGCCAGCAGGGCGAATTGCGTGTAGACGAGGATCTGTTCGAAAGTCGAAGTGAGCAAAAGCAAGAGCGTGAGCGCGCTCTGCGCGGCAACCGCGGCGGCGGGAATGCCGGATGCGGTGCGCACCTGTAGCCAGCCGAAGGTGCGCGGGTAATCCTCACCGATAACCATGGCCACGCGCGGTCCGGCCCAGATCATGGCACTGATGGCCGAGACAAGTCCGAGGGCGATCACCGCGGCGACCATGCGTCCGCCGTTCGGGCCGAAGACGCTTTCCGCGGCCACCTGCGCCACATTGAGCTGGCCGGCCAAGAGGGCGGTCGGCGCGACATGAAGGAAGGCGGCGTTGAGTCCGAGGTAAAGCGCCATGACGAGCAAAGTGCCCGCGGTCAGCGCCGCGGGGATGATGCGCGCCGGACTGCGCACTTCGCCGAGGATGTAAGTGGCCGCGTTCCATCCTGAGTATGCATAGAGCGTGAACATGAGCGAGACGGCGAAGGGCGCGGTCAACGCGTAGGAACTCCAAGGCGCGGCCGGAGCGGGGACCGTGCCTGGGGCGGCGAAGAGCGCGACGATGAGAAAGAGCACCAGTCCGATTTTCAGCACAGTGAAAATGATCTGGAAAATGCTGCTCAGGCGCAGATCGCGGAGGTGGAAGAGAGTGACGATGACGACAACGGCCATCGATGCCGCGAGCGGCGAGACGCCGGGAAAAACGCCCTGCAAATACGATCCGAACGCCATGGCGCTGAGAGCCACGGGAGCAGCGAAGCCGACGACGAGCGAGACCACGCCGGCCATGAAGCCGAGCGAGGGGTGATAGATTTGTCCGAGGAAATGATATTCTCCTCCGGAACGCGGCAGGGCAGCGGAGAGTTCGGCGTAGCAGAGCGCGCCGCAGAGGGCGAGGACCCCGCCGAGAGTCCAAAGCGCCATGATGGCCGGGCGGGAGGGAATGTCCCCGACTTGGAAGCCGAGGCTGGTGAAAATTCCGGTGCCGACCATGTTGGCTACGACAAGGGCGGCGCAGGCGGCCAAGCCCACGGATCGCGGTGCGGTGGACCCGGGGGCCCCACCTTGCGCTTGATATGGCATTGCGGGGACTCCTAGCATGCCTCTCCGCATGAGCGCCATCCTCTTCCGCCGCTTTCTGGCTGACCCGCTGAAGATAGCTTACGTGGTGCCCAGCTCCAAAGCCTTGGTCAAGCGGGTCTTGGACCGGATGGATTTCGCGAAGGCGCGCGTGTTTGTCGAATTCGGGGCGGGCGAGGGTTGCTACACGCGCGAGATGGCCAAGCGACTGGCGCCGGATGCCAGGCTGCTCACGTTCGAGTTGGACGCGCATTTGGCCGATCACCTGCGAGAGCAATTCCGCGACGATCCGCGGGTCATGGTTTATCAGCAGGACGCCGCGACTTTCCGTGAGGAGTTGCACAAACTGGGTATCGGCGAGGCGGACTACGTGGTCTCCGGTATTCCTTTCAGCTACCTCGAGCCGAAGAAGAAAAAGGAAATTCTTCATGCGGTTCACGAGGGGCTGACGGCGGATGGCCAGTTCATCGTTTACCAAGTGACACCGGAGCTGAAGGGTCATACCCGCATGTTCGCCGCGCACGAGGTGGAATACTTCCTGGCCAACATACCGCCCATGTTCATCGTGGCCTGCCACAAGTCGGAGATCACCTTGCGGCCCAAGCGCAAAAAGAAAGCGCCCAAGCAGGCCAAGCGGAAGCCGGCGCACGCTTGAGATTCTTTCAGGGCAATTTTTGTTCCCGTCCGCAGGGTCGGCTGGCCCAGCCGACCGAACGCGTTGATTGGAAAAGTAGCGGCCCGCTGAGGCCAGCGGGACACCCCGCTTACTTCGGCAATAAATCCGCGACCATTGCGCGCTCTTCTTTCAGCTCGTTGACCGATTTGTCGATGCGCTCGCGGGCGAAGGCGTTGTGGGGGATGCCCTGTACGACGGAGGCTTTTTGGTCCTTGCTGCTGACCGGCAGACCACAGATGAGGCCTTCCTCGATGCCGTAGGAGCCGTCGGAACAGAGCGCCACGCTGTGCCAGTCGCCTTCCGGGGTATTCGAAGTGAGGCTACGCACGGTCTCGATGGCGGCGTGGGCCGCGGAGAAGGCGGAGGAGAGTCCGCGGGCTTTGATGATGGCGGCGCCGCGTTCCTGCACGGTCTTGATGAATTCGCCTTCGAGCCACGCATGGTCGGCGATGACTTCGGGCGCGAGGCGTCCGCTGATGCGCGCGTTGAAAAAGTCGGGGAACTGGGTGTTCGAGTGGTTGCCCCAGATGGCCATGTTGGTCACCTCACGCCAAGGAACACCGGCCTTTTGCGCGAGCTGCGCTTTGGCTCGGTTTTCGTCGAGGCGCATCATGGCGAACCAGCGGTCGCGCGGGACGGCGGGAGCGTTGTTCATGGCGATGAGGCAGTTGGTGTCGCACGGGTTGCCGACGACGAGAACGCGGACATCGGAGGCGGCGTTCTTTTCGATGGCCTTTCCCTGGCCGACGAAAATCTTGCCGTTGATTCCGAGAAGTTCTTTGCGCTCCATGCCCGCTTTGCGGGGCACGCTGCCGATGAGGAGCGCCCAGCTGACACCGTCAAAGCCGCGGTCGAGATCGCTGGTTGTCTCAATACCCTCGAGCAATGGAAAAGCGCCGTCCTGCAGTTCCATGGCTACGCCCTGCAGGGCGGGCATGCCGGGTTCGATCTCGATCAACTGCAGGACAACCGGCTGGTCGGGGCCGAATACTTGTCCGCTGGCGATGCGGGGCAGGATGGAATAACCGATCTGACCGGCAGCACCGGTCACGGCAACACGGATGGCTTTCTTCATGGCATGCATTGTGGGCCAAAGAGCGCCCTCGACTCGACAAAAAAGCGGCGCACAAAAATGAGGAACCCCGTTCGGCCAAGCGGCGGAACGGGGTTCCTCGGGTTGGGGGGGAAAGCGTTCTAGAGTTTGCTCTTGAGATCCTTGCCTGCGCCGAATTTGACGCCTTTGGAGGCCTTGATCTTGATGCGTTCGCCGGTTTTCGGATTCACGCCGAGGCGTGCTTTGCGGTTCACCACTTTGAAAGTGCCGAAGCCGACGAGTTGCATGACTCTGCTTTTCTTGAGGTGGGATTTGATGCCTTCGATCACGGCGTTGACGGCACGTTCCGCGTCGGCCTTGGTGCTGCCGAGGTCCTTTTGGACGGATTCGATGAGTTTGATTTTGTTCATGGTTCGGGTGTGCGTGTTGCTGTTTGGTGTGGGGTCAGCGAAATACGAAGGGCTTTTTTCCCGATGCGCCGGGGAGTGTCAATCGTCATTGCGCCCCGGGCCGGAGATTTTCCCTCCGGATTTAGGTTTGACAGAAGCAGGCGGCGGGGGACGGTTGGAGGCATGAGCAAACCGACCTTCGGTCCGATGGAGAAATTCGCCGAAACCATCAGCAGGAACATCCGCACGGCGCCGCGGATCGCGCCGGACGCCTACGTTGCCGCGGACGCCACCGTGGTGGCCAATGTGGAGATCGGGCCGCAGGCCAGCGTCTGGCATCAGGCCGTGCTGCGCGGCGATGTCGCGCACGTCGTCCTCGGGGCGCAATCCAACGTGCAAGACGGCGCCGTCGTGCACACCGCGGACGACTTGCCTGCCATCATCGGAAAACTCGTCACGGTCGGACACAAGGCCATTGTCCACGCCTGCACGGTGGAAGACGAGGTGCTCGTCGGGATGGGTTCGATCATCCTCGACGGTGCGCGCATCGGGACGCGTTCAATCATCGGCGCGAATGCCACGGTCAAGCAGGGTATGGATGTTCCGCCTGGATCGCTGGTGCTGGGCACGCCGGCCAAAATCGTTCGTACGCTCTCGGAGGCCGAGCAGGACGAGATCAAAATGTGGGCGCTGCGCTATGTGCGCTTGTCGCGCGAGTATCTGGCGGTGCGGGGCTAGGCGTGATCCTCCCCGTGGTCGCCTTCGCACTCAAGGTGCGTAATGACTTGGGCGGCGGGGTGGATGCTTTTTTCGAGGGCGTCCTCGATCTCCGTAGCCACGCGGTGCGCGTCCCGAAGGAGGATGTGCCGGGGAAAAACGAGGTGCAGATCGACGAGGTGGGCGTCGCCGATGTTGCGGTGACGGAGGTTGTGGTGGCTGATGCCGTGCTTGCGCGTCTCGTCGGTCACTATCTCCTCGATCTTGCGGTGCACGGCGGGATCGGTGGCATCCATCAGTCCGCTCACGCTGCGCCTGATCAGGCGCACGCCGGAGACGAGAATGTTCAGCGCGGCCGCGGCGGCGAAAAGCGGATCCCAGTAAAGCCAGCCGGTGAATTGCACCAAACCGAGCGCGATGAGCACGCCGAGGCTGGTCCAGCAATCGGTCAGCACGTGGTGACCGTTGGCTTCGAGAATGATCGAACCGCGCTTTTTCCCGGTGCGCACGAGGTGCCATCCGAGCGCGCCGTTGAGCACGGTGGCCACCGCGGTGAGAGCGAGTCCGACGGGAATGTGCGACAACTTGGGACCTTCGATTGCGGAGTGCACCGCTTCGTAGAGGATGTAAACGGCCGCGGCCATGATCATGGCGCCTTCGAATCCGGCGGAAAAGAAGCTCACCTTGGCATGGCCGTAGAGATGGTTGGCGTCCGCGGGTCGCAGGGTGAGCCAAAGGCTGTAGGCGGCAAAGCCGACGGCGACGAGGTGGGCGGCGCTTTCCCCGAGGTCGCTCAAGATGGCGGTCGATCCGGTGTAGGCCCACGCGACCGCCTTGAGGGCGAGGAGCAGCACGCCCGCGGCGACCGAAAGGCTCATGGCAAATTTCTTTTCCGCCGCGGCGGACGGCGCCGGCAGTGCTTCTCCCATGGCGCGTGGTTGTGCCCGCCGCTGGTAGCGGACGCAAGTGCGAACTCGTCCGGTGTTTCTTGCCGCGCGCAAGATCCGGCCTTAAAAATGCCGGAGTTCTTGTCATGACATCCGATCCCTTGGAGAAAAAAATCGGCCCGCTGCGCGGCGTGGCCGGCGGGGGAGAGGACGCGGATGCCGTGCGGCGCCGCCTTTATTACATCAACCTCAAGCTGCGCGACCTCGGGTGTCCGACCGTCCCCGTGCAGCTCGACGCGGAATTCGCCGACTTGGTTGGCGGGCTGATGGCGCTGCACCGGGAGAAAGACCGCCTTTTGGCCAAGCACCAGTGTCCGGCGGACGCGCGCATCCAGAATTTTCTCCATGACTACCTGCAGGACGAAGTCGAAGTGCCGCGCCTGCCCAACCAAACCTTCGTCCTCGATCGTCACGGCCTGGCACGCCAGCTGTCGCTGCCGCCCGACAAAGACGAGTTTTCCTCGGACATCATCAATTCCTACCGCGTGCGCCAGGGTGTGCTGCACAATCCGAGGAGCGACCGTCGCACCACGCAGGGGATTTTCCACGTCACCGAGGGTGGATTGCCCGTGCCGGATGACAAAAAGGCCGTGCCCAAAGCGGTCTTCGGCCGCCTGCTCCAAGCCGCGCTGCAACCGCCATCCGGGTTGCTGCGCCTGCCTTTCACCTCGACGCTGCCGGAGCCGGCGGAGTGTTTCGTCTCGCTGCTCCTGCGTCCGGTGGTTTGTCCCGAAGTCCCCGGCGTCACGCCGGAGAAAAGCATGGAAGTGCGCTTCTTCGTGCCCGGCGGTTTGGTCTGCAACCTCGACTTCGTGGAAAGCATTTTCGGCAATGCCGGTGATCCGAATCTCCCCGAGAACGACGCGGCGCTCGATACCGAGCATTGGACCGGCCACACCGGCTGCGTGATCCTCGCGCCGCACCTCAACAAATTGACCAAGGTCGGACTCGGCCTGCCGTCATGGGACGAGGCCACCGAGCGTCAGCGCCGCGACGGCATGTGCTGGAAGTCGCCCGACGAACTCTACAACGACGGCACGGCGTTCAAAATCACCGCGCGCGACGAGCGCGGGGTCGTGGTCACGGTCATCTCGGACAACTATTTCGGCTACTGCAAGAAAGAGGTCAAAACCCAGCTGAGCATGGCGGCGAACCTCTTCGGCAATGCCGAGGAAGAGCACGCGGGCGGCGCGCTCATCTTTCCGAGCTACGACCTCGCCGAGCAGATCGCGGTGAAAGACCTGCCGCTGGATGCGCCGCACGGCTTCACCGGGGCCATGGAATTGCTCGGCGACTCGGTGGAGGTCCGGCCTGAGGGCTATGCGGTGGACCGTCACTACCCGGATATCTTTTACGTGCCCGAGAACGCCCGGTTCCAGCTGCTCGCCCAGAAGGTCACGTGGGAGAAGGACGGTGAGACCCTCGGCATCCCGCTGCGGTTCGGGCACCGCTACGTCCTCCCCTGCGGCTACAAGATCCACATGGAAAAGCCGCCCGCCGGCCGCGCGTGGCGGCTCATCGGCACGATGGCCGAAGGGACCCTTTGCCACAAACCCTGCACGGTTTCCGGCGGCGGCAAGTCGGAGATTTCCAAACCGATCTCGGACGCCATTCTGGCGGGGTCGATCTTCGTGGCGGATTTCAAGGCGGACTTCGATCGCGTCGATGAATTGATCCGCGGGGACTACGCGAACCGCTACGCCGATTCCGCGCGCAACGGCCGGGACCACCGCCTCGTCCTGAGCCCGGACCGCTCGCTCGGTTCGGTCATCAAGCTTCTCACGCCGTCGCCGTCCTTCAACGCGGACTACAATGCGTGGCTCGAGACCATCCCGCAGCACATCAAGGAACTGGTCTTCGTGCTCAAGCGTTTTTACCGCCCCGAGTGGGGCGAGCACTGGCGCGAAAACTTCAGTGTCGACACGGTCAACGGGCTCCCGGCCAACGAACTCCGTTTCCACCGCCGCAAGCTGGTGGCCAACTTCCTTCGGGTCGGCTTCGACGCGGAGGATTCATGGCGCACCTTCGGTTTGCGCAAGGACTACTTCCCGGCGGTGAAGATCCAGATGGAGGACGACATCACCGCCTCGACCGTGGTGCCGCGCGCGCGCCTCGCCGGCCGGCTCGACGCGCAGACGGAGAACCTGCCCGGCGTGAAATTCGTCCGCAATTGCGAATACCGCCTCTTCCAGCGTCCGGATGACGCCGTCCACCGCGGCTATGATAAAGTCACGGAGTCCGACTTCGCCCACGGCGGGAACTTTTTCTCCAACTACCAGCCGCTGACCGTGGAAGACGCCCGCGGCATCCTCGAAGACGCCATCGGGTATTACGAATACACGCGTCCGATGCAGAAAATGATCGCGGGCTACGTTGAGAGCGGGGAGCCCGCATTTTTCGTCTCCAACGCGAATCCGCGTATCGTCGACGGCAAGCCGACGAAAAATCCACGCTACCTGCAGACGCGGCCCGATCTGCTCGATCCGCGCGGTCGCTACTTGGCCGATGTCGGGATCCGGTTGGCGCGCGGATTACGCCACGACCAGCCGGCGCTGACCCCGGTCAATGCCGTCCTTGCCGGTCGCCGCAACAATCCGCCGGACAAAGGCGCGGGCGTCCGTTCGCTGGCGGTCTACAATCCCATCCACCACATGGAGCTGCCCGAACTTTTCATGGAGTTCATCTGCAGTATGACGGGGAAATCGCCCTCCACGACCGGGGCGGGATCGGAGGGGGCGCTGACCAAGGGGCCGTTCAACGCCTTGCCGCCGGTCTACGATTTGAATTCGGCTTTTGTTTCCTACGCGATCAGCGGCTACGAGGGCTTTGTCACCGCCGCGGGCTTTGTCGGACCCCGCGCCCGCGTCGACCATGACATCAGCCTGCTCGTGCCCGAGGTCTGGTGCCGCATGTCGGTCGAGGAGCGCTCACCGGAATTCCTCCATGCGCACGGCTATCTCGAACGGCTGGCCGATTTCGAGCACGAGGGGCGCAAGATCCTGGCCAGCCGCCTGGGCAGTCGCATCACCAAGAAATTCGCCAACACATTTTTCGGCCGCGTTTTCAACCATCCGCACGTCGTGCTGACCGACGAAATGCTGCGTCCGGAGTTGCAGGGCATAGACAACTTCATCGAGGGCATGGACAACATCATCGCCACGCAGAAGCGCGTGGCGGGCCACTATTTCGCCGACGGCAGCATTGAATCGGCCTGTCCGCCGCTCAAAGCCTTGCTGCACATCATGCGCGACGACCACTACGAGGGCAAAACGCTCGACCATCAGGACATCCGCGCTCTTTTCACGCGCGAGAGCGTGCTGGCCAGCGACTGGTATCGCGCCCGCCTCGCGGCCAAGCAGCGGGTCGACGAACGCCTGTGGCAACGGCACGTGGACTATCTCGAGAAATTCCTACTCAACCCGAGCTACGCCGGCGTGGCCGAGCGCATGGGTATCGCGCAGCGATTGGAAGACGCGCGGGCCAAGCTGGCCGAGGTGCAGTCGCCGGGTTATGCCGACAGCCTCGCCGGGATGACCGGGGCGGAGCCGGCTGTTGGGTGAGCGGGGCGGCAGGCGAACCGATGGATCAGCCTTTGTCGATCTTGGCCCCGTCGACTTCCACGTGAATGTGGTATTTACCGAGGACCCCGCTCCCGTTGACAGGGTGGCCAACGGAAATGATGGGCACCCATTCCGACCGGGCCACGCTGCGTGAGCGCCAATAGCCGTTATACCAATACCAATACTGGTAGGGATAGCGGGTGTCGCGCGAGCGTCCTTCAAGCGTTTTGCCTTGAACGCGCATCTCGAACCGGTCACCCGTGGCGTCCTCCATGAATTCCGAGGCGTGAACCAGCAGGCGGACTTTCGGAAGATCGGGGCGCGTTTTGAGCGAAATTTCTGCGGTCAGCATCGAGCCGACCTTGCCGACCACGCGCAGGTTTTCAACCACCCCATTGACCTGGATGCTGCGGCCCGCCAGTTCCGAAAATTGGTCGCGATTGGCCTTGAGATACTCCGCCAACTCCGTGGCGGAAAGAGGCTCGTCTGTGTCGAGAGATTTTAGAGGCTCGGTTTCCGCGGCGGCGGGGGATGGATCGGGAGCGGTTGCGGTCACGGGCGCGGATCCTTTGCTCTTCACCAGCGCACCCGTTCGCACCAAGCCCATTTTTGACTGCCCGTCGGGTGAGTCAAAACGGATGAGTGACATGCCCTCAGCCTCTTTCTCCCCCAGGATCTCGACCGTGGTTCCGGCTTCGATTTGGCCCGTTGGTTTACCGTCGAACACCACGTCGGCAGTTTCGACCACGATCGCTTGCTGGGCCGCCGGGCACTGCGCGCCGATGAGAAGAAAGGCTACGAGCAGAGCAAGCGGACAAAGTCCGCGAAGGCGGCTGTTCATAAGGAGTCTCGGGTATCAGAAACCGCGTTGCTGTCAACGGTTTCCGTGGGCCTTCGGGCTAACTGAACGTCAGATTCTTCACCCCCGCGGCGGCGGCGGAGTTGAGGACGTCGATGATGCGTTCTTGGCGGGCGTTTTCGTCGGGGCGGATGATGACGGGGTCTTTGTCGCCGAAGCGGTCGATGTTGTCTTTGAGTTGGGCGCGCAACTCGGGCATTTCCTTGCTGGCCGGGGTGTCGAATATGCGGTTGTTCATGCTGACCACGCCGTCGGCGCCGATGTCGATGATGACGGGCGTGGGCGGGGGACCGGCGGCGCCGCCGCCGCGTCCGCTGGGGAGGCTGATGTTGAGTTCGCGCTCGACGACCTGCGAGCCGGCCGAGGCCATGAAGAAAAGGAGGAGGACGAAAACCACGTCCACCATCGGCGCGATCTGGAAACCGACGTCGCCGTCTTCGGAGCCTACGGAACCACCCATAAAGCGGTAATTTTACCGATCTTCGCCGCGGCGCAAGCGCTTCACGAAGGAGTCGGCGCCGCCTCCTTGTCGACGACGGAAAAGGTCACGTTGGCGATGCCCGCTTTGCCGACGGCTTCGAGCAGGCCTTTCATGTAGGAGTAGCGGACGTCCTTGTCGGCGCGGATCAGGACGCGGACCATCGGGTTTTTCTGGATGTGGTTTTGCAGCACGGGGATGAGGTCGCCGGCTGAAGGGTAATCTTTTTCGTTCACGCTGATGCCGACCGCGTTGCTGATGGGGTTGACCGCCAGGTTGACGATGATCTGGCCGGGGTTTTCCTTGGCATCCTTCGCTTCCTTGGCCACGGGCAGGCGGATGTCTTTGTTCGACTGCAGCACCTCGGTCGAGCTGATCGACATGAAGAAGACGAGCAGGACGAGGAGGATGTCGATCATCGGGGCGATCTGGAATTCCGGATCGGCCTCCGGTTCCGGCTGGCGGCGCCTTTTTTTGCTCTTCGTGGGGGCGGCGGACATGGACTCAGGACTGCCAGTCGAGCGTGGTGCCGCAACCGGGGCAGGGATTCTGTCCGGGCACGATGGCGGTCTGGCAGACGGGGCAGTTGGTGGTGAGCTGCATGGACACTTTGTGCGAGACTTTGGACTGCGCGGAGCCGGCGGTCAGTCCGTCCCCGGGGTTGAAGTTCTCCCCGATGCGCAGGCCTTGCACCTCGTCGAACGGGATGTCTTCGACGAGGTGGTTGAGTTCGCTGTCCGCGTAGACGGTGGCGTCGTTGATGCGGTTGCGGAAGTAGTAGTAGAAAATGAAGGCCGGGATGGCGATGAAGAGGCCGCTGGCCGTGGCGAGGAGCACTTCGCCGATGCTCATGGCGAGTTTGCGCGGGTCGGACACACCGGATTGTCCGAGGACGGCGAAGGCGCCCATCATGCCGATGACCGTGCCGAGCAGTCCGATCATGGGTGCGATGACGCCGATGACCGAGAGGTAGCTGTTGCGGGTCTTGAAGGCCTGCGACTCGCGGATGCCGAGTTCGATCAGGGCGTTGTCCGTCGCGTCTTTACCGCGTCCGACGCGCTCGAGGGCGCCGCCGAGGACGGCGGCGATGTAGGTTTTGGCGTTGGCCCGGCAGGTTTCCCAGGCTTCCTGGAAATTGCCGGCGCGCAGCGATTCGTCCAGCGCGGTGACCAGCGCCTTCGGGGCGAGGCTCTGGCGGCGGACTTGAAGGAAGAGTTGGATGATAAAAGTCACCATGACGATCGAGGTCACCAGGATGGCGATCCAGATCATGATGATGAGCGGTCCGCCGTGCAGGATCATCTCGATGACCGAGGTGCTCCCGCCTTCGGTCTCGGCGGCGCGAGCGGGCGCGGCGGCCAAGAGGCCGGTGAGCAGGAGGGCGGGGAAGAGGAGTGGGCGTTGAGTGATCATGGAGGTGTGGTATCAGGGAAAATCAGGGGGCGATCAAGCCGGCGTGCTCGGCGCGCAGGGCATCGGCGCGCTTTTGCGCCTCGGCGGCGGCGTTTTTGTCGAAAGGGAAGAGGGCGGATGCTTTGAGGTAGCTGGCCAGGGCGGCTTGATGATCGCCGGCCGCTTCCTGCACGCGGCCCATGAGAAAATTGGCCTGGCAGAGCGGCGGACCGTCGGCGGGCGCGGGGAAGGCGACTTTGTCCGCCCCGGCTAGCAGGGGCTTGAGCAGGGGGGAAGCCTCGTCGAATTGCCCTGCATCGACAGCCAAGCGGGCGCGGCCGAGGTTGGCGAGGGCCGTGGCCTGCGGGTAGGTCTTGGTCAGATTGTCATAAGCGGCGGCCGCGCCTTCCTTGTCGCCGGCGGCGAGCTTGGCGTCGCCGAGCAGAGCGGCGGCACGCTCGGCCCAAGGGGCGGGCAGACCGGCGAAGGTCTCGTTGATTTTGGTCAGGGCCGCCACGGCGCCCTTGGCATCTCCGGCGGCGAGTTGCGAGGCGGCGGCGTCGAATTCCTGAGGCGCGGCCATGCGGATCTCGCGCACTTCGGCTAGCGGGGTGCCGACCGTGCCGTTGGCGGTTTGGATGCGCACATTGCCGCCGCTCACCCCGACAACCTTGCCCTCACGGGTCAGGCCGCTTTTGAGAATGACGGCGTCCTGCGCAACCGCGGGTCCGACGGCCGCGAAACCGAGGAGCAGGAGGAAGGCGGGGAGGGAGCTTGCTTTCATGGGGAAGGAGTTGAAATACTGCAAAGCTCGGCTTTTTTCAACCTCTACATCCCATGTTTACCACGATCCGCAAGCACCAGCGCTGGCTCATGGCGCTCATTGCTTTCCTGACCATCATCGCCTTCGCATTTCTGTATAACACCACGGAGATGGACCGGGTGGGTTCGAACATCGTGGCGCGGATCTATGGACGCGATGTCATGACGGTCGATGTGGAGAGGGCGATCCGGGTTTACCAGCTGGCTCTGGCACTCGGGCAATTCGACTTGGTGCGGGATCTCTCGGGACAGGCGCAGACGGAGGACGAGGCGGCGAACAATTTTATCTGGAATCTCATGGTGCTGCAGCATGAGGCGCGTGGCTTGGGCGTCGAACCGGGCAACCAGGCCGTGGTCGAACGCATCAAAACGCTGCCCGTTTTCCAGACCGGGGGCCAGTTCGATCCGGTGAAATACGCCAACTTCATGCAGGAGCAACTCGCCCCGCGCGGCTTCACCGAGCGGCAACTGGAAGATGTGATCAAGGACTCGCTGCGGCTCGAAGGGGTCAAGTCCCTCGTGCAATCGCCGGCCGTCCTGCTGCCGGGCGAGGTGGAACCGGCCCTGCAGCGCGTGGCGCCGGTCGATGTCGAGGTTCTGCGCTTCGACGCGGCGCGCGCCGGCCGCGACGTCGAGGTCACCGACGAGGAGTTGCAGAAAGCTTTCGAGGACAAGAAGTCCACCCTGCAAGCGCCGGAGAAGCGCTCGGTGCGCTATGTCGGCCTGGTGCTGACGCCCGAGGAGAAGGAGTTGCCGGACAAGGACCGCGTGGCCGCTTTGCAGAAGCTGGCCACGGCCACGGGCGACTTGACGCAAGCGCTGGGCGAGGGCGGTTCTTTGGTCGACACGGCCAAGGCCCGCGGTTTGGAAGTCCGCACCAGTCCTTTGTTCGCGGCAGGGGGGGCGACCACGGGAGCGCTGACCGATCTCGACGGCGAAGTGGTGCCCGCCGCCGCGGCGGTGGCATTCCGTCTTCCCGCTGCGCCGGGACATTTCGAAATCGTCGAACTCGCGCAGGACGGCTATGCGGTGATCGAAGTGGCCGAGGTCCAGCCGGCACGCCCGCTGACCCTTGAGGAGGCAAGCGCCGATCTGCGCGCCGGTCTCGTCGAGCAGAAGCGCGCGGTCGCGGTGCAGGAAGCGGCGGCGGCGACGCTCGCCAAAGTGCGCGAGGCCATGGCCAAGGGAGACACCTTCGCCGCGGCGGTAAAATCGGCCAAGGCCGATACGGAAACAATGAAGGGACTTTCCCCCTTCGCCGAGGACCTCGCGCCTTCCCAGCGGCAGGTGGTCATGGCGGTGCTGGATCAGGCAGTCGGCACGCTCGGTGAGTTCGTGCCCGGACCCGACGGCGGCTTCGCCGCGTATGTGGTGGCGCGGAACGAACCGGACGCCGAAGCGCTGGCCGAGCGCCGACCGAAAATCGAAGAAGGCATGCTGCAGGGCAAAGAAATGCTCCTTTTCGCGCAGTGGCTGGCCACCGCGCGCGAGGCCGCGGGGTTGCAGGTGCTGCGTCCCATGATGTGACCGCGGTAGCCGCCGCGTCATTTTGGCGTTGGGTCGCGGGCGCGGGGCGGCTTTGATGGGAGACTCATGTCGGCCAAACCTTTCTTCATCACCACGGCGATTGATTACACGAACGCCCCGCCTCATATCGGCCACGCCTACGAAAAGGTTCTGGCCGATGTCATCGCGCGCTGGCACCGCGAACGCGGACGCCCCGTGTTTTTCCTCACCGGCGTCGACCAGCACGGACAAAAGGTCCAGCAGTCGGCCGAGAAAGCCGGGGTGGCGCCGGCCGAGTTCGCTCGCGACATCACCGCGAAATTCAAGGCGCTGTGGACCAAGCTCGGCATCGACTACGACGGGTGGGCCGAGACGACGGACCCGCGCCACATCGCCGCGGTGCAGGATGTGCTGCAGCAATTGCACGACCAGGGCGACCTCTACAAGGCGCGGCACAGCGGGCACTACAGCGTGCGGCAGGAGCAGTTTCTCACGGACAAAGAGCGCAACGAAAAAGGCGAGTTCGGTCCGGAATGGGGCGAGGTGGTTTTCATCGAGGAGGAGAACTGGTATTTTCGCCTTTCCAAATACCGTCCGTGGCTCGCGGAACACATCGCGGCGCACCCGGACTTTGTTTTGCCGGCTTTCCGCGGCAACGAATTGGCCAATGCAGTGGCCAAGGAAGCGGGTGACCTCTGCATTTCGCGTCCGAAGTCGCGCTTGGGGTGGGGCATCGAACTCCCTTTCGACCGCGATTACGTTACCTATGTGTGGTTCGACGCGCTGATGAATTACGCGACGTTCGCTGGCTACCGCGCGAAGGACGGCGCGGGGTTGCCGGCCTTTGCCGACCTCTGGCCGTGCGATGCGCACGTCATCGGCAAAGACATCCTCGTACCCGCACACGGCATCTACTGGCCGATCATGCTCAAGGCGTCCGGCGTCGAGGCGATGCCCAAGTTGCTCGTGCACGGATGGTGGAACCTCGGCGGGGCCAAGGTGAGCAAGAGTGCTGGCAATGTGGTCGATCCCGATGCCTTGGCCGACCGATACGGGGCGGAAGCCTTGCGCTACTACCTGATGCGCGACATCGCGACCGGACAGGACGCCGATTTCAACGAGGAGCGGTTGCGCGCCCGTTACAATGCCGATTTGGCCAACGACCTCGGCAATCTGGTCAATCGCACGGTCAGCATGGGGCGCCGCTATCGCGGGGGAACGCTCGCCGCTGCGCCGGACGACAAGTCCGAGGATGCCGTGGCGCTCGAAGCGCTCGGCACCGAGGCGGCGAGGCGTTTCGATGCCGCGATGGCAGGTTACCAGGTGCACTCCGCGCTCGAGGCCGTATGGGAGCTGATCGCCGCGGCCAACGGATTCGTGGAGAGTTCCGCACCGTGGAAGCTGGCCAAAGATCCTGCGCAGTCTGCGCGCCTCGACGAGGTTCTGGTCGTGCTGGTCGAGGCTTCGCGCTTGGCTGCCGCTCTGGCCCATCCCGTCATCCCGAAATCCTCGGATCTGCTTCTCGGCCAACTCGGCTTCCCGGGTGATTTGTCCGTGTCCTGGGGCGTGCTGCGGGCCGGACATCAGCTCGGGGAAGCTTCACCGGTCTTCCCGCGTCTCGACACCGAGAACAATGCCTGAAGCCGTCGGTCAGACCCTTACGCCTTGGCCCGAACTGCCGTGGTGGCGGCGCGCGAGATACCGTTTGGAATTCGCGGGGCTTTGGACGGTTTCGCGTTTGGTCCCGCTCTTGCCTTTGCCTGTCGTGCGGTGGCTGGCCGGAGTTCTCGGCAGCGCCGCGTTTTATTTGGACCGCCGCAGCAGCGCGGTGGCCGTGGCCAATCTCGAAATGGTCTTCGGTGGCGAAAAAAGTCCGGAGGAAATTCGCAATATCGCCCGGCGTTCGGTGGTGCATTTCGCGCGCACCATGCTCGAACTGTTCTGGGCCCGGAATTTCACCGCGGAAAACTATCACCGCTACATGGTGATGGAGGGCTGGGAGCAGGCGCGTGCTTTGAACCAAAAGCACAAAGGCGGGATCTTCGTCTGCCTGCATTACGGCAATTTCGAGTGGTTGAGCATAGCCGGGGCGTTCGAGCGGCTGCCCGGCTGCATCGTGACGCAGCAGTTTCGCAATCCGTTGCTCGGGCCGATCTTCGACCGCCTGCGCGCCCTGAGCGGCCACCGCATCATCTCGCAGGAGCGCTCGATGCTCGTCACCCTGAAGCACCTGCGCAAAGGCGGGAACATCGGGATTCTCTTCGACCTGCAATTGGATCCCAAAGACCCGTCCGTGCCTTTGCGTTCCTTCGGTCGCTGGCGTCCGGCCACCAAAATCCACGCCATGCTGCAGAAGCACACGGGCCTGCCCATCATCCCGATCGAGAGCGTGCCCTTGCCGGATGGCCGCTACCGCACCATTGCGCATGACCCCATTTATTTTCCGGCCGAGGCGACCGAGCAGGAGATCGTGCAGCGGTGCTGGGACTTTTTCGAACCGCAGGTGCGGCGCCAGCCCGAGGCTTGGCTCTGGGCCTACCGGCACTGGCGTTTCCGGCCGCCCGAACCGGAAGAGACGTATCCGTCCTACGCGCAGGTCAAAGACCGTTTCACCCGCATGCTGCAGGAATCCGTTGCCAGCGCTCCGCGCGGAGCAGAACATAAGCCATGAGCAAAACCCCCGTCCTCCTCGCGCTGACCGTGGCGCTCTTTCTCGCCGGATGCTCGGCTGGTCCGACCGATTTCACCAAGGAATACCGCGAAGCGCTGGCCGCGCGCCCGGGCGCCTCGCTCACGCCGCAATCCGTCCGCACCGCCGTGACCGGTTTCGCCGGCCTGTACGGCGACCTGTCTGTTCCCAATGTCACGGCCAACGCGCGCAAGGTTTACGCTCCCGGCGCGTGGTTCAATGACACCATCGCCACGGAGGTCGGCATCGATGCCATCGAGAAATACCTGCTCAAAACGGCCGAAGGAGCCGAGAAAGTCAGTGCCAAGATCAACGATGTGGCCGTCTCGGGCTCCGATTGCTACGTGCGTTGGACCATGGAAATCCGCACGAAAAACCTCGCCGGCGGGCAGCCGATCATCACCGAAGGTGTTTCCCAGCTCCGCTTCGACGAGCAGGGACGCATCGTCCTGCACCAGGATTTCTGGAATCCCGCGACAGGAATCTACCAGCACCTCCCGCTGCTCGGTCCGGCCATCCGGTTTGTCAACGGGCTGATCATTGGAAAGTAGCGCAGCTCTATCCTCCGGCGGCTTTCTCGAGGTGCCCGCCGAACTGGTAGCGCATGGCCGAGCAAACTTTGTCCGAAAACGCGGGCTCCTGCGAACGGAAGCGCGCGTAGAGCGCGGCGCTGAGCACGTCCGCGGGGACGCCCTCTTCGATCGCGGCCATGATGGTCCATCGTCCTTCACCCGAGTCCGAGACCCGGCCGGAGAATTTCTTCAGTTCCGGATCATCGACCATGGAAATGGCGATGAGGTCGAGCAGCCAGCATTGCACCACGCTGCCGCGGCGCCAGAGTTCGGCGATCTCGCCGATGGGGAGATGGTAGTCCAGATCGTTGCCCATGCGCGGGGCGGTTTCGGCATCGTGACTGACCGGACGGGAATCGACGTCGGCATTTTTGAGGATATCGAAGCCCTCGGCCAGCGCGGCCATCATCCCGTATTCCACCCCATTGTGGACCATCTTGACGAAATGCCCGGCCCCGGCCGGCCCGCAGTGCAGGTAGCCGTCCTCGCTGGTGCCGCCGGCTTTCTCGCGTCCGGGCGTGCGGGCGAGATCGCCGCGTCCGGGCGCGATGGTTTTGAAAATCGGATCGAGATGCCGCACCGGACCCTTCTCGCCCCCGATCATCAGGCAGTAGCCGCGCTCGAGTCCCCACACGCCGCCGCTCGTGCCGCAGTCGATGTAGTGGATGCCCGTGGGTTCGAGTTCGCGCGCGCGGCGGCGGTCGTCGCGGAAATAGGAGTTGCCGCCGTCGATGATGATGTCGTCCTTTTCGAAATGGGGGACAAGCGACGCGATGACTTTGTCCGTCACCGCGGCCGGCACCATGATCCACGCGGCACGCGGCTTTTCCAGCTTGGCCGCGAATTCTTCGAGCGAGGAGGCGCCTGTGGCGCCTTCCTTGACCAGCGCCGCCACCGCGTCGGGGTGGGTGTCATAGACGACGCAAGTATGGCCGTTTTTCATCAGGCGCCGCACGATGTTGGCGCCCATGCGGCCGAGTCCGATCATTCCGAGTTGCATGGTTTAGTCCTCCGTTGATTCCAAACGTGCGTCATCCAGCGACGCGGCGGCATTGTCGATTTCCTGCGCGGCCTTGTCGATCGATTCCAGCGCGCTCGCCAGGGGCGAGACTCGGGAGCGCGGCAAATCGGCGAGGGCGATTTGCGCGCCCTGCAGGGCCAAGCGGGCTTGTTGAAGGGATTTGTCGGCCGCGCGGAAACGTTTGGCCCGCGGGTCGAGGGAATTCACTGCGCTTTCGGCTTCTCGTCGTGCTTGCACTGGCAGGTCGGCGAGCACTTGTCCTTGCAGCCGCAATCTTTGCACTGCGCCTGGACGGGAACCGTGGCGATGACGAGCAGACTGAGCAGGCTGAGGAACAATTTCATAGCGGCAAAGGTAACGATCTTTCCGCGGATTGGCAAACGCCACGCGGGTGGGCGCCGGACCGGCCGGCGATTGAACTTGCCGGGGCACCGAAAAAGATGCTAACTATTAGCCCAGCTAATGAAACGCGTCGAGTTCACCAATACGGTGCTCCGCGATGGACACCAGTCCCTCGCCGCGACGCGGATGCGGACCGAGCAAATGCTCCCGGCCTTGGCCGATCTCGACGCGCTCGGATTTTACCAGTTGGAAACTTGGGGCGGGGCGACGATTGACTCCTGTCTGCGCTATCTCGGGGAAAATCCTTTCGAGCGGATCAGCGCGCTGAAAAAAGGCGCGCCGAAAACCCCGCACGGCATGCTGCTACGCGGACAGAACATCGTCCAATACACCAGTTTCCCGGATGACGTCGTCGAGGCCTTCATCCGTTGCACGGCCAATCGCGGGATGGATGTTCTGCGCATTTTCGACGCGCTGAACGACCCGCGGAATCTTGAAACATCGATCCGCGCCACGTTGGCGGCTGGCAAGCAGGCACGCGGCGAGATTTGCTACACGATCAGTCCGGTCCACACCGTGGAGGCCTTCGTTGAATTCGGCGAGGACCTCGTCGATCTCGGGTGCCAGTCGGTCAGCATCAAGGACATGGCCGGTCTCATCACGCCCAAGGTGGCCTACGACTTGGTCTCCGCTCTCAAAAAGCGCGTCAGTGTGCCGATCATTCTGCACAGCCATGACACTGCGGGTCTGGCGGCCTCGTCCTATCTCGCCGCGATCGAGGCCGGGGTCGACGTGGTGGAAACCTCGATCGTGCCCTTCGCCAACGGCACATCGC
>JBIKXZ010000115.1:0-7509 GCA_044355525.1 Chthoniobacterales bacterium
TCCCCGCCCACTTGCCAAGCCTGCCCGCTGCTCCACAGATTCATGCTCCATGCGGAACCATCCCATGAGAGATCATATGCCGCTTGCTTGCCCGTGCTGGTGTTGAGCCAATTGGCGAACGCCGCGGCCTCATACCAATTGATGTTCGCCGCCGGTTGATTACTCGTCCACGGTCCCGAGATCACATTAGCCATCCCACTAGCCGTCGCCTTGGTGATCACATCCTGCGGAATCTCATAGGTGCTGATTCGGTAGCTGTATGCCACCGCACCATATCCTGTCGTGTCAGCCGCATTGCCCGCGTTGCCGACGTTGACGAAGTTGATTGAAAACGTGTTGGTGCCACTACCGAACATGTCGGCGCGAGCGGTTGTTTGGATGGCGAAGTTGAACGTAGCCAGTATCGCCGCGACAAAAAGGAATGCGGCGCGCGTTCTCAAAGAAGAAAAATTACTCCTGCTCGCTCACCAGACGCAAGGCCGCGCTTTCAATGCCCCTCTCACCGGCATGGGTTCGGGGGCACCGCGATGGGGTGGGTGGTGGTGTTGTTATTGGCAGTCGAGGGGGTGGAACTGCGTGTGGTGGATACATCCCCACCAATTCTGCTGCCACCCCGCTGCCAAAAAGTCATGCATTTTGCTGCTTGTTCGTTCCTCTCGGTGCCGCTTGGTGCAGGGCATGAAAAAGCCCGGGAAGCTAGTGTAAATGAGGCTTCACGGGCGTCGCAGGGAGAGCGACCCTAACGGGATTGGTGGCTGCGCACCCTTCCATTAATGCGCCTGTGGCGGCAACGAGGCTGGCGGGTCCCGCAAAAGCGCGACCCTAACGGGATTGGCTGCGCCTGTCTCCGGCCGCCACGGCGCCCTACGGCTCGAACTGCGTTCGAATTTGCCTGCGGCGATCGCCAGAAAATCTGGCGACCCTAACGGGATTCGAACCCGTGTTACCGCCGTGAAAGGGCGGTGTCCTAACCGCTGGACGATAGGGTCTGAGGAAACGATCAGTATGGCGATTTTCGGGCGGATCGCAAGAGCTGATCTGCGGAGAAAACGCTCAGGGACCGGCGGGCGGATGCCGGTCGCCGGTTCCGTGGATGACTTCGAGGGCGACCGCGATGGAATGGGGGCAGATCATGCCGTCGCCCTCGACCTGCGAGGCGCGGCAGGAGCAGATGTTTTCCACCTCGGTCGGCGAGAGGATGCGCAGACCGGAGGCGAAAAGACGGGAACCGGCCCGGACGGCGCCCTTGAGCAGCGGCGGATCGTAGCGGGCGGCTTTGACTTTGCCAGCGGCGCGGATTTTGCGGGCCTCGAAGACCGCGGGCCATCCGGCGATGGACGCGAGGAATTTTTCGGTCAGAGAAACCACATCGCACCTTATCACGCCAATCCGTCCGTGGACAGGGGGAGGCGCTGCGCCTATGGTGCGGTCGGTCGATGAAAAAACGCGGTGTGCAACGACGGAACTTTGCCGGGTGGCTGGCTGCCATGGCGTCCGGCGGCGCTGCGCTCGCGGCGGCTTTGGTTGTCTTCTCCTCCGCGTCGGCCCGCACCACCGCGCCGACGGTCGAACCGCCGCCCGCTGTGGTGGATGATGTGGAGATGGAGGAAAAATTTGTGCGCGGTTTGCTCGCGGACCGGGAGGGTGAAGCGTTCTCCGCGGGCCGCGAGGTGACTCAAGCGGTGCGCGCGGCGCAGGGCCGGCGCGCCAAAGCCGCGCTGCCGTCCGGGCACGAGGACAGCCACAATCATGAGGCCTGGCGGAATGCGGTGGTGGTCATCGGTTCCATTTCCAAGTGCGAGGAGTGTCCGGAGTGGCACATGGACAGCGTGTCGGCGGGTTGGTTCCTCACCCCCGACGGCTTGGTCGCGACGAATTATCATGTGCTGGAGGATGAGGAGGCGGACCAGTTGGGGGTGATGACGGCGGACGGCCGGGTTTTCCGCATCAAGGAAGTGGTGGCGGCCGACCGTGATGGCGACGCGGCTCTTTTGCGTATCGCCGCCGACGGCGAGGAGTGGGCGTGGTTGCCCTTGGCTCCAGGCGTCGCACCGGGTGAAGAAGCGGGGATATTGAGTCATCCGGACGGACGATTCTACAGCTTGAGCAAGGGGATCGTGTCGCGTTTGCACCGGACGCCGGCCGATGACGAGGGCGAGCCGCGGGTCTGGACGACGGTGACGGCGGACTTCGGGGCGGGAAGTTCCGGCGCGCCGGTGCTCAACGAGCGTGGTGAAGTGATCGGCATGGTTTCGAGCACGGCGGTGTTGCTGGCCGATCCGGAGGAGGGCAAGGAACCCGCGGCGGAGGATGTGCAGATGGTCTTCAGGGACTGTGTGTCGCTGGAGACGATGCGCGGGTTGTTCGAATGATGCCGCGCGGTTTCCCCTGCATCCTGGCCATCGGCCTTGCGTTGGCTTGGTGCGGCGGACTCACGGGTTGCGAGAAGATCGACGTCACCGGCCGCTACCGCGACGCGTCGCAGCCGGAACTGGTCTACGAGTTCCGCGCCGACGGGACGTGGACGGCCGTTTGGGAGAACAAGGTGCCCATGGGGCTCTTTTCCCAAGGGTCCGCGCGCCGACTGCAGGGGACTTACGAATTGCGCGGACGCCGTTTGCGGCTGACTTGCTTGTCCGTGGAGGAGCGCGATCCGGTCAGTGTCGGCTTCACGCCGGTGCGGGTCTACGACGGGAGTGACGAGACATTGCGGCGGGAGTATGACCACGGATTCGAGCTGCGCGACGGGCGGTTCGTGCCGTCCGAACCCGACCATCCTTTCGGCGGCGGCGAACTGGTGCCGGTCGGGGACGCGGAATAAACGCGTTGCGGCGCGTCGTTGCGGCGCCTATAAGCCGCAGGTAGTCCATGACGGTTTTCTTCCCCCGTGAATCCGACGCGACGCGTGTTGCTTTGACACCCGACAATGCCGGCAGGCTGGTCAAAGCCGGTTTGGACGTCCGGGTGGAAAAAGGCCTTGGCGAAACCCTGGGTTGGAGCGACGAGCAATACGCAGTCAAAGGTGCCCAGATCGTGACCGATGCCGCGGAGGCACTGGCGCAGTCCGGTCTCGTGGTGCGCGTGGGCAAACCTTCCTCGGCCCAAGAAGCGGGACGCGGCGTGTATATCAGCAGTCTCGATCCGTTCCGCGAGCGGGCGTTGGTCGATGAACTGGCGTCCGCGGGCGTGTCGGCGATCAGCGTTGAAATGATCCCGCGCACGACCATCGCGCAAAAGATGGACGTGCTTAGCTCGCAGGCCAGTCTCGCGGGCTATGCGGCGGTCATTCTCGCGGCCGAGCGGCTCGATCGGGTTTTTCCCATGATGATGACCCCCTCGGGGACGATTGCTGCGGCCAAGGTTTTCATCATCGGTGCCGGCGTGGCGGGATTGCAGGCTATTGCCACGGCGAAACGGTTGGGCGCGAAGGTGGAGGCTTTCGATACGCGTCCGGCGGTGGAAGAGCAGGTGCAAAGTCTCGGGGCGAAGTTCATCAAAGTGGACCTTGGAGAAACCGGGCAGACGGCGCAGGGCTATGCCAAGGCGCTGACCGAAGAGCAATTGGCCAAGCAACGCGAGGTCATGGCCAAACAAGTCGCCCAATCGGACGTGGTCATCACCACGGCGCAGGTCTTCGGGCGTCCGGCTCCGCGAATTTTGACCTCGCCCATGGTCGAAGCGATGCGTCCGGGCAGCGTGGTCATCGACTTGGCGGCGTCTACGGGTGGCAATGTGGAAGGCTCCGAGCCCGGCGTGGAGAAAAAGGTCGGGGGCGCCTTGCTCATCGGGGCACGCAATCTCGCGGACCATGTCGCGGTCAACGCCAGCCAGATGCTTTCCAACAACTACCTCGCGCTGATCGAGCACCTTTGGGACAAGGAGGGTAAGGCGCTGAAGATCGATCCGTCCGACGAAATTCTTTCCGGCTGTCTGCTGACGCATGGCGGCCAAGTGGTGCATCTGCAATTCAGCAAGCCATCATGATGACTCCGATCCTCGCCGCTGCCGAGCCCGCCGGGCTCAATGCTTACATCCCGCTCATTTTCGTTTTTATTCTGGCCACGTTCATCGGGTTGGACGTCATCCGCAATGTCTCGCGGTTGCTGCACACACCGCTGATGTCGCTGACTAATGCCATTTCAGCCATCGTCATTGTCGGCGCCATCCTGGTGGCCGGTCCGCAGGTCGGGAACGAGCACCCGTTGTGGATCAGCATTCTCGGCCTCGTCGCCATCGCGGCGGCGGCGGTCAACATTGTGAGCGGGTTTCTCATCACCAACCGCATGCTCAAGATGTTCAAGAGCCGCAAACCGGAGGACAAAGCGTGAGTCCGGAGTGGCGGGACGCGGTCGTGCAACTGGCTTACTTGGCGGCCAGTGTCCTTTTCATTTTTTCGCTCAAGTGGATGAATTCGCCGGCCAGCGCGCGCCGCGGCGTGTGGGCGGGCGTCTGGGCCATGGTGCTCGGGGTTGGTGGCACGTTGCTCAATCCGGCGGTGGCGGTCTCGAGTCTGCCGTGGATCGCGCTGGCCGTCATGGTCGGCGGCCTCATCGGCGTGCCGCTCTCGAAGGTTCCGCTTACGGCGGTGCCGCAACGGACGGCATTATCGCACGCCTTCGGCGGATTGGCCGCGGGGTTGGTCGGCACGGCGAAGTATTATCTTTGGATTCATGAGGGCGGACACAACCTGACCACGTTCCGCATGTTCGCCATTTCGGCCGAGGTCATTCTGGGTTTCCTGACCTTCACCGGCAGCCTGATGGCGGCGGGCAAGCTTCAGGAGATTTTGCCGGGCCGGCCGATCACTTACCGCGGGCAGTTGATCGTCAACTTCCTCACGCTGGGCGGGGCCATTGCCTGCGCGGTCGGGCTGATCATCAACCCGCAGTGGACGTTCCTTTTCCCGGTTCTGATCATCTTGTCCCTGGCTTTCGGCGTCATGCTCATCATTCCCATCGGCGGGGCGGACATGCCGACAGTCATTGCCTTGCTCAATTCCTATGCGGGCTTGTCGGCGGTGGCCATGGGGTTTGTCTTGGACAACACCTTGCTCATCATTGCCGGGGCGCTGGACGGGTCCTCCGGATTGATCCTGTCGATCGTCATGTGCAAGGCGATGAACCGCAGCTTCAGCAATGTGCTCTTCGGCGCCTTCGGCAGCGTGCAGGAGGAGACGGGCGGCGCGGCCGGGCAGACGGTGAAAAGCGCCACGCCTGCGGAAGCCGCGGAAATCATGGAGCAGGCTGACACGGTGGTCATTGTGCCCGGCTACGGCATGGCCGTGGCGCAGGCGCAGCATCGCGTGCGCGAGCTGTACGACCAACTGACCAAGCGGGGGATCAATGTGAAATTCGCCATCCATCCGGTGGCCGGTCGCATGCCCGGGCACATGAACGTGCTGCTGGCCGAGGCGGATATTCCCTATGACGACCTGATCGAGATGGACGAGATCAATCCCGAGATGCCGCAGGTCGACGTGGTGTTGGTGCTGGGAGCCAACGATGTGGTTAACCCGGCGGCGAAGAACAATCCGAAGTCACCCATTCACGGCATGCCGATCATCGAGGCCGACCGGGCCAAGACGGTGCTGGCGGTGAAGCGCTCGATGAAGCCGGGCTTTGCGGGGATCGACAACGAACTCTACACAATGGATAAGACCCTCATGGTTTTCGGCGATGCCAAGGCGGTGGTTGGCGATATGGCCAAGACTTTGGCCGGCGATTCCGGTATGCATTGATCAGGACCACTTATGAAAAAAACAAAGAGCTTGAAGAAATCCAACAAGAGCGCGGTCGGCAAACGGATCGGCACGCATCAACGTGCGACGCAAGCGCGCAAGCAGGCGCGGCGCGACAACCGCGGCGGCGGTCGCTGAGCGTTTCGCGGTTTTTCTTACCCGCCCGCGCACCGTGGAAGATTTCCTCGATTTTTGTCGTGGTTTCCTCGGCATAGCGGTCTTTCTCGGCATCGCCGTCCTGTTCAGCGCCGACCGCAAAAATATCCCCTGGCGGGTGGTGGCGGTCGGGATCGTCCTGCAATTCGTCCTCGCCGCCCTCGTCATCCATTTTCCGCCGGTGCGCGTCGCGGTTGAAGCGGTCGGACTGTTCTTCGTCAAACTGCTCGGCTTCACGGCCGAGGGGACGAGGTTTCTCTTCGGAACATTACTCGACGAGCAAACCCACGGGGTGGTTTTCGCGCTCGCCGTGCTGCCCTCGGTTGTCTTTTTT
The DNA here is from genome assembly GCA_044355525.1 of Chthoniobacterales bacterium. GTDB lineage: Bacteria > Verrucomicrobiota > Verrucomicrobiia > Chthoniobacterales > JACTMZ01 > JACTMZ01. The sequence goes on from JBIKXZ010000115.1 coordinate 6,228, forward strand.
TCCGCCTTCAGCGCCGCGCTCTACTACCTCGGGATCCTGCAACACATCGTCCGTGGCATGGCATGGCTTTTCTCCAAGACGATGCGCCTCTCCGGTCCGGAGACGCTTTCCGCCACGGCCAATGTTTTTCTCGGACAAACCGAGGCGCCGCTGCTCATCCGTCCGTGGCTGGCCGGCATGACGCGGTCGGAAATTTTGTGCGTCATGGTCGGAGGCATGGCCACCGTGGCGGGTGCGGTCATGGTTGCCTATATCAGTTTGCTTGGGGCAGGGGACCCGCAGCAGCAACTCGTCTTCGCCACGCACTTGCTTACGGCCTCGGTTATCTCTGTGCCGGCCGCGCTGCTCATGTCGAAAATCCTGCTGCCGCAGACCGAAGAAGTGGACAAGTCGCTGCAGCTCGCGCCGGAGCGCAATGGCGTGAACCTGCTCGACGCGATCTGTCACGGAACAACCGAGGGCGTGAAGCTCGCGGTCAATGTCGGCGCCATGCTCCTTGTCTTCACCGCGCTGGTCGCCTTCGTCAACTTCATCCTCGAAAATTGGATCGGTGCACCGACCGGACTGAACGCACTGGTCGCGCAATGGACCGGCGGAGTCTACGAAGATTTCTCGCTCGAATTTATCTTGGGTATCCTTTTTGCACCGATCGCGTGGCTGATGGGTATCAGCGGCGATGCCGTCCTGCAGTCGGGGGAATTCCTCGGGCTACGCACCGTCCTCAACGAATTCGTTTCTTTTGTCCGTCTCGGCGAAATGAAAACCGCGGGGCTCTACACTGATCCGCGCAACCTGATGATCCTGACCTATGCCCTCACCGGCTTCGCCAACTTCGTCTCCATCGGCGTGCAGATCGGCGGCATCGGCGCGATGGCTCCCTCGCAGCGCCCTACTCTTGCGCAGCTCGGATGGAAAGCGCTCCTCGGCGCCAACCTCGCCTGTTTCATGACCGGTGCGGTGGCGGGGATTCTGGCGTAAGCGTCGCGATGTTTCCGCGGAGAGGTTAGGGCGAAGTCGTCGCCTTGATCCGGAGGAAAGCTTTGTCCAATCCTGCCTGCGGAATGGACGCGCGGAAGGTGGAGGTATCGCTTGCGTCTGAAATTCCGTTGGTCGACCACGAGGTCGCGGCGCCCAGAGCTGTCGACTTCTCGGCAACAAGATGCGCGTCGGCCCGGATGACGCGCGGCATGGTAACGCGGAATTGCGTGCCGTCCAGTTCGCCAGTCACGAGGGGTTGAGCGGATGAGTCGTCTGCCCGTGTTCCGGCAAGGTATTCCAGCAG
>JBIKXZ010000146.1:0-6011 GCA_044355525.1 Chthoniobacterales bacterium
GAGGGACGCGGAATTTTCGCCGATGAGCACGACGGCGAGGCCGGGGGTGATGCCCGATTTTTTCAGCGCGGCGATTTCGTCCGCGGTCTCGGCGAGGCAGCGGGCCGCGGTTTTTTTGCCGTCGATCATTTCGGCCATGGGGTGGATCCTAGTCGGCTTCCGCGCGCAAAACCGATTCGATTTTTTTCCGCCCGGCTTCAAATTCGGCGTCCTCCGCCGGCACGGGCAACGCCTCGCCCAGGGTGACGTCGAGCCGCGCGAAGGGGAGCGGGATGGCGAAGCGGTCCCATGTTTTCAGGCGGATGGCGCCGTGGAAGCGGGCGTGGCAGGGGATGACGGGCATGGCGGCCTTCTGCGCGAGGTAGACGAGACCGGCGCCGAGTTCGTAGCGGGGGCCGCGCGGACCGTCGGGGGTGATGGCAATGTCATAGCCCTGCGCGACGCGTTCGAGCAGTTCGCGCATGGCAGTGGCGCCGCGCCGCGAGCTGGAGCCGCGGACCGAGCCCATGCCCAGATGCCCGGCCAATGCGCCGAGCCACATGCCGTCTTTGCTGGCGCTGGTCAGGACGAGCACGCCGCGGCGTCCGCGCGGATAAACGCGCAGGAAAGCGGCGGTGATGGCGAGGATCCGGTTGTGCCAGAAGGCATAGATGACGGGTCGGGGCGGCGGGTTGGAGAGGAAGCCGTGCGGATCATGGACGCGCAGGCTCAGGGTGGTGAACAGCGCGCGCAGCAAGAGCGCCCCGCTGAACGCGGCGGCGCGCTGCAGGGCGGTGGGTTTGGCCGGTGCGTTTCGCATGGTGGCGCAGCAGGTTGGCAAAGGCCGCACGGCGCGCCAAGCATCCAGTCCGGCGTTGATTTCGCGCGGCGGAAAGGGATATTGAAAGGCCGACCATGGAAGCCCCCGAAAAGAACACGCTGCTCGACCGCCTGATCGACAAGTTCAACAACTCGCGGTTTTTCACGATTTCGTTCGTGCTGCATGTGCTCTTGATCGTGATCTTCGGCGGCACGGTGCTGTTCGAGGCGATGCAGGAGCCGCCGGATTTCGAAGGCGGCGAGGGGGGCTTCATCGCCGGGGGGGAGGAGGTGGCCGCGCCGCCCAGCGCCGCACAGGTGCAGCCGCAGGAAACGACTTTCACCGTGACCACCCCGACGGTGCAGAACACGACGGTCGCGGCCATCACCACGACCGGGCAAAACCCGCTGAATTTCTCCATGGACGCCGTCATCACGCCCTCGGCCATGGTCAAACCGTCCGCGCCGACCGCGGCGGCCACGGCGGCTCCGGCTGCGGCGGCGGGTGCGGCGGGCATGAGTTCGCAGGTCGCGGGACAGATCAAGGAGTTCACCGGCGGCTGGGGGAAGAGCACCGGCAGCGGAACAGGCACGCGGCAGCGCGAGTTTGCCTTCACGGCTTTCATCGCGAAATACAATGGAGGGAATTGGGATTCGGTCTTCCGTTTACGCAACAACATCCCGCAGGGAGCGCTTCCCAACCTGCTCGAGTTCATGAGCAAGGAGTCCCGCGATAAAATCAAGACCAACTACAAACAGGTCGAAGCCGTTGCGCTCGACAGCGACCGCATCTTCGCGGCCAAGCCGCCGTTCATTTTCTTCACGGGATCGCGCGATTTCATCCTCACGGAAAAAGAGGTGGCCAATTTGCAAAAATACGTGCGCATGGGCGGGGCGATCTGGGGCGACAGCTCGGTGCCGGGACGCGGATCCGCTTTCGACATCGCGTTCCGCCGGGAAATGAAGCGCGTGATGCCCGACAAGGACAAGGATTTCGAGGCCCTCTCGCCCAACGATCCGATGTTTCGCCGCGCCCCGTATTTTCCCGAAGTCAAAAAGCAGCCGCCCGGCCTCAACTACTATGACGAACCGGTTTACGTGATGCGCTATTTCGGGGAGATCGCCATCATTTACACGGCCAACGACTATGGGGACATGTGGGAGTTCGGCATCAAACAGAAGGGTCCGCGCGAATGGGAGATCAACGTCGACAGCGACGACAAGGGAGAGAAGGTCGCCCTGCAATGGGATTTATACATCAACAACGGGATCTACGTGCACAATGCGAACCCGCTGCCGCCGATCGCCTCCATTCTCGATACCTACAAGTTCGGCACCAACATGGTCATCCACCTGTTGACGCGCTGGGAGGACAAACTCCGCAGCGCGCCGCGTTTGTAGGATTTTTCAGGTCCCGAAAATCCGGTCGCCCGCGTCGCCGAGTCCGGGGGTGATGTAACCGCGTTCATCGAGCGCCTCGTCGAGCGCCGCGCCGTAGATGGTCATGTCCGGATGCGCGGACCGCAACCGCTCCACGCCGGGGCGCGAGGCCACGATGCAGGCGCAGGTCATTTTCGGGATGCCTTCTTTTTTCAGGCGGTCGGCCGCCGCGGCAAGGCTGTTGCCGGTGGCGAGCATCGGGTCGAGCAGAAGCACATGGGCATTTTCCGCGCCGGGCGGCAGGCGGAAGTAGTAACTCACCGGTTCGAGCGTCTCTTCGTTGCGGAACATGCCGATGTGCCCGACCGCCGCGGCGGGGAACATACGCAGCACGCCGTCGGCCATGGCCAAACCGGCCCGCAGCACGGGCACGAGCACCAAAGGGCGGGCGGCGCGGGCGCCGGGCGATGGTCCGAGCGGTGTTTGCACGGTGACGCTCTCCGTCTGGAAATCGCGCAGCGCCTCGTAGGCGACCAGCTGCGACAATTCCTGCAGCAGGCGGCGGAACTCGGGCGGAGGCGTTTGCTTGTCGCGCAGGGCGGAGACCTTGATGTCGGCCAGCGGATGCCGCACAAGATGGAATCCGGGGATGGGTTGGGCGGTCACGGGAACCAGAAGCATGTCCGGCACCGCCATGCCGCGTCAATCCACAGCATGTGCACGGGAGATTTGCCGCGGCGGGGTTTGCTGATAGCCTCCTGCTTTCACGCGGCCGCGGACGGCCGCTACTTTAATGAGCAAGCCGCGCAAGTCTTGGGCCGGGAAATTCCGGGAGCAATGGCAACCCTACGCCGAGTTGCTCTCCTACCTGCGTCCTTACCGCCGCCGGTTCTTCCTCGGCGTCGGCATGGGCGTGCTCTACGCCCTGCTCAACGGGTCCATTCCGCTCATCGTCAAGTATGTCGGCGACCAGGTTTTCCCCGGCGGGGCGAACACGGAGACCATCCGCGCCGCGGCGGTCTCGGACGGCGGCGGACGCATCGACGGCGTGCTCCTCGCCTGCCTCCTCGTGCCGGTGGTCATGATCCTGCGCGGTTTCTTCTCCTACCTCAACGCCTACGCCATGTCGTGGGTCAGCCTGCGCGTGCTCAACGACATCCGCAGCAAACTCTTCGCCAGCATCGTGGGTCAGAGCATGGCCTTCTTTGATCAGGCGCGCACCGGACGCCTCATGTCGCGGGTGATGAACGACACCAAGGTCGCGCAGAGCACGCTCTCGCAATTGAGTGTCAATCTTTTCAAGCAACCCATCGCGCTGCTCACCGGCATCGCGGCCGTGGTCTGGATCGACTGGAAATTCAGCCTGACCACGCTGGTGCTGTTCCCGATCTGCATCATTCCCGTGGCCATCTACGGACGCAAAGTGCGCAAGGCCGGCAAGGCCGAGGAACAGCTGGCGGGCGAGATGAATGTCATCCTTCAGGAAACCTTCTCCGGCATCCGCGTGATCAAGTCCTTCGCCCGCGAGAAGCTCATGACCGGATTGTTCGAGAATGCGGCGATCCGCCAGTTCCGCAATTCGCTGCGGGTTCGGAAGAGCACGGAAATCACCACGCCGCTGGTCGAGGTGGTGGCCGCGGTCGGTGTCGGCATCGCGCTCTTTTACGTCTACGCCGCGCAGCTCAGCGCCGCCAAGTTCCTCGCGCTCATGGCGGGCATTTTCCTGCTTTATGAGCCGGTCAAGGCCCTCAGCCGTATCCATCTCCAGCTGCAAAAGTGCCTCGCGGCCACCACCAGCATATTCGAACTGATGCGCCGCGCGCCCACCGTGACCGATGCGCCCGGGGCGAAAACCCTCGAGCGCTGCCGCGGCGAGATCGTTTTCGAGCAGGTCGGATTTTCCTACGGTCCCCACGCGCCGGCGCTGCGCGACGTCGACCTGCGCGTCGCGCCCGGACAGCGCGTTGCCCTGGTCGGATCCAGCGGGGCGGGCAAGAGCACCGTCCTCTCGCTCATCCTCCGGTTTTACGATCCGCAGGAGGGGGTCGTGCGGCTCGACGGGCATGATGTCCGCTCGCTGCAGATCGAGTCCCTGCGCAGCCACATCGGGATCGTCACGCAGGACACATTTCTTTTCCACGACACCATCTTCAACAACATCCGTTTCGGTCGCCCCGACGCGAGCAAAGAGGAAGTGGAGGAAGCGGCGCGGCAGGCCTACGCGCACGATTTCATCCTGGCCCAGCCGCAGGGCTACAGCTCGGTGGTCGGCGACAAAGGTTGTCTGCTTTCCGGTGGACAGCAACAACGTCTGGCCATCGCGCGCGCGCTGCTCAAGAACGCACCCGTGCTGCTCCTCGACGAAGCCACCTCGGCCCTCGACTCGGAAAGCGAGCGCATGATCCAGTCCGCCCTGGAAAAGCTTTCTTCCGGCAAAACCGTCGTGGCCATCGCGCACCGTTTGTCCACCGTGCTCACGGCCGACCTCATCGCCGTGATGAGCGGGGGGCGCGTCGTGGCCACGGGAACGCATGCCGAACTGTTGCGGGCCTCGGACGACTACCGCACGCTTTACGAAATGCAATTCCACCATCCAGCGACCGCGCCGGAGGTTGCTGTGGCATGAAGATCCGCCGCGCCCTCCTTTCCGTCACCGACAAAACCGGCCTCGTCGATTTCGCCCGCGGGCTGCATGAACACGGGGTCGAACTCCTCTCCACCGGTGGCACGGCCAAGGTGCTGCGCGACGCCGGGCTGACGGTGAAAGATGTGTCCGAGCACACCGGCTTTCCCGAAATGCTCGATGGTCGCGTGAAGACGCTGCATCCGATGATCCATGGCGGACTCCTCTTCCGGCGCGACTTGCCCGCGCACGCGGAGCAGGCCGCGGCCCACGGGATCGAGCCGATCGATCTGGTGGTGGTCAATCTTTACGCCTTCGAGCAGACCGTGGCCCGCGAGGGGGTGACCAGGGAGGAGGCGATCGAGAACATCGACATCGGCGGCCCGTCCATGTTGCGTAGCGCGGCCAAGAACCACGCGCCCGTCACCGTGGTTTCCGACCCGGATGACTATGACACTGTTCTGGGGGAAATGCGGGCCAATGACGGTGCGACCACGCCGGAACTGCGCGCGCATTTGGCCGCGAAAGTTTTCGACCTTACCGCGCGCTACGACCGGGCCATTGCCGACTATCTGGCCCCGGCCTCCGGCAAGGCGGCATTCCAGTGCCACGAGCCGCTCGCCGCGGTCTTGCGTTACGGCGAGAACCCGCACCAGACCGCGGAGCTTTACGGCAATTTCGCCGACCATCTTGAACAGCTCCATGGCAAGGAACTTTCCTACAACAACATCCTCGATATCACCGCCGCCGTGGATCTCATCGGCGAATTCGCCGAACCGACGGTGGCCATCCTCAAGCACACCAATCCTTGCGGCGTGGGCAGTGATGCCGACCTGCTCGCCGCGTGGGACAAAGCTTTCGCCACGGACAAGCAGGCGCCCTTCGGCGGCATCATTATTTGCAACCGTCCGCTCAATGCCGCGCTGGCTGGCGCGATCGCGGAAATTTTCAGCGAGGTCATCATTGCACCGGACTTCGAACCCGCGGCCCTCACCATTCTCCAAAAAAAGAAAAACCTCCGGCTGATGCGCCTGCGCGGGCTGCCCTCGCCGGTCCCGCGGGACGTCCGCTCGGTCCTCGGGGGAGTGCTCGTGCAGGACCATGACACGGGATGCGAAGGTGTGGCGGGGAGCAGACTTGTCACCCGGCGCGCGCCGACCGAGGCCGAGGTGCGGGCCATGGATTTCGGTTGGAAAGTGGTCAAGCACGT
>JBIKXZ010000116.1:0-7424 GCA_044355525.1 Chthoniobacterales bacterium
AAAAGCCGTTGCCGCCATGAAGCCGGCCAGGACATGGCTCACTCGCGAGCCCGTGTGGCCGATGATCCAGTAAGCCGCCCGCTCATGTAGACGCCAACGCTGCAAGCCGAGCGCGAGAATGAATCCCCCGAGAAAAAGAAAAATCACCGGGTTGGCAAAAGGCGCTGCCGCGTCCGTTATCGACGCCACCCCGAGCAACGGAAACAGCACCAACGGCAACAACGCTGTCACCGGAATCGGAATTGCCTCCGTCATCCACAAAACCGCCATCACCCCCACCACCCCCGCCGTCCGCCACGCCGCGACACTCAACCCGTCCGGCGGCTCCGTCATCAGCACAAGAGCCAACAAAACCGGCGCCACCAGTAACCCAACCCGCCCCGCCGCACTGATCCCGCTCTCCCGCATGCCCGCACCCTGCCCAATCCAATCCCTGCCGCGCAAGGTGGATCGCGATGTCCCCGTCGCGTTTTCCCCCGGCAGGGTCGCCTGACCAAGGCGGCCGCCACCTTTCGCTCAGCTTTCAAGTTTCCGCTTTCCGCCGTCCGGTCCTATAAATCCCGTCCCATGTCCGCCCCGAAGCTCACTCCCATGATGCGCCAATACCAGGACATCCGGCGCGAGCTTCCCCCCAACACCCTCCTGCTCTTCCGCCTCGGCGATTTCTACGAAATGTTCTTCGACGACGCCCGCGAGGCTTCGTCCATCCTCAACGTCGCCCTCACCAAACGCGGCGACGTCCCCATGTGTGGCGTCCCCTACCACAGCGCCCGCGCCTACGTGGCCAAACTCGTCGAAGCCGGCAAACGCGTCGCCATCTGCGACCAAGTCGGCGAAGTCACCCCCGGCAAACTCGTCCGGCGCGAAATCGCCCGCATCCTAAGTGCAGGAACGCTGGACGATTTCGGACTCGAGGAAAACCGCCACAACTACCTCGCCGCCGTTCTCCCCGGAAAAAAATCGCACGGACTCGCCTGGCTCGACCTCAGCACGGGCGAATTCCGCCTCGCCGAAATTACCTCGCCCGCGCAACTCGCCGACCAACTCGCGCGACTGCAACCCAGCGAAATCCTCATCCCCGATCGCGACGAAGCGCCCCCGCAGCTTCCCGTTCCCCCGACCCCGCATGACGCCTTCGCCTTCGACCACACCCAGGCGACCGATCTCCTGCGCGACCATTTTCGTGTCCAATCCCTGGACGGATTCGGTTGCGCCGACCTCGCGCTCGGCACTGCCGCCGGCGGCGCCCTGCTTCATTATGTCACCCGCAGCCTGCGCCGCGACGCCCAGCATCTCGCCCCGCCCAAACCGTGGCATCCCGACTCCTACGTCCTTCTCGATGCGGTAACACAAAACAATCTCGAACTCGTCGAATCGCGCAACCCCGAAGGCACCAGCCTCCGCGGGGCCATCGACCGCACCCTGACGCCGATGGGTGCGCGCCTGCTCCGTGGTTGGATCCTTCACCCGCTCCGCGACCTTGAGGCCATCACGCGCCGCCAAGACCTCATTGCCGCTTTCCATGACGATCCAACGCGTCTCGCCGCCGTGCGTGACATCCTTCGCGACATCCGCGACATGGAACGCGCCGTCTCCCGCCTCAGCCTCGCCTCCGGCAACGCCCGCGACCTCGCCGCGCTCAAAGCGTCGCTCGCCATGCTGCCTTCGCTGCGCGCCGCCCTCGCCGAAAACGAATCCTCTCCCCTCCTCGCCCTCGCCGCCGAGATCCGCACCTTCGATCCGCTCGTCGAACTTCTCGAATCCGCCCTCGTTGACGAACCCCCGCCGACCACCCGCGAGGGCGGCATGATCCGCGAGGGATACAACGCGGATCTCGATTCGCTCCGCCGCGCCGGCACCGAAGGACGCCAGTGGATCGCCGAATTGCAGGACCGCGAAATCGCCCGCACCGGCATCAAGTCGCTCAAGATCCGCTACAATTCGGTCTTCGGCTACTACCTCGAAATCACCAAATCGAACCTCGCCTCCGTCCCGGACGACTACACGCGCAAACAGACCACCGCCAACGCGGAACGTTTCATCACGCCCGAATTGAAAGACATGGAAGGGCGCATCCTCGGGGGCGAAGAACGCGCCCGCGCCCTCGAATCCGAAATCTTCTCGCAACTCCGCGCCTCCGTCCTCGCCGAACTCGAACCCCTCCAACACACCGCCCGCGCCGTCGCGCAGATCGACGCCTTGGCCGGACTCGCCGAAACCGCCCGCACCTTCCGCTATGTCCGTCCGAAACTCACCGCTGGCGGCGTCATCAAAATTACCGACGGACGCCACCCCGTCCTCGACCAAACCATGCCCGCCGGCCGCTTTGTCCCCAACGACACGGCACTCGACGCCGACAGCCACCGCCTCGTCATTCTCACCGGTCCCAACATGGCCGGCAAAAGCACCTACATCCGCCAAGTCGCGCTACTCGTTCTCCTCGCCCAGACCGGCAGCTTCATCCCCGCCGCGGACGCCGAGATCGGCCTGGTCGACCGCATCTTCACCCGCGTCGGCGCGACCGACGACCTCGCACGCGGACAATCCACCTTCATGGTCGAGATGAACGAAACTGCCGCCATCCTCAACAACGCGACGAACCGCAGCCTCGTCATCCTCGACGAAATCGGCCGCGGCACGTCGACGTTCGACGGACTCTCCATCGCGTGGAGTGTGGCCGAGCACCTCCACGACGTTACCGGTTGCCGCACCCTCTTCGCCACGCATTACCACGAACTCACCGACCTCGCCCGCACCCGTCCCGGCGTGGCCAACTGCAATGTTGCCGTCCGCGAATGGAACGACGACGTCATCTTCCTCCGCAAAATCATCAACGGCCCCGCCGACCAAAGCTACGGCATCCAAGTAGCCAGACTGGCCGGCCTCCCCGAACCCATCCTCAAACGCGCGAGAGAAATCCTGGCGAATCTCGAAAATTCGGAGTTAACCGCCGAAGGCAAACCCGCCCTCGCCGAAAAACCCAAACGCCCCCACAAACTCCGCGCCTTCGCCAACCAACTCGACCTCTTCGAATCCTAGCGCCACCGGCCGTTCCCCAACGCTTGTAGCAGCGGTCAGCCGAGCAGAGCGAGACAGGCTGAAGCGCAGCGAAGCCAACTGATACGAACACCGTAAGCTGCCCTACAGTCCCGCGCAAAACTCCCGAAACGCCCTCTCCTCCTCCGGCGTCGCCACCCCCGCCACGATGTGTCCAGCCAAACTCCTCGCCACTGCTTTCCGCTCCTCCGGCAAATCAATCTTCTTGATCACGAGCCTGATGATCGAAGCGAAGGTATTCCCGTTGTAGAAACAGAAAGGAGCTTTGCGATGGCAACGGCGACAAAGATCAGCCGCTTCCTCGAGAGTCATCGACTGCTGATGCCGCGAATCCCAAAGCGCTTTGGTCTCGTCGTGCCCGTCGGATGTGGGTTTATGCAGCGCGTTCTTCGCCGCGCAAAGCACCGCGTTCTGCGCCGTGACAATGTCCCAATCAAAAGGAGCCAGCCATGGCCTTATTGATCCCATGATCAATTCCGCTTGGCACGCTTGGCTTCCTTGATCTTTGCCAACTCCGCAACACCAGCGGACTTCAAAAACCCTTTGCCCGTGCGAGAGTAGACTGGCTCGGCACTGAACTGATCCTGGATCGCCAAACCTTCCTTCATCAGCTCGATAAAAAGCGGATTCTCCAAGATTTCCGGATCAATCACCGGCTTCATTGCCCGAACCATAACATCACTCCCTCGCCCACGCAAAGCCCTCTTCCGTCTCCGCTCCGCGCCCTCTGCGCACTCTGCGGTTCCGGACTACCGCCATTGACAATCCCCCGTCGTCGCCCGAACTTCCTCATCTCTCATGCCGTTCACCAAGCTTGGATTGTCCAAGCCACTTCTCGAAGGCGTCCAAGCCATGGGCTACGGGGAACCCACCCCGGTCCAACTCCGGGCGATCCCTCCGGCCCTCGCCGGCCGCGATGTCATAGCGTCCGCCCAGACCGGGACGGGCAAGACCGCCGCGTTCGCCCTGCCCGCGCTGCAAAAACTGGGACACCACGGCAAACTCCGCTGCCTCGTGCTTGAACCCACACGCGAACTCGCCATGCAAGTCGAAACCTCCATGCGCGACCTCGCCCGTTTCACCGACCTCAAAGTCGGCTCCATCTTCGGCGGCGTCGGCTACGGCGCGCAACGCAACGCCCTCCGCTCGGGCCTCGACGTCCTCGTCGCCACGCCCGGACGCCTCGAAGACCACCTCCAGCAAGGCACGCTCAAGCTCGATGACATCGAAGTCCTCGTCCTCGACGAAGTCGACCGCATGCTCGATGTCGGCTTCCTCCCGCCGATGAAACGCATCATCGCCAAGTGCCCGAAGAAGCGACAGACCCTCTTTTTCTCCGCTACCCTGCCGCCGGAGATCGCCGACCTCGCCGGGTGGGCCCTGCACGATCCGGAGCGCATCGAAATCGGCGCCTCCCGCTCCGTCACCGCCACGGTCAAACACGGCGTCTACCTGACCGACCAAGGCGGCAAATTCGGACTCCTCCTCGCGCTTCTCGCCGCCACGGACTATGACAGCGTCCTCATCTTCTCCCGCACCAAGCACGGCGCCGACCGCATCGCCAAGCGCCTCCGTGCCAACAACCACTCTGTCGCCGTCCTCCACGCCAACCGCTCGCAAAACCAGCGCATCGAGGCACTCGAGGGATTCAAGTCCGGACGTTACGGTGTCATGGTCGCCACCGACATCGCCGCCCGCGGCATCGACGTGGCCGGGGTCAGCCACGTCATCAACTACGACATCCCCGTCCACCCCGAGGACTACGTCCACCGCATCGGCCGCACCGGGCGCGCCCAGCGCACCGGCGATGCCTTCACCCTCGTGGCGCACGACGAAATGAAAAAGCTGGCCGCCATCGAGCGCTTCATCGGACAGAAAATCGACCGTCTACACCTCGAAGGCCAAAACGTTCCCAAGCACGGTGAGGAATCGGTCGCCGCGCGCCGTCCGAAGCCCGAGCCACGCCTCGACGGACGACCCGCCTTCCGCCGCCGGCGCCGCGCTTTCCGTCGTTGATCCCGTCCGCTCCGGGGTCGGGAACTTTTCCATTGGCGCACCCGCATCACCGGCCACAATGAAACTCATGACCTCGCCGTCCCCGGTCGGCAAAATCGCGTTCCTCGGTGATTACCCGCCGCGCCAATGCGGCATTGCCACCTTCACCCGCGACCTCCGCGATTCCGTCCTCGCCGCGAATCCGGCGTGGAACTGCCCGGTCATCGCCGTCTCCGATCATGCCGGGTCCTACGCCTACCCGCCCGAAGTCCGCTTCGAAATCCCCCAGCCCGACGTCGCTTCCTACGTGCGCGCCGCGAATTTCCTCAACCTTGCCCACATGGATGCGCTCTGCGTGCAGCACGAATTCGGCATCTTCGGCGGCGCGGCCGGCAGCCACCTCCTCGCCCTCCTCCGCCGCGTGCGCATGCCCGTGGTCACCACTCTCCACACCGTTCTGGAAAATCCCGACCCCGACCAACGCCGCGTCTTCACCGAAGTCCTCGATCTCTCCTCGCGGCTCGTCGTCATGGCCGAGCGCGCCCGCGGCATGCTCACCAGCCTCTACGGCGTCGAGGAGGCCAAAATCACCGTTATCCCCCACGGGATCCCCGACACCGGGTTCACCGATCCGAGTTTCTACAAAGACCAGTTCGAAGTCGCCGGCCGTCCCGTCATGCTCACCTTCGGACTCCTCTCGCCGAACAAAGGCATCGAATACGTCATCCGCGCCCTGCCCGCCATCGTCCGCGAACACCCGCGCCTCGTCTACATCGTCCTCGGCGCGACACATCCGAATCTCGTTCGCGAGGAAGGCGAAAGCTACCGCCTGCAACTCGAACGCATGGCCCGCAACCTCGGCGTCGAGGAGAACATCCGCTTCGTCAACCGCTACGTCTCCAACGAGGAGCTCTGCGAATACATCGGCGCGGCGGACATCTACATCACGCCCTACCTCAACGAAGCCCAGATCACCTCCGGCACGCTCTCCTATTGTTTCGGCGCGGGCAAAGCCGTTGTCTCCACCCCCTACTGGCACGCCGCCGAACTTCTCGCCCAAGACGCCGGTGTGCTCATGCCTTTCCGCGATTCCGACGCCGTGGCCCGCGAAGTCAGCGCCCTCCTCGCCGACGAAGCCCGCCTCAACACCATGCGCAAACAGGCCTACCTGGCCGGACGCCACATGGTCTGGTCCGCCGTCGCCGAGTCCTACACCGCGGTCTTCGCCACGGTCAACGACCACTACGAAATCTACCGCCACCATCTCAACCAGCACACCGCGCCCTTCGGCGAGCACTCGCACCTGCCGCCGTGGCGCTTCGATCACCTGCTGCGCATGACCGACAGCACGGGCATTTTCCAGCACGCCATTTTCACCGTGCCGTGGTTCGACCACGGCTATTGCGCGGACGACAACGCCCGCGCCCTCCTGCTTTCCGTCCTCCTCGAAACGCTCGACGAGTGCCCGGCCGACATCCGGGTCGCCCGCGCCGCCTATGCCGCTTTCCTGCAACACGCCTTCGTCGGCCAGACCGGACGCTTCCGCAATTTCATGAGCTTCGACCGCAAATGGCTCGAAAGCCACGGGTCCGAGGACAGCCACGGACGCGCCCTCTGGGCCCTTGGCGCCGTGGTTGGACGCACCCGCAGCGAGAGCCTGCGCGCCTGGGCCGCACCGCTCTTCGACGAAGCCCTCCCCGCGGTCGACACCTTTACCTCACCGCGCGCGTGGGCTTTCGCCATCCTCGGACTTCACGAATACCTGCGCACCCTCGACGGCGACCTGCACGCGGCCCGCTTGCGCGAGGAGCTGGCCGCGCGCCTTTTCGAACTCTGGAAACGCGTGGCCACGCCGGAATGGCCGTGGTTCGAGGACATCGTCGCTTATGACAATCCCCGCTTGAGCCATGCGCTCATCCTCGCCGGACGCTGGACCGGACACGATGAAATGCGGGAGGCCGGCCTGCAGTCCCTCCGCTGGCTCATGGACCACCAGCGCGGCGAAGGCGGATGCTTCCGGCCCGTCGGATCCAACGGTTTCTGGCGCAAAGGCAGCGATCCTGCCGAGTTCGACCAGCAACCCATCGAGGCCGCCGCCGCCGTCGGTGCCTGCATCGAGGCCTTCAACACCACCGGCGACGAGCACTGGCGCCGCGAGGCCAGCCGTGCTTTTGATTGGTTCCTCGGCACCAATGACCTCGGCGAACCTCTCTACGATCCGGCCACCGGCGGCTGCCGCGACGGCCTCCATCCGAACCGCGCCAACCAGAACGAAGGCGCCGAATCCACCCTCTCCTTCCTCATGGCCCTCGCCGAAATGAAGGCCCTCGACAACGCCAGCGCCTCCTTCCGCGCCGCCGCCGCACGCGCCG
>JBIKXZ010000117.1:0-7371 GCA_044355525.1 Chthoniobacterales bacterium
GCCGCCGAACTCCCGCTCACCGAATGCCTCAAGGACACCGTCGACCGCTTCCTGCCCTACTGGCACAAAGTGATCGCCCCGCAGGTCCAAGCCGGGAAAAAAGTCGTCATCGCCGCCCACGGAAACTCCCTGCGCGCGCTGGTCAAATACCTCGACAATCTCTCCGAAGAGGAAGTCCTCAAACTCAACATCCCCACCGGCGTCCCGCTGGTCTACGAGCTGGACGACAACCTGAAGCCGCTCAAGCACTACTACCTCGGCGATCAGGAAAAAATCGCCGCTGCCATGGCCGCCGTCGCCTCGCAGGGCAAAGCGAAGTAGCCCGCCGCCATGAAACGTCCCGCGCCGGAAAACTGGTCCACCCGGATCGGAGTCATCCTCGCGGTGACCGGCAGCGCCGTCGGCCTCGGTAATTTCCTGCGCTTCCCCGGTCTCGCCGCCAAATACGACGGCGGGGCCTTCATGATTCCCTACTTCGTCGCCCTGCTCCTCATCGGACTTCCCCTCGCCTGGGCCGAGTGGTCGATGGGACGCTACGGAGGAACCCGCGGCTTTCATTCCGCGCCCGGCATCTTCCGCGTGCTCTGGAAAAATCCGGCCGCGCCCTACCTCGGCGTGCTCGGACTCATCGTTCCGGTCGTCATCTACATGTATTATGTCTTCGTCGAGTCGTGGTGCCTCGGCTATGCGTGGCATTACCTCACCGGGGCGCTCGATCTCGGACGCGACCCCGAATCCTACAAATCCTTTTTCGGCAACTACGTGGGAATCGGCGAGGATGCTTCCATCTTTTCCAACATCCTTGGCGCACCGCTCATCTTTCTCGTCATCTGCATCGCCCTCAATTTCATCCTGATCAATCGCGGATTGACCCGCGGCATCGAGTTGTTCTGTCTCTGGGCCATGCCGGCGCTGGCAGTCTGCGCCGTGCTTGTCCTCATCCGCGTGCTCACCCTCGGCACGCCCGATCCGACCAAGCCCGAACTCAACGTGCTCAACGGACTCGGACAAATGTGGAACCTCGACGCCGGCGACAAAACGCTCTGGGAGCAATTGGCCAATGGCAAAATGTGGATGGAAGCGGCCGGGCAGATCTTCTTTTCCCTTTCCGTCGGCTTCGGCGTGATCATCACCTACGCCAGCTACATGCGGCGCAACGACGACATCGCGCTCAGTTCGACCACCGCGGTGGCGGGCAACGAATTTTTCGAGGTTTCGCTCGGCGGTATGATCACCATCCCCGCCGCGTTCATCTTTCTCGGGGCGGCGGGGGTCGCGGGGGGAACCTTCGCCCTTGGCTTCAACACGCTCCCGCTCGTTTTCGACCAGATGCCGCTCGGACGCTGGGTCGGTTTCCTCTGGTTCTTCCTGCTTTTCCTCGCCGCCATCACAAGTTCCATTTCGATGCTCCAACCAGCCATCGCTTTCCTGCAGGAGGGACTCGGACTCAACCGCGGCCGCGCCGTGGCGCTGCTCTGCGGGGTCGGAACTTTGGGAACGCTCCTCGTTGTCTGGTTCAGCAAAGATCTCGCTGCCATGGATACGCTCGACTTCTGGGTCGGCACCTTCTGCATCTATCTGTTGGCCTGCGTGCAGACTTTCATCTTCGGATGGATCTTCGGGACAAAACGCGGACTCGAGGAACTCGACCGCGGAGCCGACCTGCGGGTGCCGAGGCTTTTCACCTTCGTCATCAAATACATTTCACCCGTTTATCTGCTCGTTGTCTTCGTTGCCTGGGCTTGGCAGGACGTGGGCAGCCGGCTCGATGATTTTGCCGAAAGCGCGGCGGTCCGCTGGTCCCTCGTCTTTCTCGTCGCCATCTTCGTTCTTTTCCTCTGGTGGATTCGGTTGGCCGTGAAACGCTGGCAGGGGCAGGAGGTGCAGTCATGAGCTTCGACGGCTGGATCGTCATGCTGCTTTCAGTAGGCGCAACCACCGGATTCTTCTTCTGGTGCATCCGCCGCGTGCTCGGTCCGCCGGACCGCACCGGCAAAGTCCGCGGCGTGCTCGATACCGAACTCGAGATCGAGGAAGAAGAGCGCAAACGCCGCCGCGAAGAACGCGGACGCTGAGTTTTTCCGCTCTTGTAGCCGCGGCACTCTGTGCCGCGTCTTTCCCCGATGCGCGGCACAGAGTGCCGCGGCTACAATATGATCTCGCTGCTAGCCAAAGGCCCCCGTAACACCGGGGCCCGTTCGGGATGCCAAGGATTCGTCGCAAACCCGGCCGACTCCAATTCCCCCGCCGTCGCCAAAGCCATGGTGACGACCTCCGCAATCGGCACACCCTCGTAATCAACCGGGAAATCCTCAAGTAACTCCGCCGACCGCCGGAACAGCCGCGCTGCCGGACGCAGCCGTTTGCCATGAACGCGATGACCGGGCGCGCGGTGATGATGCTGCAAGTGGACAAAGCCGCCGGCGAACTGGATCAACGCTTTGTAAAAAAGATAACGCTCTCCATCCGACCCGAGCCAGATGTGCTCGAGCACATCATGCGCCGCGTAATACTCCTGTACATTGAACAACCGGAAATACTCAAGATAGCAAGGATGGTATCCCCCCCGTGCCGCTAATCCTTCCGTCCTGGCCGCGATCCGCTCGTGCTTCCGCATGACGCCGATCAACCCGCCGCAATCGCCGCGTGATCGATCGTCTTGAGGCGCTTTTCCTTCGATCCAAGCCGCGGGATGCAATCGATCAAAGCGCGGGTGTAAGCATGCTTCGGATGGCGCAGTATTTCGTCCGTCGGCCCCTGCTCGACGATGCGGCCGCGATACATGACCAGCACGCGCGAGGCGAAACCGGAGACGATGCCGAAATTGTGCGTGATGAGTATGACCGACATGCCGAAGCGTTCCTTCAGCGATCCGAGCAATTCCATGATCTGCGCCTGGATGGTCACATCGAGCGCGGTGGTCGGTTCGTCGGCCACCAACACATCGGGCTGACAGGCCAGCGCCATGGCGATCATAACCCGTTGCTGCATGCCTCCACTCAATTGGTGCGGATAGTCGTGCATGCGCGCCGCCGGATCGACAATGCCCACCGCATCGAGCCAGCGCACGATCTCGGCATCGACATCGGTCACGTCCGAACGATGTAAACGGACGGCTTCTCCGATCTGGCTGCGCACGGTGTAGACCGGATTCAGCGATGTGCTCGGTTCCTGGAAAATGTAGGCGATCTTGCCGCCCCGCAACTTGCGCAACTGCGCGGCGTCCATCGTCATGACGCTCTTGCCTTGGAAAAGGATCTCGCCGCGTTTGATGTTTGCCGGCGGCACGGGTAGCAGTCGGGTCAGGGCCAGTGCGGTCACACTCTTGCCGCTCCCGCTCTCGCCGACAATGGCCAGCGTCTCCCCGGAGGCCAGTTCGAAGGACGCATCTTTGACCGCCTCGATGGTGCGGTCTTCGAGGACGAAATCGATGCAGAGATCACGGACTTGGATGATGGGTTGGCTCATTGTCTTTCGGACCGGGTCTCCACTGCCTGACGCAGCGCGTCCCCGGTCAGGTAAAACGACAGTGCGGCGATGAGAATGGCAAGCCCGGGGAACAAAATCAGCCACCAAGCGTCGAGAATGTAAGTCTTCCCGTCGGCAATGATATTGCCCCACGTGGCCTGGGGCGGTTGCACGCCGAAACCGAGAAAACTCAGTCCTGCCTCGGCGAGGATGGCCTCGGGCACGCCGAGGACCGCAGTGACCAGAATGGGCGCCGCCGCGTTGGGCAGAATGTGGCGGAAGATAATCTTCGGCCCGCGCTGACCGAGGGCCCGCGCGGCCTGCACGTAGGCCGATTCGCGCAAGGTGAGGAATTCCGCCCGCACCAGACGCGCCGTGCCGGTCCAGCTGACCAGCCCGATGACCACGATGATGTTGAAAATACTCGGACCAACCAGCGCCACCGCGGTGAGAATGAGGAAAAAGGTCGGGAAGCACATGATGGCATCGACGATGCGCATGATCAGGTTGTCGACCCACTTGCCGAAATAGCCCGCGATGGCCCCGACGGTCACGCCGATGAAGAGCGAAACGAAAACGGCGACAAATCCGACGGTGAGCGAAATGTAGGCCCCATTGAGCAGGCGGCTGAAGACATCGCGTCCGAGATTGTCCGTGCCGAGCCAGTTGATCGAATTCGGCGGCATCAGCTTGCGCTCGAGATTGGTCGCATTCGGATCCATCGGCCAAGGGATGCCCAACTGGCCGAGGATGAAGAAAACCAGCGAGACCAAGCCGAGCAAACAGACTAAGCCGAGGGCAAAGAGGCCGATTTTATTCGCGCGAAAACGGCGCAAAGCGCGGGCCATCGGACTGGCTGCGGCGGCTTCGAGTGGTTCGGGTGTCGTCGTGATCATTCCAGTCGCACCCTCGGATCGACCACCGCGTAAAGCACGTCGGCCAGCAGGTTGCCCAGCAGGACGAGCGCCGCGGTGACAAAGTTCAACGCCACGAGCGTGGGATAATCGCGCTCCAACACCGCCTCGTAGCCCAACCGCCCCATCCCCGGATAGGCGAAAATGTTTTCGATGATGACCGCCCCGCCGATCAGCGCAGGCAGGAGCATGCCGATGCCGGTGATGAGCGGACGGATCGAATTGCGCAAGGCATGACGGTAGAAAACCGCGTTCTCATCAAGCCCCTTGGCCCGCGCCGTGCGGATGTAATCCTCGCGCAAGGTTTCGATCATGCTGGCGCGGATGAAGCGCGACTGCACCGCGATGCCGCCGATGGCAAGGATGGACGCCGGCAACATGACGTGCCACCAGCGGTCGAGAAAAACCTCAAGGCCGTTGGCGAAGGTCACCCCGATGGTGTGCGTGCCGAGAATGGGCACCGCGGCATAGTTGACCAATCCGATGGCCAGCAGATACGAGACCCAGAAGCCGGGCAACGCGATAAAAACAAAGGCCAAAATGCTCGTGATCACGTCGGGCGGACGCCCCGCGTATCGAGCACCGTAAACCCCGAGGAGCAGGCCGAAACTCAACGAAAGCGCCAGCGCTCCGAGGTTGAGCACGAGCGTGGCGGGCAGGCGTTCGGCGATTTTTTGCAGGACAGGACGCTCGTCCTTGATGCTACGCAGTTCACCCGTGAACAGATCGCGCATGATGAATCCGTATTGCTCGTGGAGCGGACGATCGAGATGGAACTTTTCGCGGAAGACGCGCTTCACGTCCTCGGAAACTTTCGGGTTCAACTCGCCCCACGGATACGGACTGCCGGGCGTCAGGGTGATGATGAAAAAGGAAATCAGGCTGATGAAAAACAACAGCACAATCGAAATGAGCAGACGGCGGATGATGAAGGCGGTCATGATTTATTGCTGCGCCTCCTGCGCGTATTCCGGACGATAAAACCACTCGAGATAGTGGCTCCAACCGGCTTTGGTCATGGTCACCGGTTCGTCGATCCACGTGCCATCAGGTCCGGGGCGTTTGACGCGGAAGGCGTCTTTCCACATGACCGAGGTTCCTTCCGGCACGAACAAAAACAAATACGGCTGGTCGTTGTAAATCAACTGCTGCAGCTCCCCGCACTGACGGATGATTTCTGCGCGATCGAATTCCTCGCGGATCGACTCAAGCAAACGGTCGGCTTCTTGGCTTTTGTAGCCGACCATATTAAGCCGCTCGGGCTCGGTCTGCGAAGAATGCCAGATCTGGAATTGGTCGAACCCCTGCCCCAAGGCCCAGCCGAGCACCACGGCGTCGAATTCACCCTGATTGACGAAGCGCTTCAGAAACACGGCCCATTCGTACATTTCGACGGTGACCTCGATACCGACGGCGCGCAGGTTCTCCTGCACCAGCGTGGCGATGTCGCTGCGGATGACATTGCCGTTGTTCGTGATCAGGGTGAAGGCAAAGCGCTTTCCGTCCTTCACCCGCACCCCGTCCGGCCCGGGCACCCAGCCAGCTTCGTCGAGCAACTGCTTCGCTTTCTCCGGATCGTAGGCCAGCGGTTGGACGTCCGGGTTGAAGAACCACATCTCGGGCGTGAAAATCCCCGTGCTCTGCGTGCCGTAGCCGTAGAGCACATAGCGGATCATCTGGTCGACATTGACCGCATGGGCCAGTGCCTGCCGCACGCGCAGGTCCTGGAACATCGGACGCCGCAGGTTCCAGCCGACGTAATTGTAGGAATTGCTCGGCGAGGTGAAGAGGGTGAAGCGTTCGTCCTCACGAAAACTCCCCACCGCCCACGGGTCGGCCGACCAGAAATCAACCTGACGCGTTTCGAAGGCGAGGCGCAGGGTCAGCGGGTCGGGCAGCGTGCGGAAAACGATGCCGTCCAAATGCGGACGACCTTTGAAATAGTCGTCATTGCGCGCCACGCGGACGAATTGGTTCGTCTTCCATTCGGCGAATTTGAACGGACCCGTCCCGACCGGCGCGCGGTTGAAGGTGAGCGGCCACTCCTCGGGCGGCACCTCCGCCAGCAAGTGCGACGGAAGAATGCTCATCATCCAGCTCTCCAGCGCGGGGGAAAACGGACGCCGGTAGACCACGCGCATGGTCTGCGCATCGGGCGTCTCGACGGACAACACCAACTCGTAGTCCGGCTTGCGCGGTGAGGCCACACGGTCGTCCATGATCGCGTCGTAGGTGAATTTCACATCGCGCGAAGTGAACGGCGCGCCGTCATGCCAGCGCACCCCCTCATGCAAACGAAAGGTCACTTCCGGCTCGGCCAGAAATTCCGGCGCAAGCACCGGCTCGATGACGAGACCCTCCCCGCCGAAGCGCTCGGTCAACCACGTCCGTAAACGCCCGAGCGTCGCCTCCTCGTTGCCGAGATAAACCAACTCCCCGAGATTGCCGTTGGACCAGATGCGCACGACCTGCGAGGCCAGATCCTCCGCGGCGAACCTTCCCAGCGCATCGCCAAGCGGTTTGGGCGAAACAATCGAAACCGTCCGGACGGGAATCGTCGGCACGCCGAATTTTTCGGCCAGCTTGCGCGAATCGCTCACCCCCGGGAGGGACAACTCAAGCACGAGCCGCTTGTCCCCCACCGTGTAACGGCGCAGGTGCAGCGCGTCCCGGTCCACGATCCCGGCCTCCATATTGGCCGCGGCCATCAACGCCTCCTCGTCGGTCGCGAAAAAAAACGTGCTCCGCTGGCTCAAGTCCCACTCCGCGGCCAGATCGCCGACAATTTCCAGATCGGCATTGTATTTGAGCAGTCCGTTGAAGACCACGCCCGTCACCGAGCTGGAAGCCGAATCGGCTGCCTGGATCGGGTTGAGCGTGGTCGGCTCCCCGATGCTGCCGATATACATCTCGTTTTTCTTGTCGACCGAGACGCGGGCCACCGTCCAAAGCGAGACGGCGGTCACCGCGGCCAGCAGCAGCGGAATTC
>JBIKXZ010000118.1:0-7366 GCA_044355525.1 Chthoniobacterales bacterium
GCATAGAAGCGTTAGATAAGTGACACATCTGCTGCGGAACTCCAAATGGCCAAAGGCCTGATTAGCGCCGGATGCGGTAATGCGATTGTGTCTCAATCTCAATAAGGGTCAAGCGCCATTTTACGTAAGCCGCCTGCGGTCGGATTCGCCGCCCCACCTCATCGCGTGACCAAGCGTAGGCCTACGCCTCAACCAAATAAGCAATATCCCTTGACCCCTTCTGTCGGAACTGAGTAAATACAGGTTCGCTCGCCGGGAGAAATCTGGGTGAGACAATACGGCCCCAGCGGCCGCCCATTCCATCGCCACCCATGTTTAGAAAATTCTTCGGCCTCTTTTCCAGTGACATCGGTATCGATCTGGGGACGGCCAACACCCTCGTTTTTGTGCGCGACCAAGGCATCGTCCTGCGCGAACCCTCTGTCGTCGCCGTCCAAGCCGGCACGAACAAAGTCCTCGCCGTCGGCAACGAAGCCAAACGCATGCTCGGCCGCACCCCGGGCAATATCGTGGCCATCCGCCCGCTCAAAGACGGCGTCATCGCCGACTTCGAAATCACCGAGGCGATGCTTTCCCATCTCATCAGCAAAGCCCACGGCGGCCGCCGCATGGTCCGCCCCCGCGTGGTCATCGCCGTGCCCTCGGGCATCACCGAAGTGGAAAAGCGCGCGGTCAAAGACTCCGCCACCCACGCTGGCGCCCGCGAGGTTTATCTCATCGAGGAACCCATGGCCGCGGCCATCGGTGTCGGCCTCCCCATCCAAGAAGCCGCCGGCAACATGATCATCGACATCGGCGGCGGCACGACGGAAGTGGCGCTCATTTCGTTGGCCGGCATCGTCTTCAGCCGCAGCGTCCGCGTGGCCGGCGACGAACTCGACGAAGCCATCGTCCAATACCTCAAACGCAACTTCAACGTGGCCATCGGCGAACGCACCGCCGAGGACATCAAAATCAAACTCGGATCCGCCATCAAGCTGCCCAAGGAAACTTCCATGGAAGTCAAGGGCCGCGACCTCGTGGCCGGACTCCCAAAAACAATCACCCTGACCTCGCAGGAAGTGCGCGAGGCGCTGACCGAACCGCTCAACAGCATCGTCGACGCCGTCCGCACCACCCTCGAACGCTGCCCGCCCGAACTGGCCTCCGATCTCGTCGATCGCGGCATGGTGCTGGCCGGCGGCGGCGCCCTCCTGCGCGGTCTCGACCAATTATTGCGCGACGAAACAGGCCTGCCGGTCCACATCGCCGACGATCCGCTCAGCGCGGTCGCGGAAGGCACCGGGCGCGTGCTCAGCGAGATCGAGGTTCTCCGCAGCATCGCGCAAAACAGCCTGGGTCGCAGCACCGCGGCCGCGGCCTGACGCCCGCCGCGAGTTCACGACGGACGCATGGTCCCGACCCGATGAACAAACTCCACCTCATCCTCCTCGGTGTGGCCGTGCTCGTCGGCCTTGTCTTCCTCGGATTCTCCACCGGACGCATGCAGGCGTGGCAGAGCCGTTTTCTCGACGTCTCCACCCCCGCCATCCACGCCGGTTCGGCCATCAGCGGGAAAATCGCGAAGCTCAACAAGGGACTCAAATCCCTCGATGAACTCGAGGCGGAAAACGCCGCGCTGCTCGCGGAGATCAACGAACTCCGCGCGGCCAACCAGCTCCGCGGCGAACTCGAAGCCGAGAACCGCCGCCTGCGCTCCGCGCTCGATTACCGCGAACGCGCCGAATTCAAACTCCTCCCGGCCGAAATTGTCAGCCGCGAGACCGAAGGCTGGTGGAGCTCGGTCAAAATCAACCGCGGTTTCGCCGCCGGCGTCGACACCGCGCAACCCGTGCTCAGCGGCGGCGGACTCGTCGGACGCACCACCACCGTGGCCAAAGATCTTTCCATCGTCCTTCTCCTCACCGACGAAAACTGCCGCGTGGCCGCCCGCGTCGAGGGGACCAACGAGCAGGGCATCCTCAGCGGCCGCCGTGTCAACGGCAACGCCGCGCCCGAATTCGTCCTCAATTTCCTCGGCCGTGACGCCAAACTCGAACCCGGCATGAAAGTCTTCACCGCGGGCGTCAGCGGCGGCGTCTTCCCCGCGGGCATCCCGCTGGGAACCATCAAGGAATTCCGCGCGCGCGAACTCGACGGCCAAGCCATTGTCGAACCCGCGGCGGATTTCTCCCGACTGGAGGACGTCTTTGTCGTCCTCGGCACCCCATGATCCGCGCCCTGGTCCTTTTCGCCGCGGTCTACGTCGTGCTGATCGCCCAAGAATTCCTGCCCGCGCTGCCGTTTTTCGCCAACGCCCGGTTACTCCTCGTGCCCGTCATCTTCTGCTACGGCGCACTTTGGCTGCCTTTCCCCGCCATGCTCGGACTCGCGCTGTGGACCGGCCTGCTCTCCGACCTGGCCAACCTCCACGTCATCGGCGACCAGGTTGAAATCGGCCTCGGCTGGTCCATCTTGTTCTATGTTTTCACCGGCACGCTTCTGCAAATGCTCCGCGAGGCCTTCGCTGGCGGCCGCTGGGAAATCCATGCCCTCGCCTCCGGCGCACTCACCCTCCTCCTTCTCCTCGGCCAATACGCCATGGTCTGCCTGCGGCGGGAATCCTTCTATTTCGACGGCACGGTCTTCTGGCACATCGCCGGTCCGGCCCTCGCGGCGCTTTTCCTCGCGCCGCTCTTTTACTTCTTTTTCCGGCTCTTTCCCGGCGGCTTCCACCAGCAAGCGCGTCGCGGAAGGCGGCTGACCCCATGAAGCGCCGCTCGCACGGGTTCCGCATCGCCGTCATAGCATCCGTGGTCACGGCGTGCTTCGGACTGCTCCTCGCCCGCCTTTGGTATGTCCAAGTCGCGCGCGGCAGCGAATACACCGACCGCCTCCGCAGCAACTCCCAGGTCAACGTCCGCCTCCCCGCCGTGCGCGGCGAAATCACCGATCGCCACGGATTGCCCCTCGCCCAGAACCGCGCGAGCAACGCGGTCGAGTTCTACCTCCCCGACATGGTGCGCGAATACCGCAACCGCCACGGCGACGTGCCGCAGCACAATTACCGCACCACCGTCGGCGGGATGCTCACCGAGAAATCCGAACCGGACATCGTCAAGATCGTCAACGAAACAGTCATGCCCCGCCTGGCCGAACTCGGCCTGGCCCGCGACTACAACGCCAACCAGCTCCGCCTCCACTTCCGCAACAACACCGAGGTGCCCTACCTGTATCTCGAGGACCTCGACTTCGAGACCATGGCGCGCCTCGCCGAGAAAGGCGTCGACGTCGCCGGCGTCAACTTCACCGTCCGCCCCGTGCGCCGCTACGCCTACGGAGCCCTCGGGGCCCATTTCCTCGGCTATGTCGGCACCCCGACGGAAATCGACAAGGAGGACGCCGCCCGCTTCAACTTCTACCAGCCGGACGCCGAGGGCAAAGCCCAGCTGGAACTGGCCCTCGACGACGAACTCCGCGGCACCGCCGGCGCGCGCGTCCTGCAACGCAATGCCAAAGGTGTCATAGAAGGCGAAGTCAGCCACCGCGACCCGGTGCAGGGACACAATGTCCGCCTGACCATCGACGCCCGCATCCAATACATCGCCGAGCAGGCCCTGCGCGCCGTCGGCCGCGGCGCCGCCGTGGTCGTCGATCCGAACAACGGCGACATCCTCGCCATGGCCAGCGTGCCCTCCTACGACCCGAACAGCTTCATCCCCGCCATCCCCGCTGCCGCGTGGAGCGAACTGACCGGCGACGCCACCGACCCGCTGGTCAACCGCGCCCTCAGCGCCTACGCCCCCGGCTCGACCTACAAAATCCCGATCGCCCTGGCCGGACTGCGCGCCGGACTCGACCAACGCCGCTTCAACTGCCGCGGCGGCGTGCAATACGGCAACAAATTCATGCAATGCTGGATCGCCTCGCAAGGCGGCGCGCACGGAGCGCTCGACCTGCAGTCGGCCATCCGCGTCTCCTGCAACGCGTTCTTCTACCAATACGGCAACGCCGCCGGCATCGACCAGATCGTCGCGGTGGGCGACATGCTCGGACTCGGACAAAAGAGCGGCCTCCCGCTCTCCGGCGAAGCCTCCGGCATCCTGCCCGGTCCCGAATGGATGCAGGCCAACCGTCCGCGCGAACGCTGGTCCAGCGGCCAGACCGCCAATGTCTCCATCGGCCAGGGCTATGTGCTGACCACCCCGCTGCAGATGGCCATGGTCGCCGCAACCGTGGCCAACGGCGGTATCAGTTACTACCCGCGCATCGTCGACCAAATCCTCGACCGCAACGGCGAGGTCATCCGCCGGGAACCGGTCCGCATCCGCGCCGACCTGCGCGACCAGGGCCTCGCTCCGGAGCAAATCGAGTGCGTCCGCCGCGGGATGTGGGACGCGGTCAACCGCGGCGGCGGCACCGCCCCTTCCGCGCGGATCAAAAATTACGAAGTGGCGGGCAAAACCGGCACGGCGCAATTCTGGCGCGGACGCGTCAAAGACAACCACACCTGGTTCATCGCATTCGCTCCTTATGACAATCCTCGCTACGCCGTGGCCGTCATCGTGCAGGGCGCGCAATCCGGCGGCGGGGTGGCTGCGCCCATCGCGGCCAAAATCCTAGCCGACACGTTCAAGCTCGAGGAGGGCGACGACCTTGAAGTTGCCGCGCTCGCGCCGGCCAAGGGCAGTTTCCAGTTCGTTTCCAGCGTGGACTTCGGCCGCGCTGTCCCCGCCGCGCTGGCCGCGGCCCCGCCCGGCGAATCGACCGCCGCCGCTTCCGAGGGTCCGCCGCGCGGCATCGCGCCGCCCACCGTGCGCCCGGCCGCGGATGCCGAGGGCAGCGTCGCGCAGAAGAAACCCAACATTTTCCAACGAATTTTCGGCGGCTTCGGCAAAAAGAAGGAGAAGAAACCTTCCCCGCAGCGCCGCTGATCACCACCAACCTGCTTAAACTATGATCGAAAAAGTCAAAAAACTCCTGGGTCTGCCGTCCAAATCCGGCGGCGGCGCCCGTCTCATCGTCAACGCCGAGAAACTCGAGAAACGCGTGGCCGTGCTCGAGGACGGACAACTCGAGGAATACAACGTCGAGCGTGTCTCGGACCGCAACATCGTCGGCTCCATCTACAAAGGCCGCGTGAAAAACATCGAGCAGGGCCTCAAGGCCATGTTCGTCGACATCGGCTTCGAGAAGAACGCCTTCCTTCATTTCTGGGACGCCATCCCCGCCGCCCTCGACAGCGGCATCGAGGAAGTTCGCCGCAACACGAACAAAAAGCTGCCGCGTAAAATCACGGCCAAGGACATCCCCACCATCTACCCGCCCGGCTCGGACATCATGGTGCAGGTCAGCAAGGGCCCGATCGGCACCAAAGGTCCGCGCATCACGACGAACATCAGCATGCCCGGACGCTACCTCGTCCTCATGCCCTACAGCCCGCAGTGCGGCATCTCGCGCAAGATCGACGACCCGAAGGAACGCGAGCGCCTGCGCAAGGTCCTCAACGAACTGGAAATACCCGACGGCATGGGTGTCATCATCCGCACCGTCGGCGCCGGCCAACGCTCCCGCTTTTTCGTCCGCGACCTCCACCTCCTCCTCGAGCAGTGGAACGACATCGAGAAAAATATGGAGTCGCAGCGCTCGCCCTACCAACTCTTCGAGGAACCCGACCTCGTCGAGCGCACCGTGCGCGATTTCCTCACCGAGGAAGTCGACGCTGTCATCTGCGATGACCTCCCGTCGGTCGAACGCATGCAGGAATTGGTCGCCCAAGTCTCCCCGCGCTCGAAAAAGCGGATCCAATTCTACCAGGAAGAACAGCACATCTTCGAAAAATACGGCGTCAACAAGCAGATCGAGAAAGCCTTCCACCGCCAAGTATGGCTCCCCTGCGGCGGCTATATCGTCATCGATGAAACAGAGGCTCTCATCTCGGTGGACGTCAACACCGGACGCAACAAGGGCGGCAAGGATGTCGAGCGCACCATCGCGCAGACCAATCTCGAGGCGGCCGACGAGATCGCGCGCCAGATGCGCCTGCGCAACATCGGCGGACTCATCGTGGCCGACTTCATCGACATGAAGTCGCGCAAGGACCAGCAGGCCGTCTACCAGCGCATGCGCGCGCGCCTCAAGCGCGACAAGGCCCGCACCCACGTGCTGCCCATCTCGCAGCTCGGACTCATGGAAATGACCCGCCAGCGTGCCGCCGAGAGCATGCGCATGTCGCAGTTCGACCCCTGCCCGTATTGCGAGGGCCGCGGCCTGATCAAGAACACCATGACGATGAGCGTCGAATTGCAGCGCGCCCTCCACGGCGTGATGCGCCGGAACATCGACACGATCCACGAGATCAAAGTCATCGTGAACCCCGACCTCCTGCAACGCCTGCGCACCGAGGACGAGGAACTCCTCGTCGACATCGAACGCCGCTACGGCGGAAGACTCTCCTTCAAACCCGACCCGGCACTCCACCGCGAAAAATTCGTCATCACCGATGCGAATACGGGGGAGGAACTGAAGGCGTAGCCATCATTCCCGGGTAGGGACGGCTGGCCCAGCCGTCCGCTCGCCCTTGTAGCGGCGCTCCTAGAGCGCCCCCACCACACATTAATAAGCCTCGCCATCCACTTCCGCCGGCGCCGCCGCTTCCTGCTCCCCCGCCATTTCGATCATCCCCGCATCGAACGCCGTGATGTCCGCCAGATTCGTGACCGCATACTCTTCCACGCACGCCCCGTCACCTTGGAAAAACCGCGCCGTGCCCGGCGCGTTGCCCTCCACCATCATGACACGCCCGTAGCCGGCTTCGCCCGAGATGCGCAGCAAAGGCAGTCCGTCCGTCGTGGCCAAACCCGTCCCGCTGGTATCGGCCACCGCGCGCAACGTGAGATTCCGCGGCGCTTCCGGATCGAGCGGATTTTCCGCCACCTCGGCCGTCAACTCCTCAGGCAACCCGTTCGACGAGGCGGACAACACCCCGTCCGTCCATCCGAAATCCGCGCAACGCGTGATCTTCTTGTCGAAGACGAACTCCCATCCGCCCGCCTCTTTCCGCCGGATGCCCACCGAACGCCGGGTGTCTTCGCCAGCCAGCAGGGCGAGGAAAAAATCCTTTTCCGTCGTGCCGGTCACCGAGAGGAGTTTGCCGTCTTCCGGACGCGGCAACCATTCGGCCAAGCGCCCTTCCTCCGGACTGTATTGCGCCACGCCCGAGGAACCGTCGGCCCGCTCTTCCACGATCCAGAATGTGTCGCGCGGTCCGGACGAAACCCCGCGCACTTTCACGCCCTCGGGCATCTCGAGCCGCGACCAACCGGCCTGCCAACGCCAGACCGATCCGTCTTCCCCGCAGGCCACCGCGCCTTGGTCGAGCAAAGCA
>JBIKXZ010000018.1:0-22542 GCA_044355525.1 Chthoniobacterales bacterium
ATGCCGGAAGTGGCGGTCGAGGCCGCAAGCGTCTTGCAATTCGGCGGCGCTGAGCGCGGCGCTGATTTCCGGTTCGGCGGACAGATTCGCCAGAAATTCTCCATCGCCGGCCCACGTTTTCAGCGCGGCGCGTTGTACAGCTTCGTAGGCTTTTTGGCGCTCGAGGCCTTTTTCGGTCAGCTTGAGCAACACGGCTTGGCTGGCGAAGAGTCCGCGTGACTTGTCCATGTTGGCCCGCATGTTTTCGGGATAGACCTGCAGTCCGCGCACCAGTTTGGCCAACAGAGCGAGCATGTAGTCGAGCAAGGTGCAGGCATCGGGCAGGATGATGCGCTCGGCGCTGCTGTGACTGATGTCGCGCTCGTGCCACAGCGCGACGTTCTCCAGCGCGGTGACGGCGTGGCCGCGGATGACGCGGGCCAATCCGCTCAAGCGCTCGCCGGTGATCGGATTGCGTTTGTGCGGCATGGCCGAGCTGCCTTTTTGTCCTTTGGCGAAAAATTCCTCCACCTCGAGAACTTCGGTGCGCTGCAAATGACGGAATTCGGTGGCCCAGCGGTCAATGGAACTGGCGGCGAGCGCGAGGACGGTCATGAATTCCGCGTGGCGGTCGCGCTGGATGATCTGCGTGGAGAGTGCGGCGGGTTGAAGTCCGAGCTTGGCGCAGACCTCCTCTTCGACGCGCGGATCGAGATGCGCACGCGTGCCGACCGCGCCGCTCAGTTTGCCCACGGCGATGCGCTTGCGCATTTCGACGAGGCGTTCGCGCACGCGGCCGAATTCGTCATACATCAGCGCCATCTTGAGGCCGAAGGTGATCGGCTCGGCGTGGATGCCGTGGCTGCGCCCCATCATGGACGTGAGCTTGTGCGCGCGGGCCTGATCGGCCGCGGCGGCGCGGACATCATCGACGCCTTGGATGAGGAGGTCGCAGGCCGCGGTCATTTGCACGGCAAGCGTGGTGTCGAGCACGTCGGATGAGGTCAGACCCTGGTGCATCCAGCGCGCGGCCGGACCGACCGAATCGGCCACGTTTTCGAGAAACGCGATGACGTCGTGGTTGGTCCGCTTTTCGATCTCGAGGATTTCGGGGATGGAAAACTTGGCTTTTTCGCGGATGGCCTTGGCGTCGGCGGCGGGGATTTGCCCCAAGCGGGCCATGGCCTCGCAGGCCAGGGTCTCGATCTCGAGCCAGATTTCGTATTTGCGCTGGTCGGACCAGAGGGCTCGCATCTCCGGCCGGGAATATCGGTCAATCACCGACGCAGGTTAGCGGATGGACTGGAGCGGACAAACCCGGAAAACAAGAAGGGCCGGAAGCCACCCGGCCCCGGCCCTGCTTGCCATGAAAAAATCTGTCGTTACGCGCAAACCCTGACCCGCTTCAGGTGACCGTGGTCGCGCAGTTGCACGCGTCCGGTCTGGAAGAGGTCGACAAGGGCGGCCACGGCCTCGCGGCTGTCGTTGGTGGCGGAGCCGACGGCGGCCACCAACTCGCCGAGGGAATGGCGCGTCCGGTTGAATTTGCGGTAGGGGTTGAAGCTCTTCGTTTTCATGAGAGCTTCGACCGCCTTTCGCGCCGGACGTTCAAAAATTCAAACGCCTGTTTGGACTTTTTTCGGGCCGTCTTGCGGGCCGACAGAGAGGGGCCGGCCGGGCATGATGAGACCGCCGGAGACGAGCATCTTGGTCGCTTCCTCCATGGACAAGTCGCAGGCGCGGACTTTTTCCGAAGGCACGGCAATGATCAGGCCCGTGGTGGGATTGGGCGCCGTGGGGACGAAGACGGTGGTCATTTCCTGACCGGATCCCGCCTCGGTGAAATGGCCCGTGGCGTAGCCGAAGAGGTAACTGCCGGGCATGAGGTATTCCACCACGACCGGCCGTTTCGGTTTGGGGTTTGTGCCCACGCCCTGGATGGTCTGCAGCACTTGCTTAGCCCCGGAGTAGATGGACCCGGCCACGGGAATGCGCAGCATGAAGCGCTCGAAACGGTCGAGCATGCGGCGCCCGATGACATGTGTGGCCATGAAGCCGAGCCCGATGAAAGCGAGGATGGTGATGAGAAATCCCGCACCGGGAAAATCCACCCCGAAGGTCTTGAGCCAAGGATCGCTCAGTCCGGTGACCAGACCGTAGCCGAAGGACAGCACCCAATAAGTGACGACCAGGGGGATGGCGAAAAGGATGCCGGCGAGGAGGCGGTTGCCGAGTGCGCCGAGGAAACGCGCGAATCGGCGATTGGACGTTCGGCCGGCTGGTGTTTGTTCGGATGAACTCACACCTGCATCAATAGCACGGCTCGTGCGGTCGAAGCAAAGCCGCGGCAAAGGCCGCTTCCGTGCTTACGAGTTGCCGGTCAGGCGGAGGAAGATCTCGCGGATGGCCGCACCGCCTCCGACAATGAGCACCGTGAAGTAGATCACGGTGAGAACGTTGCCGAGGTGACCGAGGATTATGAACAGGCCGTCGCGCTGAAGGAGTCCGATGGCGAAGAAAAGCAGCGCGAGAGCGGGCAGCGTGTTGCTGAAAGGGATCAAGCCGAAGGGCGCCATCAAAAGGACGGCGGCGGCGATGAGCGCGAGGTTGTTGATCGTGTCCATCAGACCCGGCGAAGCGAGCCACGGCATGCGGTGCGGGCGGCTGATGCGTTCGAGGCGGTGGACCCAGACGCTCCCTTTGTCGAGCGCGGCGTGCAGGCCCGCGGAGGGCAGAACTTTTTGCGCGATGCGCTTGGGCAACCACAGATTGACCCCGAACAGCCGTGTGATGCCGATGAGCAAAATCGCGGCACCGAACACCGTGCTCACCCCGGGAATGGAAACCGGCACGAGGAAGACGATGGTGAGGAATGCGGTGAGGATAAGCAGGCCGTCTTGGCCCACGATGTCGCGGATCTCGGCGAGGGTCACTCCCTCGGGCGGAAGGCTGTCGGCGATCGTTTTGATTTTTTCGCCGAGAGATTCCTTTTTGAGGAGTTCGGCCGGAACATGCAGATGCGGTTCGGGCGTGTGCGGGGTCTTGCTCATCCTGATTTCCTTTCTTCGTGCTCCGTGCGCGCGGCGTGTTCCGCCGGAACGGGAGCCGCCTCTCCTAGCAGGCCGCCAGCCGGCGCGCAAACGCCTTCCTTGTCGCCAGATGCGCCTCTCTGTTAAAAGATCAACCCTTGGCCCGCGGTAAAACAACAGAAGAAGGAGGCAGCAAGGCGTGGAGTGAAGTGCTCGGGCTTGTCCTGCTCGGCGCCGGCACGCTGCTCTTTCTCGCCCTCGTCTCCTACAATCCCGAGGACGTGCCCTCGTGGGTTCCGTTCATCAGCAAACAGGCGGGCACCGCCGGTCCGACGGAAAACTTCATCGGTCCCGTCGGTGCCATCGTGGCCGGCATCGCCTACTTCCTCCTCGGGGCCGCCTCTTACCTGCTGGCCGTTGTCCTCATCGGTTTCGGCGGGGCGAAGTTCCTTTCCCACGGCCTGCGCCTCGACCGCAAACGCTGGGCGTGGATCGCCGCCTTCATCGTCACCGGCGCCTGCCTCGCCGGCATCCAGCCCTGGTTCCTCCAATCTTGGAAGGAGCATTTCAACATCCTCGGTCCCGGCGGCTGGATCGGTTCGGCCCTCGGTCAGACCGTGCTGGCCGGACTCCTCGGCATCGTCGGTGCGACCATCCTCCTCTCCATCTTCTACCTCGCCAGCCTGATCTTCATGACCGGCATGCATCCGGTGAAGTTCGTCAAGACCCTCATGGTCGCCATCCCCGCGTGGTGGCGCGAACGCCGCGAGGCCAAACTCGAACGCATCCGCCTCGAGCAAGAAGCCGCCGTCGACGAGGCCCTCGCCAATACGCCGCGATCGCGCCGTGCGAACGGAACATCGGCCCGCCCGCGCAAAAAAGCAGCCGCCATTGCCGACGAGGAAGAAGAGGAAGACACGGATGAGGTGGAGGAATCCGTCCCCGAGCCTCCCCTCCCCGAACCCAAGATCATCGATACCGGCGCGGCGCCGGTGAAAAAACCGCCCGCCCCCGCCCCGCCCAAGAAAAAGGAACCCGGTCCGCTCGGCGCGGTGCCTGACATCCATATCGAGAACTACCAGATGCCGCCGCTCGACCTGCTCGATTCGCCCGACACAGCCGGACGCCAGACTGCGGACCCCAACGAGTTGCTCGCCGTGCAAAGCAGCATCCTCGACACGCTCAAGCAATTCGGTCTCGAGGCCAGCGCCGGCGACATCACGCGCGGACCCACCGTCACCCGCTTCGAGGTCTACCCCGCCCGCGGCGTGCGCGTCGACCGCATCGTCAGTCTGGAGAAAGACATCGCCCGCGCCACCCGCGCCGAAAAAATCAACATCCTCGCGCCCATCCCCGGCAAGGACACCGTGGGCATCGAAATCGCCAACAGCAAAAAAATCAAAGTCACCTTCCGCGAACTCCTCGAAAGCGACGAATGGGTCAACAGCAAGGCCAAGATCCCGCTGGCCCTCGGCAAGGACGTCTACGGCCGCACGATCATCGCCGACCTCGCGCAGATGCCCCATCTGCTCATCGCCGGCACCACGGGCAGCGGCAAGAGCGTGTGCGTCAACGCCATCATCGCGAGCATGCTCTACAAATTCTCGCCCGAGGAGCTGCGCTTCATCATGATCGACCCGAAGGTCGTCGAGATGCAGCACTACGGGAAGCTGCCCCACCTCGCGGCCAATGTCGTCACCGAACCGAAGAAGGTCCTTCTCGCCCTCCGCTATGTCATTGATGAAATGGAGCGCCGCTACCGCATCTTCGCCAAATGCGGACTGCGCAACATCCACGGATTCAACACGCGCTCAGCTGAGAAGAAAGCCGCCGACGCCCCGCCACCCGAGCCCGAGCAGAGCGAGATCGAGGGCGAGGAGGAGGGTATCGAGGACGCCGTGCTCGCGGCGGTCAAACCGAAGAAGGGCGAGGAACTCGTCATCCCCGATCGCCTGCCCTTCATCGTGGTCATCGTCGACGAATTGGCCGACCTCATGCAAACCGCGCCGGCCGACGTGGAAAGCGCCATCGCCCGCATCACGCAGATGGCCCGCGCCGCCGGCATCCACATGATCGTGGCCACGCAAACCCCGCGCGCCGACGTCGTCACCGGCGTGATCAAAGCCAACATCCCGAGCCGCATCGCTTTTCAGGTCGCCTCCAAACTCGACAGCCGCGTCATCCTCGACGCCAATGGCGCGGAAAAACTCCTCGGTCAGGGCGACATGCTTTACCTCCCTCCCGGCACCTCGACGCTGGTCCGCGCGCAGGGCGTGCTGGTCACCGACGAGGAAATCCACCGCGTGGTCGATTACGTCGGCGCGCAGGCCGAGCCGACTTTCGACCCCGGCTTCCACGAGGCCATGACCTCGACCGGCGGCGGCGAGGAGGACGTGAGTGATGAGGACGAGGAACTCGTCACCAAATGCCTCGGCATCATCAAACAGGAGGGCAAAGCCTCCACTTCCATGCTCCAGCGCCGCCTGCGCCTCGGCTACACCCGCGCCGCCCGGGTGGTCGATATCCTCGAGCAGCGCGGAATCCTCGGACCCCGCGACGGGGCCAAGGACCGGGAGATACTTGTGGACTTGGAAAGTTTGCCGGATTGAGTCATATTGGTTGTGTCATGAACACGGCCATCGGTCCCGAACTCCAAGCGCTGCGCGAATCGAAGGGTCTCACCCTCGAAAAAGCGGCCGGTGACCTGTGCCTTCGTCCCGGCTTCCTGCGCGAGTTGGAGGAGTGCAACACGGCCGCGGATTTCCCGGACGTCTACCACAAACTCGCTTTGCGCATGTATGCGCGCTACCTCGGACTCGAAGTCGAGAACACGCGCCGCGCGGTCCGCACAGATGAAGGTCTCCGCTTCGCGCCGGTCGGCACGTTTGTCCGTCGCATGGGACGTTTGCCCAAGCCGCCGCGCTTGAGCCCCGCGCAACGCAACCGGTTGGTCGGCATCGCCAAGACCACCAGCGCCGCCGTGGTCACCATCCTGGCCATCGGGCTCTGGTCGCTGAACGCGAAACTCTCGCGCTTGGATGTCGATGAGACCAAACCGCGCATCCGTGCCGCCGTCCCCGCCAAGCCGGCGCCCATGCCGGTCATGATCGAAATGCCGCGCTGCACGCTCGAGGAGCCCGTGCAACTGGTCCTCGTGCCGGGAGTGTAAACGCGTCCGACCCGGACGCCCTCCTCCAGCCGCATGCTCACCGACGCGCGTCCCAAGATCGGCATGGTCAGCCTCGGCTGCGCCAAAAATCTCGTCGACGCCGAAATCATGCTCGGCGGTGCGGCCAAGGAAAATTTCGATCTGACCCGTGAACCCGACGAGGCCGACGTGCTGGTCATCAACACCTGCGGCTTCATCGACCAGGCCAAAGAGGAATCGATCGACACCATCCTCGAAATGCACCAGCGGCGGTTGTCCGCGCGCCCGGAACAAAAAATCATCGTCAGCGGCTGTCTCGCCCAGCGTTACCACGAGGAACTCAAACGCGAGATTCCCGAAGTCGATGCCTTCATCGGACTCGACCAGATCGCCGAGTTCCCGCGCATCGTCCGCGAAGTGCTCGGGCGTCCGGCCGCGGAAACCGCCACGCCGCTCGATCTCGTCACGGGCAAGTCGCGCTACATCCCGGACTACGATACCCCGCGCTACCAACTCACCCCGCTCCACACGGCCTACGTCAAAATCGCCGAAGGCTGCAACCATCCGTGCAGTTTCTGTGTCATCCCGCAGATGCGAGGACGCCACCGCAGCCGGACCATCGATTCGGTGGTGGCCGAAGCCCGGCAACTCGTGTCGCAAGGCGTCAAGGAACTCAACCTGATCAGCCAGGACACCACGTATTTCGGCATGGACTTGTGGGAGCAGAAAGCCGGACCGCGTCAGCCGGTCGATTCTTCGCGCGGACCGACCCTCAGCCGCTTGCTCGAAGCTCTCGACCAGATCGAAGGCGATTTCTGGATCCGTCTCCTCTACACGCACCCGGCCCACTGGAGCGACGAACTCATCACCACCATCGCACAAAGCAAGAAGGTCGCCCGCTACGTCGACATGCCCTTACAGCACATCCACGAGGAAATGCTGCAACTCATGCGGCGCGAGACCTCGCGTCAGCATATCGAGGATCTCATCATGCGCATGCGCGCCGGCATTCCCGACCTCGCCATCCGCACGACTTTCATTACCGGCTTCCCCGGCGAGAGCGACGAGCATTTCGAATCGTTGCTCGAGTTCATCAAGCGCGTCCGCTTCGAACGCCTCGGTGTTTTCAAATACTCGCAGGAAGAGGGATCTCGCGCCGCGAAGATGGATGCGCAGATCCCCGCTTCGGTGAAAAACAGACGCCACGCCCGCGCCATGAAGCTGCAGCAAAAAATCGCCCGCGAACTGGCCGAAGCGCAGCAGGGCCGCACCATCAAGGTCCTGGTCGAACAACCGCAGGTGGCCCGCAGTGAATACGACGCACCGGATGTCGATTGCCGCGTTTTGCTCGAATCAGCGGCGCCCGTCGGCCAATTCGCCGAGGTCAAGGTGACCGGAGCGCAGGTCTACGACGTCGTGGCCAGACCCCTGTAGCGGCGGCGTCCCCGTCGCCAGGGACGGCGACGCCACATCAAGCCGTGTAGGAATCCTCAACCCGCCTCGCCACGTCGAGATAGCCGTAGTCGACTTCGTAAATCTCCTTCATGCACTCGAGCGACTTGTCGACGTTGCCCATGCGCTCGTAGACGAGACCCAGGTTATAGAGGATGTCTTTTTTCGTCCCGTCCATACCCGGAATTTCCGAAGCGGCATCGGTCAGCGTCTTGGCCGCGAGGTCGAGCATGTTGCGCTCGGTGTAGCATTTGCCGAGCATGTTGAGCGCTTTGGTCCGGGTGTTCGGATTGGACCGCGCTTTCTGCAGTTCGGGGATGGCCTCTTTGTAGTGTCCGGCCAGCACGAGCTGTTCGCCCAGTTCGAACCGGTATTGCAGGTCGGTCGGATTGCGCTCCACGCGCTTGCGGGCTTCACCCAGCGTCTGTTCGGCTTTGCCGCGGCGCAGTTCGTCGATCTCGGCCCGCAGCGGGGCAGCCGCTTCGTCGTCGGCTGCGAGCGAAGCGAGTTCGCGCTCCTTGTCGGCGATAAGCCGCATCAAACGGCGCACCTCGGCATCGCTGATTTTGCGCAGCAAACCGGGGTCGGTGTCATTGGCCAGCGCGGAAAGATAACGGTAATACTCGAGGGCGTTGCCGTAATCCTCCTTGTTGAAATAAAGATCGGCCAGCTTGCGCGCGGCCTCGCGGTCCGGATTGCCGGCCTCGTGGGCTTCGTAGACGATGCGGGCCAGTTCTTCCGCGGACTCCCCGGCGCCGACGACTTTTTCGCCGCCCGCCTTGGAGGCTTCCTGGCGCTGCTTGACCAAGTCGGCGAACGAGGAGGTGCTGAGTTTGCCGCGTTGCATGGAACGGCGGGCGGCGGCCTCCTTGGCTTTGCCCGCGGCGTCGAGGTCACCGCGGTTTTTTCTGACGATTTCGTCGAAAACTTTCGCCGCCTCGTCGAATTCCTCGATGCGCATGAAGTAATCGCCGAGTTCGTGCTTGGCCTTGGTATTCTTCGGATCGAGGGCGATGGTTTCGAGGGCGAACCGTGCGATCGCTTCGTAGGTGCGCAATTTGTCGACCGCCGCATCGAGTTGGCGTGCCGCGGCTTCCTTGGCTTCGGGTCCAGCCTGATCGAATTCAGCCTGCAGCGGCCGGACCACTTCGCGCTCCAACGCGGCCGCCGCTTCGGCCGCTTCGTGCAGATCCTTGTTCGCTTGCGCACCGGTCGGATCGGTTTCGAGTGCTTTTTCCGCCTCGGCCAAAGCGGCTTTGAAATCCCCGGACTCGATCAACTTCTTCACCTTGCCGCGACCCAGCGAAAGGCCTCCGCCGGACAAACCGAGAAAGCTGGACTTGCCGCGCGAACGCATCACCTGCGCCTCGCGCAACGCCTTGCGTCCCGCGAGAAACTCCGGTTCCTCGGCAACCAAAGGACCGAGGAGCGAAATGACGAGCCCGTGATTGCCCAGTTCCAGCGCGCTCAGCGCCCTGAGGTAGGCGTTGCGCTTGGCCAAGGGGAGGTCTTTTTCGGTCTTCACGGGCGGACCACCGAAATTACCAGCCGGCACTCCGCGACGCAATCCGCCTCAGGCCGCCGGCGCATCCGGGTAGCTCCCGAGGACGCGGGTGAAGGCGCAGACCTTGCCCAGTTCCGCGAGGGCCGACGCCACCTTGGGATCCTCGGCATGGCCGGCGAAATCGGCGAAAAAGTAATACTCCCACGCCTGACGCTTGGACGGACGGCTCTCGATGCGGGTCAGGCTGATCCCGCCGCGCTCGAACGGCTCAAGCGCCTTGGCCAGGGCCCCGGGCTGGTCTTTGACCGCGAACATGACCGACGTTTTGTCGCGGCCCGAGGGACGCGCGGGTTTTTTGCCGATGACGAAAAACCGCGTCACATTGCTCGCCGCATCCTGGATGGACGGGGCCAGCACGGGCAGTCCGAATTCCTCGCCCGCCATGCTCCCGGCGATGGCCGCGGCATCGCGCTCCGACACAGCCAACTCCGCGGCGCGTGCCGTGCTCGAAACTTCGATGCATTCCCCCGCGGGCAAATGCTCGGCCAGCCAGCGGCGGCACTGACCGAACGGCTGGGGATGCGAGTAAACCTTGCGCACTTTTTCCAGCGGACCGGCGCCGAGGAGATTCAATTCCACGGGCAGAAAAATCTGCGCGCAAATTTTCACGTCGCCGTCCATGAACCGGTCGAGCGTGGCGTTGACCGAACCCTCCTGCGAATTCTCGATCGGCACCACGCCGTAGTGCGCGCGCCCGCGCTCCACCGCTTCGAAAACCTCGCCGATGGTGCGCTCCGGTTGGAAATGCACCGCGTGACCGAATTGCGTCACCGCCGCTTGGTGGCTGAAGGTCGTGCGCGGACCGAGATAGGCGACCTTGATCGATTGCTCGAGGGCTCGCATCGAGGAAAGGATTTCGCGGTAGACCGCGCGCAGCGAAGACTCGGGCAGCCGGCTTTTGTTCGCGGCGACCAAACGCTGCAGCAGCGCCTCCTCGCGCTCCGGCGCGTAATACGACTCGCCGCTCTTGTCCTTGAGCTGGCCGACCTGCTCGACCAGTTCCGCGCGTTCCCGCAACAAATCAAGGATGCGGTCGTCGACCTTGTCGATCGCGGCACGCAATTGTTCCAAACTCATGACACCTCCCCGGCCGGCGCGGGCTCCCCGGCGGGAGTTTCCTCCGTGCCATTGGTCCCCGGCGTTTCGTCGAGGGGCAAGGTGGCCTGCTCATCACCCTTCTCCGCCACCGGCAACTCGACACGGCGCAGTTCGGCGCAATTCGGCAATTCGTCCAAAGACCGCAAACCGAAATGCTCGAGGAAAAATTCCGTCGTGCCGTAAAGCAACGGACGACCCGGCACATCGGCGCGTCCGGCAATGCGGATGACCCCGCGCTCGAGCAGGGTCTGCATCACGCCATCCACATTGACCCCGCGCACGGCTTCGATGTCGGCCCGCGTGATCGGCTGGCGGTAGGCCACGATGGCGAGGGTTTCGAGGGCGGACGGACTCAGCCGCGCCGGACGGTTTTCCGGGAAAAGCTGACGCACCCAAGGCACGGCGTCCGGCGTGGTCACCACCTTCCAACCCGATCCGCTTTCGACCAGACGGAATCCGCGCTGCTGCTCTTCGTATTCCGCGCCCAGCTCGCGCATGACCGCCGCTACCTCGTCCTGCTTGGTCTTGGCCAAAGCCGCCACTTCGGCATCCTCCGGGGCGGCATCGACCGCCCCTTTCAGATGCTTGACGCACTCGGCGGCGGAAATCGGTTTGT
The DNA here is from genome assembly GCA_044355525.1 of Chthoniobacterales bacterium. Taxonomy (GTDB): domain Bacteria; phylum Verrucomicrobiota; class Verrucomicrobiia; order Chthoniobacterales; family JACTMZ01; genus JACTMZ01. The sequence goes on from JBIKXZ010000018.1 coordinate 10,887, forward strand.
CGGAGGCAAACAGCAGGGCCTCAAGAACACGGTGGAGCGGACTCATAAAACAGGGCGGAGAGGATTCGCCATTTGCCGCGGGTCATCAACCCCGAAAAAGGCCCAACGACCCGATCTCTTGTCGCGGCGGTCTGCGACTGTCCCCCCCTACTCTTCCGGCATCTCCTCCGGAACCACCGCCATCCCCCGCCGCCGGAGCATGATCTCCCCGAAAGGTCCCTCCTGCTCGACATGGACGTGCCGGAGCCGCACAAGCTCGAGAAGGGCAAGGAACGTGGCCACCACCTCGCTCCGCGTGGTCTGGCCGGCGAACAATTCCTCGAATTTCAGCCCCTCCTTCTCCGGAAGGATTTTCAGCACATACTCGATTTTTTCGGAAACGGTGAAACGGTCCGCCTCGATCTCGCGCTCCGCGCCTTTCTGCTTCTCGAGACGGGCGAGCACACGCTGGAAGGCCGCGATGAGATCCAGCGCGCCGACCTCGCCGGCCAGCAGGGTGGCCCCGCCGTCGACCGGCGGCGCGGACGGCGAGCGTCCGAAAAGTTTGGTCGCCAACTCCTCGCGGTCGCGCAGTTCGCCGGCGGCTTCCTTGAACTTTTTGTATTCGATGAGCTGGCGGATCAATTCCCAGCGCGGATCCTCTTCCTCGCCCTCGTCGTCGACCGTCGCCTGCAGGTCGGCCGGAAGGAGCGTGCGGCTCTTGATGTAGAGGAGGTTCGCGGCCATGACGATGAACTCGCCGCCGATTTCCACGTCGACCGACTCCATCTGCTCGAGGTATTCAAGGTATTGCCGGGTGATGCGCTCGATGGAAATGTCATAGATGTCCACCTCGTCCTTGCGCACGAGGTAGAGCAGGAGATCGAGCGGTCCCTCGAAGACGTCGAGTTTGACCTTGTAAGCCGCGTCCGCCACGGGCCCGTTTTACAGCCCGCGTTTGCGACGCTCGGCCGCGAGTTGCGTTTTGTGCTTTTTCGACGTGACCAGGCGCGTCTTGCGCTTGCGCAGCTGGCGCGAAAGTTTGTTCATGACCAGATCGATGGCCGCGTAGAGGTCGTTCTCGCGGTCCTCGGCATGGATATCCGGTCCCGGCACGGCGAGGTGGATCTTGACCACATAGTTACTCTTCTTTTTCGACTCGTCGTGCATCAGGACGACGTGGGCCGCGATGATGCGGTCGCTCTGGTTGTCGAGGTGCGCCAGCTTGTTCACCACATACGAATTGATCGCGCCGGTGAGCGCGAGGTGCCGGGGACTCAGATGGATATGCATACAAGACCAATAAACCACCGCCCGCCCCCGCGGCCAACCCGAATCGGTCAGGTCTCCACCCCGGCTTCGGCCAGCACCAGCCGCGCCGCCGTCTCGAACTTGGCTTTGTTCTTCTTTCCCTTGATGCTCAGGAGCGCATTGTCGCGGATGATCCGCGCCGATTCCGGATCTTTGTAGACGCGCAGCCAGATTTCCATCATGCGGAGGTGCGGCGCGATTTCCTCGGGGTGCTCGGCGGCCAGAGCCGCAAAGGCTTCCAGCGCGCCGGGGTAATCTTCCTTGGCCATCCGTCCCTCGGGAATGCTGTAAACCGGCTGCGGACGACTGTGGCGGTCGCTGGGCATGAAGAGTCCCGACATCCAATCGCCGAGCAAGCCGGCCAGCGGCTTGGCCATGAAGAGTGCGGCCACGATGAGCACGCCGTGCGCCGCCACGATCATGAGCATCCCGCCGGGAATGCCCTCCTCCTGCCCGCGCGCACCGAGCCACCACCAAGCCACCACGCAGGCCAGCAAGCCGACGACCCGCAGGATCATTCCGACCATGGACCCACCTTGGCACGCTCCAGCGCGGACGAAAAGACCAACTCAACTCGCCCCGAGCAGCTTCCGGTAGGTCCCCTCGACCACGGCTGTCATGGTTCGGGCATCGTAATCACGCACCACGCGTTCCCGCGCCGACGCACCCTGAAGGGCCCGCCGCTCCGGACTGCCGATCAGGTCACCCAGCTTGGTCTGGAAGTCCGACTCGTCACCGGGCCGCGCCGTCGATCCCCCGTGTCCGTCGCCGAGAATTTCCACGCAACCATCGACCGACGACACGACCGACGGCACACCGCAGGCCATGGCCTCGAGCAGCGTCATCGGCGTGCCTTCGTAATCGGAGGTGAGGAGAAAAATATCCGCCGCCGCAAGCACCGTGCGCGCATCGCGGAATCCGGCGAAGCGGACGTTGACGGGGGCCAACGCGTGCAAGCGTTTCTCCTCCGGTCCGGTCCCGGCGATGACGAATGTGACCTCCGGAAAACGCGACGCCAGACGCAGGAACAGCGGCCAGTTTTTCTGCGGATGCAAGCGCCCGAGACCGGCCACGACGGTGGCGCCGGACGGCAACCCGAGTTCCCCGCGCGCGGCGGAACGTTCGGCCATGGTTGGCGGACGGAAACGCTCCGTGTCGACCGCGTTGGGTAGGAGGGTGATTTTCGACGCGGGGATTTTTTCGCGTTCGATCAAACAATCGCGGGTCGAAGCCGAGACGGCGAAGATGTGCGAGGAAAGCTTGTTGGTCGCGCGGTCCACTCCGAGGCGCCAGGCTCGATCCGTGCGGAACCGGTCATTGCACTGGTCGTGGTTGACGCGCACCCGCACGCCGCAAAGTGCGGCCAGCGGTTTGCCGATCCAATTCGCGCCGAAAAGATGGAAATGCGCCACGTCGAAACGTCCACGCCGCAACAAACACGGAAGATTGACCAGGTAAGCCGGCGGCCATTTGGCGTCGGAGAGCGGCACCACGTCGACCCCTTCCTTTTCCAAGGCCCCCGCGAAGACACCGCGTCCGTGCATCGGCGCAACAGTCAACTCGAAGCGCGCGCGGTCGCGGAAACGCGCGAGGTTGAGCAGCGCGGTCTGCGCGCCGCCCAAATCCAGGCTGTCGATGACATGAAGAACCTTGATCATGCCGCCTCCAATCCGCGCAGAAACGCCGCGGTGTTCGCTTCATTGTCATGCGCTTCGCGCACGAAATGCGCCGCGCCATCCTGCGCGGACGCCAGCAAAGTAGGGTCGTCCATCAAACGCCGCGCGCCCGCGACCAAGCCGCCGAAATCGTCATCCGCACACACGCCCAAACCGAATTTTCCGAAGATGCCGTCCGGATCGACCCGCAGCGAGAGCAGCGCGGCGTGCCCGAGCCCGGCCTGGATGAAACTGTTCGGCCAACCCTCCCACTGCGAGGTGTTCACGAAGACGCGGGCGCGGTCATACCAATCCTGGATTTCGTGGTAGGGCACACTTTCGATCAGGCGCAGGTTCGCCACCCCGCGCGCTGCGGACGCGACTTCGTCCCACAGGGCGCGGTTTTCCGGCGGACAAACCATGACAAAGGAATATCCCGGCAAAACGCGGGCCAGATCGACGAAAAGATGCGGTTGTTTGACCGGTTGGCAGCGCGAGACCCAGAGGAAATCGATGTCCTTGTCCGCCGTGCGCGGCCCGCGGCGCGGAAACACAAGGTAGCGGTAGAGCGTGGCGTCCAAGCCCGCGCGGCGGTAATGCTCCATCTGACCCTCGGTGATGGCATGCCGCGCGTCGCACCGCCGCAGGGCGAATTCGAACAGGCCACCGAGGAACGGTTGCTCGCGCCGGTATTCGCCGTTCACCTCGGTATCGAGCGAGCAGGTGAAATCCAGACGGTAACCGAGCAACGGACGCCACAGCCAGAGCACGAAAAGCCATGCAGTCCAGCCCATGACAATCACCCAGTCGGGTTTCTCCTCGCGCAGCACGCGGAAGACGCGCGGCAGGGACGCGAGCATCTGCGTCATGCGTCCCGTGTGGAAATTCCCCGCGTTGCGCAGGCGCACACCCTGCAGGACGGCGCCGTCCGCCTGACCCGTGTCGCCGCCGGCGATCACCACCTCGTGCCCGCGCCCGGCCAGTTCCCGCGCCAGCAATGCGACCTGCAATTCCGCGCCGCCCGAGGTGCGCGTCGACGTCTCGTCGAGGACGAGATGCGCGTAACTCGAGAGGAAAAGAATCTTCATCCGCCGCCCGGCTTGCGCAGCGGAATCTTTTTCCAGGCATCCGCCTCGGTGAACTCACGTCCGGCAAAGCACCAAACCACGGCCTGCTTGGCATCGAGATAAGCGTCATCGGACCGCGCCCGTCGCGCCAACGCAATCCGCGAACTCGTCGCGCCGGATCCACGCACGCCGAGCACGTCCGGCGAGGAACCGAGCGACACGCCGAGTCGGTCGGGTAATCCTGCACCCGTGGCATGCAAGTCGCCGCCGCTGTGAAAGACAAGCACATGGCTGTCGCCCAAAAGAACCAGAGGATGCTCACGGTTGTCGGCCGCGAATGGACCCGCGGCGAACCACAGGTCGACCTGCTCCGGATCGCCGCCGAGGTCGCCCTTGATCTCCTGCTTTTTCCACGACCCAACCGGAGCCGCCCCGGACTTCAGATCGGTCGCGTCCTCCAACCACGCTGCGATCCCGTCGGCCGCACGCTCGATGCCGCGCCCGGACCAATGCGTGTCACGGCGGCAATAAAGGTCGCCGGGCGTTGCCGCAAAATCTTGCGACAGATCGAGCACCGCGACTCCGCGGACGCGCAATTCGGCGAGGATTTTTTCCCAACCAGTGCGCATCTTCGCAGCGTCCTCCGCGGATACACCGACCGCGTCCGGTGCCATGACAATCCTCGGTGGCACGGGGACGACGAGCAGCGCGATGTCATCCGCTTGGAGTTGCGTCTTGAAATCCGCGATGGCATCCACCGCGGGGGCCACCATGACATCGAGGTCCGGCGCCATGAGTTTGTCGGCGAAGTTTTTTTCCGCCGGAAGAAACCGCCAGCCATCCGTCCCCTCGATCGAAGCAACAGCCGGTGCATCGGCCGCCCGGGCAAATGCGACCAAGACGAACGAAAGAAAACAAATCAGCGATCGGCGGGCGAAATCCATTCGGCAAAATTGGGGGTTTCGACGAGCAAAGCAACATCTTCCAGCTCCCCGCGATTCAACGAGTCCAATTCCTCCGCGCGCTCCTCGTAGCCGACGAGCCTTGCGCGCACCCTTGTTCCCGGACGCAGCGCTTCCGCCGGCAGCAACTGCCGATCCTGCATCGTCCGCACATAAACCACCGCCTGCGCCCCAGTCCCGTCGATATCGGTCAGATGCACTGCCGTGAGATAATCCGCATAGGGTGTGTCGCCTTGCCTCGGCAAAGGTCCGAGCGCCGCGACCGTCGCGGTGATGTCTTTCGTTTCGCCCGGACCAACGACCAGAAATTCCTCCACTGCCCGCGCTTCCGGCCAATGGACCGCCGACCAATCGCCGGCTGCGACTTCTCGCATGGCCAGCGGCCAGACGATCACCTTCTTGCCCGCGAGCCAGTCCGGATTTTTCGCCGCTTCGGTCATGACCATTTCGCGCGCCGAACGCGCACCCGCGTCATTGCGCGAGAGACGGTCGACATCGAAGCCGAGACGACGCGACAATTGCTCGGCGAAACCGGCGGAGGCGCCCCAGCCGAGATCCGCTGACGAATAAATGTTCGTGTAGCTGTCGCCCACCACCAGGACAGGCGACGAGCGGTCCGGCTGCCACGCAGATCCGTCGGCGCGGCGGACCGGAGTGACTATGACACTTTGCTCTTCGCGAAACGGTGATGCCGCCGGCAATTCCATCATGGCCGCGGTGTCACCGACGCCGCGGATTTCCTCCTGCCGGTCCACGGCAACCGCGGGTAAAGGCAAACCGAGCATCCCGGCAACCGTTGTCGCGGTCTCGTTGGCCACAGCGGCCATGGCATCAGGAGTCCAATGACTGTCCGTGCGAAGAAATTGCGCACCGACCGCTTTGCGCGCCCACAGCAGCGGTGCGGGATCGAGCATGACCAGTGCTGGTGTCGTATCAAGACTGCGTTTCCGCGCTTCTTTTTCCCAAGCCGCTACCACGTCCGCGGACAAATTTTCCAAACCGCGCGGAACCAAGGGAGCGGCAAAGACTCCACCGCGCACCGCCAACTCCTCGGGGTGGATGGCCGCCTTGCCCGGCAGCGGGAGAAAAACCAACCGCACCCCGCGTTCGGCCAAGTCAGCCGCCCATACCGCGAGCCCTTCGGCCGGATTTCCGGCGTCCGCCCGGCGACCAAGAGCGAGCGCATCGACATCCGGGCGGTAAAACAGCCACCCGTCGCGTCCCACGTAGGCTTTTTCACTCCCCGCCCCACCGAAGCGCAACAGGGCATCGAGCGTGGCGGGGCGCACGGCCTCGACCAGTTGCGAGGAATCTTCGAGCGACGATTCAAACTCGCCGATGCCGGCCTTAGCGGCGCGGTTGGCCTCGAGCAAACGCGTCATCCACGGCTCGTTCTTGCCGAATGCATGCGCGACACCGGCGACGCCGGAGACGGCAGCCCGCCACGGACCGCGCCACGCCCCGAGCCATCCATCGAGCAAAGGCACCGACACCAAGCCCGCGGCGAAGAGCACCGACAAAGCCACCGCGACGGGTCGCGCAACTTCGGTGCGCTCCCATCCCGGCGCATAAGGCGCCGTGCCGGGCAACGGGGTGGTTGGAGCGTCGAGGCTCATCGCGCGGATCGGTGTGCCGGATTCCGCATCTTGGGCCAAGCCGACGAAAGGAATGCCACGAGCAGCGCGGAACCGGTGCCGAGCAGAAGCGACTGACTCGGCGAAAGCAGCGCCATGTAGCGAATGATGTCAAACGAATGAACCGCCGCGACGGTGAAGACCATCCCGAGGTGCGTTATGACAATAACGGCGAAGACCCGGGCAGCCGGAAGCAAACCGGCGCGACCGCGGAACAAACATCGCCCGGCTGGAAAGACGGCCAGCCCCGCGACGGTGAGAAAAGTGACCAGACTGCCGAGAAAAATGCCATGGAACCAGGGAGGCAAGGGGCGCGCAAAGTCCCGCCTTTTCTTCCCGGTCGAAGCCAGCTCCGCGCACCGGCGAAAAAGTTCCTCCCAACCTCCCGTCAATTTCGGAGACAAGGAGGGCGGAACGTAGACCCGCGAAAAATCCCGGGCCGTCTTGAAGTGGACCCGCCACGCGACGGATGAACGGTGCAGCGAATTCGGGGGGTCGGAGTGGGCGAGCAACAACTGACGTCCCAGCTTGCATAACATGAGGGCGGGCTGGGCCTGCCACGCCGCGAAATACTCCGAGCGGAGATAAGCCGCCCGTTCCCCGGCCGAAGAGTCGGCGACGCCCGGCAAGTCGGCCAAAGCATCCGAATGATACATCAAATAATCGGGGTCGTGACCGAGCGCCTTGTATTTCGGAGGGTCGATCTTCCTCGATTCTTCCAACCGCCGGTCGAGGTGCCCGAGGAAAGCCCTCTCTTCCGCATCGAGCAAACCCGCATCGGCGCGTTCGTGCATCGTCTTGGAAATCAGATCCGCATGAACCGTGAACAGCGTGGTCGGCAGAAACGTCTTGGCGTGGTCGTCGCCGATCCATCCCGCGAGATGAGGAACGCCTTTCTGCCAGAGGCCGGCGAGGACCAGACCGCAAAGCAAAGCCAACAGCGAAACCAGACGCTTGGCCGGAGCACCGGCGGCACCGATGCCGACCAACATGGTCGCTGCCGGAACCGCTGCGGCGAATCCCCAACTGGGCTTGAGGCTCACGCACAAGACCGCGCAAAACATGGCCAACGCGCCGGCTATCACCATCACGCTGCTGCGCGACCGGGACCAACGTTCGCGGATGAACACCAGCGTGCCGCCGGTCTGCAGGAACGCGAACAAAGGAAAAATGGACTCCGGACGAATCATCGTCTCGTAGACCGCGGCCCACGCGCCGAGCAAATACAGTCCCAGCGCGAACGCGCCGATCCACCAGACAAAGGGGCGGCGGCGGACCGATGCGGGCAGCCAGGCAACCCAGAGGGAAAACACCCAGACCCACGCCGCGCCGGAAAGCAAACCGAGCGCATGCTGCACCATGGCGATCGCCGGGAAACTCTCCGTGACCCGCAAAACGGTCAGCAAAAACAAAGGATAAGCGATCGAACGTCCATGCGTTTGCCGGAATCCTTCGCCGGCCAGTTCGTGGAGCGCCGGACCGAGAAAACCCCAACTGTCCGCCGTGGCCAGCGGCAACCACGGCATGTGCCAGCGTTGCCACAGCGCGTAGGCGAACACCGCAACAAAGCCGAGCCACGGCCGCGACCACACGGCGGCGAGCCAACGCGCCGGAGCGCGCAGGAATTCGGGGGCGGCACTCACGAAGCGGATGGCGTTTGCGGATCGTCGGCCGAAAGCGGCTTTCTCGGAACGGACAGGATGTCGAACTGGAGAAAAAACAAGAGCAACTGGAATCCGAGGATGACCGGCAGGGCCGCGACCATGACGGTGCCGGCTGTCGATTGCGTGCCGGAAAAATGCGCGCCGATCCAATGATACAGTCCGAACGTTGTTCCGAAGGCCATGAGCAGCGTTCCGAAAACCAGGGCCAAAGTGCCGAGGTTGAAATCGCGCAGGAAATAATTGAAAAGCAGGCGCTTCGCGAAGCGGTTGAGGTATTGCCAGGGAAAGACAAGCAGCACGCGGCCGACGCAAAGGTTGCTTTTCTCGCCGGCGTAAACCGAGCGCATCGGCGTGTCGACCACGACGGCGCGCGCCACGTTCAGGCGGAATAGCATGTCGGACTCGAAAAAATATCGCGTATCGATCTTGTCGAGAGGCACGGAGCGCAGGGCTGTGCGGTGGATCGCGGTGAATCCGTTGGCCGGATCCATCAAGTCCCAGTAGCCGCTGATCAACTTGTTGGCGAAACTGAGCAGCGTGTTCCCCAGCACGCGAATCCCGGGCATGCGCGTCAGGTAATCCGGATGAAAGAAGCGGTTGCCCTTGGCGTAATCCGCCGTCCGCTGCCGCAGGGGCGTGGTGAATTGCGGGATGAGCGCGGGATCCATTTGTCCGTCGCCGTCCAGTTTGACCACGATCTCCGCCCCGTCCTCCAGTGCCGCGCGGTATCCGGTCACCATGGCGCCGCCGACGCCGCGGTTTTCCTGGTGAACAATCACCCGGACCCGCGGATCCTTCACCGTCTCCTCCACGAAGCGGCCCGTTCCCTCCGGGCAGCAATCATCGACGACAAAGATGCGGTCGACGTCCGGACCGATCCCCGCGAGCACGCCTTCGATATGACGGCGGACGCGGTAGCAGGGTATGACAACAGCGGTTTTCAAGGGACGTTCAAATGGGCGCGGCGAAACTCTCCCGTCTGCACGAGGAAGTGGTCAAAGGTATTCCATCCGCGGTATTCGTAATAAAGCTTCCCCGCGTGCGGGCGAGCGCCGAAATCGCGGCGTCCCGCGCCGTAAATTCCAGTCCGCCCCCCCGCGAGAAAATTCAGCACCAGAGGAGGCAACAGGCCCAGCCACGTTCTCCACTGCGACGGATAGAAACGGAACAAGGTGAATGTCTTCCAGGTGAAACGACCCGCGGGTCCGGTTGCCGTCGCCGCGGCGCCGTCCGGCAACGGCTTCATCACCTCAAAAAAGTGCGGCACCACGCGATGGGCGCGGTAGGCCGCGAATTCGATCACCGGGACGGCGCCCACCTGTGCGGCGAAAGCATGTCCGAGCAGACACGCCGCATCGTGATCCGGATGCCCGCCCTCGTAGGCCGGGGCAAAAACCTTCTCCGCACCGGAACATTCGTCGCTCAGCCAAGCAAGAACAGACGGCAGATGCGACGAGAGGTTGTTGTCGGGAACGCGCAGCTTTTCACCGGCGAAAAAAACTTGTTCCTCCGTGACACCCAGACTGCGCAGAGCGCGCCTCGATTCGGCGTTGCGCACCGCGCAGTTCGTGCCGTGGAAGTCCCCCATGGTGAGAAAAACACACCGCGCATTCGCCGGGTCCTCCGCCAGAAGCGGCGCGACGAAATATTCGTCGTCTTGGTGGGCAAAGAGAAAAAGGTTCACGTGCTAGAAGATGAAATAAATGAACGGGTTAAATTTCTGCACGCTGAGCATCAGGGCCGAGATCCAGAAAACACCCAGCACCCACGCGGCTTTCGGAGCGGTGAGATGGCGCGTCCAATCCATGGTGGTCGGACCCAGCCACACCAGCAGCGCCGCCACCGCCATGGTGGCGGTGAAGAACGGTTTCCAGACCAGACCGGCGACCAGCGCGGACAACTCGCCGCCGCCGGATAACCCGAAGAGCCGCGCGTAAAACTCCATCGCCCCGGGCAGGTCCGGTGCGCGGAAAAGAACCCACGCCAACGAGACGATGGTGAAAGTCAGCGCGATCTGCGCGAACCGCGGCAACGCGGACCACAGACTCCGCCCCGGCGCAGCGCGCTCGGCCGCGAGGAGCAGACCGTGCACCGTGCCCCAGAGGACGAAATTCCACGAGGCCCCGTGCCACAGTCCGCCGAGGAACATGACGGTCAGCAAATTCGCGTAGGTGCGCAGGTCGCCGTGGCGGTTGCCGCCGAGCGGGATGTAGAGGTAATCGCGCAACCACGTGGAGAGCGTGATGTGCCAACGCTGCCAGAAGTCGGTGATGCTGTGCGCTTGATACGGGGAATTGAAGTTGATCGGAAAGCGGAACCCGAGCATCAGCCCGAGACCGATGGCCATGTCGGAATATCCGCTGAAATCGAAATAGATCTGGAACGAGTAGGCGAACATCCCCAGCCATGACTCGAGCACGCCGGCGTCGGCCGCACCGAACATGGTGTCGGCCACTTTCCCGCACGGATTGGCGATGAGGACTTTTTTGCCCAGCCCGAGCGAGAAACACGCCACGCCGCGCGCGAAGGCGCTCCACGACCGGTCCGGACGCCGCAATTGCCGCGCCACCGTCTGGAAACGCACGATGGGTCCGGCCACCAGTTGCGGGAACATCGAGACATAGGCCGCGAACCCCGCGAAGCTGCGCATCGGTTGCGCGTGCCCGCGGTAAATGTCGATGGTGTAGCTCATCGACTGGAAGGTGTAGAAACTGATCCCCAGCGGCAGCGTGACCTCGAGGAAGAAGTCGGGTTGCGCCCAGCCGAGGCGCTCGGTCAGCGCGCGATAGTTGTCCGCGGCGAAGTTGAAATATTTGAAGAACCCGAGAAGCGAAAGATTGGTCAGCACCGAGAACCACACCGCCGCTTTTTCCTGCCCCGTGCGGTGCGTGATGTGGTGCAACCGCCGCCTCCGCCCCTCGCGGTCGAGCCAGAGCCCGCACGCGTAGTCGATCACGGTCGACAACATCATGAGCAGCATGAAGGCCGGATTCGCCCAGCCGTAAAACGCGTAGCTGAAGGCGGCGAGCACCCCGAGCCACAGGCGACGCGGTGCGAGCAGACTCACCGCCACGGCGAGCGGGAGAAAATAGAAAAGAAAGAGGTGGGAGCTGAAAACCATGCGGGCGAAGCCGCCGGATCATAAGGTGCTTCCGTGGAAAGTAGAAGCGGCGGGGACGCCGCATCTACTTTTTGACTTCGGCTACCGACTACTTGGACACTGCCGCTCAAGCCCCCGGAAAAGCCTCGGTGTAAAGCTGGTGGTCGAGATCGTAGGGCTCGCCGATCATGCGCTCGGACTCCAGCTGCGGATGATCCTCGTAGCGCTGCAAGCGCATGGTGCGGCGCATACCGTTGTGCAAGGGCTTGTTGGCCTCCGGTTCC
>JBIKXZ010000119.1:0-7242 GCA_044355525.1 Chthoniobacterales bacterium
GCTGGCTTTGCCGCTGTGCTTGTCTGGTGGTTTGCCCTCGCGCCTTCCCACCAACGCATCTGGACCGCGGAATACTCCCGCCTGCCCTATGCGGAAGTCGACGGCGACCGGTTGACCATCCACGAAATGCGCAACTTCGATTACCCGCGCGGCGGCGAACCCGTGCCGCGCTGGGAAACGCGCACCTACGACCTCGCCGGACTCGAAGGCATGGACCTCGCGGTGAACTATTGGGGCTCCCCATGGATCGCCCACCCCATTGTCGCTTTCCGATTCAAGGACGGCCCGCCGCTGGCCTTTTCCATCGAAACCCGCCGCGAGGAAGGTGAAACCTACTCGGCCCTCGCCGGATTCTTCCGCCAATACGAATTGATCGTCCTCGCCGCCGACGAGCGCGATCTCCTGCGCGTGCGCACGGGATTCCGCCAAGGCGAGGACATCTACCTCTATGCCACCACCGCGACCCCTGAGCGCGCCCGCCGGCGGCTCATGGAATATGTCGAAACCATGAATTCCCTGCGGAACCGGCCGCGCTGGTATAATGCCGTGACCAGCAACTGTACCACCGCCATCCGCGGCATGCGCCACGGAGATCCGATGCCATTCGATTGGCGGATGCTGATCAACGGTCTGGGCGACGCCATGCTGCACGAGCGCAACCTGCTGCGGGACGACGGGCTACCCTTCGATGAACTCAAACGGCGCGCGCTGATCAACCCGGCGGCCGTCGCCGCGCACGAAAGCCCGGATTACTCCCGCGCCATCCGCCAGGGACGCCCCGGATTCGCTCCGGCCAGAGCGGATTGAGCCCCGGATTTTTTGCCGATTTTGCCTATCGACAAACCCCGCATTCTTTAAATATACGACTCCACCATGAAACCCCTCGCCATCTTTGCCTTAGCCCTCGCCTCCGTCCTCCTGGCCTCCTGCCGCCAGGCCGAAACAGACCGCGATATCTTCCTGCAGATGGACAGCAACAAGGATGGAAAACTGTCCCTCAAGGAAGTGAACAAATTTTCCCTCCCGCGACTCTTCGGGCGCTTCGATACCGACGGCGATGCCGTCGTGACTCTCGACGACGCCCGCGCCATCGATCCGAAATTCGACGCCAAGCAATTCGAAGCACGCGACCTCGACGGCAATGGCAAGGTGACCTTCCGCGAATACCGCCGCTATGCCGAGAAAAACGGCGTGCTCAACAAACTCTTCGGCCAGGTCGACACCGACGGGGATGGCTACATCACCAAACCCGAAGCCGAGGCTTACGTTATCTCACTCGAAAAATAAAACCCCTCCGAACCATGAAAAGAGCCAAGAAACTCCTCGTCGTCACCGGCGCCTTGTTGGTCATCACCGAATTCACCGCCTGCATCGTGCCCAGCCCGAGCCCGGTGGTGCGCGGACGCCGCCACGGTGCCGCCACAGGAGCCGTGATCGGCGGAGCGGTTGGCGGATGGGAAGGCGCCGCGGCCGGAGCCATGATCGGCGGAGCCGCCGGCGGTATGGCCGGACGCGCCCGCCGCTCCTACTACACCGGAACGCCGTATTACGCGCCCGCGCGCAGCGTCTACGGCATGGGCTACTATTGATCCGGCCCCCTCGCCGGGAGGCGCGGTCGTTGCCCGCTGACGGCCGCAATGCTACGGTCCGCATCTTGTCCATGCGGCTTCTCGCCTTCCTCATCCTGGGCCTTGCCTCCTGCCGTCCCCAGCCGCCAACGGGCATGGTGCTTGTGCCCGGCGGCCGGTTCATCATGGGATCAGAGGCGGACTACGCATTTCCCAACGAAAAGCCCGCGCACCAGGTCGAGGTCGCCCCGTTCTATCTCGACGCGAAGCCGGTCACCAATGCCGACTTCGCCGAGTTCATCGAGTCCACCGGCTATGTCACCGTCGCCGAGCGCCCCGTCGATTGGGAGGAGCTGAAAAAGCAAGTGCCGCCGGGCACGCCTAGACCGCCCGACGAAATGCTCGCCCCCGGTTCCCTCGTCTTCCGTCCCACGCCCGGCCGGGTCGACCTGCGCGACATGGCGCAATGGTGGGTCTGGACACCGGGAGCCTCGTGGCTTCATCCGGAAGGCCCCGGCAGCTCGATTGAAGGACGCGAAAATCATCCCGTTGTCCAAGTTGCTTTCGAAGACGCCCAAGCCTACGCGCAATGGGCCGGCAAACGGCTGCCGACCGAGGCCGAGTGGGAATTCGCCGCCCGCGGAGGACTCGACAACGCGCGTTACCCTTGGGGCGACGAGGAAAACCCGGATGGACGATTCATGGTCAATCGCTGGACCGGAGACTTCCCCTATCGCAACGACGAAGCCGACGGCTTTGCCGGCACCTCCCCCGTCGGAACCTTCCCGCCCAATAGCTACGGGCTTTATGACATGGCCGGCAATGTCTGGAACTGGTGCAGCGATCTCTACCGCGCCGACACCTTCGCCCTGCGCGCCGGCGACGCGCCCGCCTGCTGCGACCCGCGCGGACCCCTCGCCGCGGAGAACGAAACCATTATCCCCGGCGATCCCTCGCCCCCCACGGTCCCTGGCGCCGAACGTCGCGTGACCAAAGGCGGCTCGTTCCTCTGTCATCCCTCGTATTGCGAGAGCTACCGTCCCTCCGCGCGTCGCGGCACCCCGCCCGACACCGGCAGCAGCCATGTCGGTTTTCGCTGCGCCATGGACGTGCCGGGTCGCTGAGTAACGACTGACGATTCTGCGGATTTTGCATAGTCCTCCACGCGGGCTCTCGCCGATCTTGCCAAGCTCCGGCCAGTTCCGGATCCAACCAAACCAAACAAAACCCACATGAAAAACGTCATCCGCATCGGATCACTCCTGCTCGTCACCTCCATCCTCACCGCCTGCCTCAGTCCCGCGCAGCGCTCGCAGACCCGGCAGAGCACCCGAGTCCAAGAACGCACCGAGCACCGCATGGAAAACCGCGGCTGGTAAAAATTCCGCGCGTCAACCCAACCGGCCCGCGATGCCCCGGCGTCGCGGGCCGTTTTGTTTCAAGCAACCTTCGCGCCGGCAGCTCGCATACCTTCCGCCGCGCGGCGCAACCCCTCGAGCAGCAATTCGCGGATCCGGTTGTCCTGTCCGCTGATCGCGTCGAGCGCGGCGTGCATCCGCGGATTGAAATGGAAGTCCGGGTATTCCTGCAGCACCACCGACCACGCGGTCCGCGCCTCCTGCGCTTCCCCGCGCCACCCGAGCAGAGCCGTCCGTAAAATGAGCAGGTGCCCCGCGGACGGCATTCCCGCCGTGGCGGCCTCGTGGTAGCTGAACCGCGCCACATAGCGTCCCTTCGGCATGGCGATGCGGATGCGCTCATGCTTGCCGCTCTTCAAATAATAAGTCTCCATGTCGCGCCGCAGCTTGGAAGCCTCGATGCGCACGATGGGATCCGCGGTCGCATCGAACGGCGCTGTCCGCCCGAAAACCTGCGTCGCCACCTCAGCGGCCGGCGTCTTCTCGCCTTTCAGACTGTTAATGACCACCCGCTGCAGAAACCGCGTGTTGCGCTCCGAGGCCGGAAAGTCCGGGCTCGCAACCATGCGCTGCAGAGCCTCGATCACTTCGTCCGCCGAAGGCACAGCCGGCACGCTGTCCGGCGAACCGCAGGAATCAAAATCAGCCGTCGATTTCATCCCCATGCCAATACCGCCCACCCCGCTGCCGGCGCTATGCACTTTCCGCAGAATCCACTTGGGCGGCCGACACCAAGTGCGCACCGGCATCTTCGCCCACGCCGCGGGGCCCGCTGACTTTCTGCCGGATCTCAGCCCTCGCTTCTCCGGTTCCCCTCTCCCTGCTCCCCGCTCCCCGCTGGCGCGTCCTGCATCTCCAACCTCTTCACCTTCTCTTTCTTCCCGCTCAATTGGTAACCCTGCGCTTCGAGCTTTTCCGCCATCGCCGCGGTGATCATGCGTGCGGTGCGGCGCTGGTCGGCAGTCACGCCGGTTTTGGCGAGGGACACTACCGCACGGATCCCTCCGCCGATCGGCGTGGGAAACGTGAGCATGCCCGGCTCGGCGTTCGATCCGCCGGTCGTTTCGATCTCGGCAATCGTCTTTTTGGCACCGCGGGCTTCCACCGCCGACACGGTGGTGCGCGCTTCCATCTTTGTCCCCCCGGCCCCGAGCCCGACGAGGCTGCGCAAAAGCCGGCTCCCCTGATTGAGCCGCAAAAACTTTCCTTCGACGACCCACGCACCTTTTTCCGGACGCACCCCCTCGGTCAGCGGCGCCGCCGGCGCAATCCGCTTGCTGATCCGCTCGCACAATTCCTTGGTGAAGCTCTCCGACGTCGTCCGGCGGAACTCCTCCAACTCCGCCCCGGTCCGGTCCACCGCAAGCACCTCCGCCGGCACCTCGTAGTCTTTCACATAGACCCGATTCGGCAGCACGAGCCGCTCCTGCGTCCACTGATCCTCCTTTACCCCGACCGACGCGCACCCCGCTAGCCACGTGGCCGCCACAGCCAGGCCCATCCAGCGAACGACTTGCCTCATCCCGGGACTGTAGCTGCGGTCTGTGACCGCTGGAACCAATATCTCTGAAGCCCGCAGCCCACAGCCGCGGCCCCACTAGAAAAACAAGAAGCGGCTCCCGTGGGAGCCGCTCCTGTGAACTTCCGGCAGGACCGATTTAGCTCTGCGTGCCTTCCTCGGTCTTTTCGCCTTCCTTTTTCTCGCCACTTCCGCAGCCGTCTCCGGCAAACGTGGTGGTGGCGAAGGCGGCCAGGGCAAGAGCCGTGACCGTGAGGGTGAGTAGGTTTTTCATCAGAGACTGAACGATCGGGCAGATTTGGCGGATGCGCAACGGCAAACCTCGCCAAAAAAAGAAGCGGCCCCCGAGGGAGCCGCTCCTGTGAACTGATAGCAGTGTCTCTTTAGCTCTGCGTGCCGTCCTCAGTCTTGTCTTTGGCC
Source organism: Chthoniobacterales bacterium (assembly GCA_044355525.1). Taxonomy (GTDB): domain Bacteria; phylum Verrucomicrobiota; class Verrucomicrobiia; order Chthoniobacterales; family JACTMZ01; genus JACTMZ01. The sequence goes on from JBIKXZ010000119.1 coordinate 4,926, forward strand.
TTTTCGCCGCTGACGGGGCAACCCCCGCAGCTGCCTTCGGCAAAGGAGGTCGAGGAAAACGCAGCCACGGTGAGGACTGCAACAGCTATGGTAAGGAATTTCTTCATCACAGTGAATACGACTCGCAGAAACGGCCGGATGTTCAATCTTTTTCGGATGGCTCAGTCGAGTCCCAAGGTAGGGAAGGCTAGCCTCAGTCGCCCGAAGCTCAGCGCCCGCAAGTCGCCGGTATCGCGCCCAGAGGTCGGGATCCACCCATGCTTGCGCGAGATAAACTGTTTTCAGCCGAGGTCACTCGGCTGAAAACGTTCCTCATTCATCCTCTTTCATCCGCGTTATCCGTGGCCTGCCTTTTCAGTCCGTCTTCGCCGCCAACGGCTCGGCCTTGGACGTGATGTCTTCCGGCGCGAAGTCATTCTGCAGCGCTATGACCCGCATGCCGGGTTGGTCGAAGTCGATGGCCTTGAGGTCGACCACCTGGATCTCCAGCCCGGTGTAAGTGCGGACGTAAGTTTTCAGATTCGTCCGGTCATGCGCCACAGCCCACTCGGTCGTGTCGGTGTCGACCAACTTGGGCTGACCGTCGGAAGCAAGAAACCCTTTGGTGTTCGGCGTCTGGTCGGCGGTGTCGGATTGGATCGCGCCATTGAAGATGTCGAAGGTATTGATCACGTGGAAGCCGAGGTTGACCGTGTCGAGCGCGGTCGCGCCCGGAGTGGCCCAATGCGAGAAGAGAGCGGCGCGGATGAAACGCGACGGAGGCGACATGTCGCCGGGCAAACCGATGGCGCCGCTGCCCTGCCCGTAGTTCACCGAGGTGAATTTGCCCAACGTGCGCTCGGGCACGTTGACCGGGGAGATGTCGACATAGTTGCCGATATTGATTGTCTGCCAATCGTAAGGCGGCGAATTGGTCAGGGTGCCGAGCGGCGCGTCGTGGATGTTCAGCTTGCCGCCGACATATTCGACGATGACCACCTTGCCGGTGTTGTCCCCGATCCAGTAATGGACGGGAAGAACTTCTTTGAAAGGCACAAACTCCTGCTGGGCGACATAAACGTCGTCCTGCAAAGCAGCGATGGCTTCATCCACGGAGGAAAAGTTGGACAAAAGGTAAGCCGCCACCTCCCAGCTACCGATCGACTTGTCCGCCGGCGCCGCGGCGGGGTCGAGATACTGCGCAAAGCCCGGCAGATAGAGCATGCCGAGAGCCAGGCCCTTTTCATTCTGACCGTCCGCCACCAGCGTCGGGGCGATATCGACGTTCAGTCCGACGAAACCGTATTTCGCCGTCCACTTTTTACCGGGCTTTCCGCCCGGCGCCGTGCCGGTGAAGTCCGTGCCGCGCGGCACGACGAGCACCTTCGAATTGAACGGATACCCGAACTCCATGGACCGGAAATAAATCTGCGCGCCATCGTTCGATTTGATCTGGAAAGCCGTGCAAGCCACGGTGGGTGTCGGAAGATCGAGAGCAACCGCCGCCGCAACGGCGGCCAAAGACTTCGGGAGGTTTCGCATAAGGGTCAAAAGTCGCGGCTGCGCCCGCGCGCGACAAGAAAATACCCCCGGCAACAAGGTAAATCCTGATGTGACATTAGGTGGCCACGATCGCACCTTTACGGCGGAGATATTCCTCTCCAGACCCGCTAAAAGTCGATGCACTCCCCTACGAATAACCCTCAGCTCCTATGAACCCCAAAAGTATCCTGATCTCTGCCGCCCTTGCTCTTTATCCATGGGCGGTTTCGGCCGACACCTCCACAGTCTATTTCAACGGCGACATTCTGACCATGGAGGGCGACAGCCCGCGGTATGTCGAAGCGGTCGTTGTCAAGGGAGACATCATCGCTTTTGCCGGCGACCTCAAGGAGGCGCGCCGCGCGGCCGGAGAGAAAGCGGAGATGCATGACTTGAAGGGCGGCACCCTGCTGCCCGGATTCATCGATACGTGGGGCCACTTTGCTTTGGTCGCCCAGGACACGCTCGGCGTGAATGTGAGCTACTTCGCGAAGGATCCGCCCAAGACGAAAGCACAACTCCTCGAAAAGCTGCGCAGCGAAGGAAAGCCGTTCAACGGCTGGCTTGTCGGCACCGGATACTCCGAAGCGCTGCTCAGCGACGGCGCGCTCACGCTGGCCGATCTGGATGAAGCTTTCCCCGATCAGCCCGTGCTCATAGAAAACATTTCCACGTTGACCGGGATGGCCAATTCCGCCGGACTGAAAAAGCTCGGCATAACCAAAGCAACCAAAGCAGTCGGCGGATTCATTCCGGTCGATCCCAAGACCGGCGAACTGACCGGCGAATTGATCGG
>JBIKXZ010000120.1:0-7239 GCA_044355525.1 Chthoniobacterales bacterium
GCCTGCTTCAAGGCAGTATCTAGCCGGGTGCCGCCACCCTCGTAGAGGCCGGTGCCCATGCGTTTGTAGGCGCCATTGTAGCGCATGTTTTGCTTTTCCTTGCCGCCGTCGACACTCTTGATCCATTCCTCCGCCTTGCCCTTGTTGGCTTCCGTGGCCGGCTCCAACTGCGGGAACATGGCGACAGATCCGCCCTCGAAGATGATGATGTTGAAAAGCGTGTTGATGCTCAGTCCCTGGACCAGCTTCGAGGCTTGAGCCTTGACGGCTTCGAATTTCCCGGGCTGGCGGTCGAACATGCTGTTGGAGACGTCCATCGCGATGACCACCCGCGTGGCGGTGTCGGAAATACCGAAGAAATCGACGGGCGAACCTTTCAGTCCGGTTCCACTGCCCGATCCGGTCCCGGATCCTGCGGACCCGGTCAGGCTGGCCAGCTGGTCGGACACGATATCGCTGGGATCGACGGCGCTCAGGGCATCGACCGGCAGAGTCGGCAGGTCCGGCAAAGCGAATTCGGCAGGGCGCGCGGTGGACATCTTGTCGGTGAAAGTCGGCTTGGGCTTGAGCGCGTCGAACTCGTCCATGTTCATCCGGTGCTGCCGCTCCTCGGCCGCGATGCGGATTTCTTTCTTCACCTCGAAGGTCGCCGGCGTGGGAAGGAGGTAGCGCGCCACGATCCAGATGCCGCCGAGAATGGCGCCGATGAAGTGGACGACCACACTCGCCACGATGACCGAGACGATGATCTTGCGCCGCCGCGCTTTGGCGGCTTCCTGCGGATCCAGAACGGCCTTGGTCACGAGTTCACATCTCCTCCTCGGCGCTGTCGGAGAACGTCACGCCGGTGATATCGGCGCGCGCGCAGGCGTTGAGCACATCGACAATGCGCTGATGGTTGGTGCCGTCCGCCGCGTCGAGCGTGACGAGCGCCTCGCTTTTGTTGGCGTCGGCCGATTCCTTGAAGCGCTTCAGCGTGGCCACCAAAGTGTCGAGTTGCGTGTCCGCGGGGTCGCCGAAAGTCGCGTCATTGAGCATGATGGTGCCGTCGTCCTCGATGCGGACACGCTGCTCGTCGGGGAGATCGACCGCTTCCTCCGCGGCGACCGTGCCCGGCAGTCCGAGACTGATGTCGCTCTCCTGCTTGATCGGCTTGGCCGTGACCATGAAAAAGACGAGGAGCAGGAAAACCATGTCGATCATGGGTCCCATCTGCATCTCGACGAGTTGCTGGTCGCGGCGGCGGATTCGCATGGTTCAGGACTGGTAACTGCCGAAAATGACATCGACCGCCCCGGCATCGGCGGCCATTTTCATCACTTCTTTGATTTTTTTTCCTGGAGTGGTCTGGTCCGCGCGGATGTAAAGACGGAGCGGCGGATTGTTTTCGAAGCGTTTTTTCAAATGCTCGGCCAGCGTCTTTTTGTCCGCCGGTTCATTGCCGATGAAATAATTGCCGCGGTCGTCGATGCTGATGACGTCGCGATTACTGACGTCGGGGGGGATGATGGAATTGCTCGCCACCGGCAGCTTGACCTCCTCTTTGATCTGCTCCTTGGAAATCTTCGTGGTAACCATGAAGAAAATGAGCAGCAGGAAGGTCATGTCGATCATGGGTGCCAACTGGAAACCCATCTCGTCGTCGGGACGGCGCGTGATCTTCATGGCCCGCGGGTAAGTGGTCAGGCTCCTTCGGTTTCGTCCGGCACCGCGTCGTGGGCGTGGAGACCGGCCTCGAGCTTCAGTTCGCCGGAGAGCACGTCGATCATGAAGGTGACCGACTTCTGGATGTTCCCGATGGCCACTTGCAGCAGGTTGCGGAAGTAAAAGAAGAGGAACATGGCGGGAATACCGACGATGAGTCCGCCCGCCGTGGTCAGCATGGCTTCGCCGATGCCGCCGGCCAGATCGGACGGTTCACTGCGCCCGGCGGCCAGCTGGTCGAAGCTCGCGATCATGCCGGTGACCGTTCCGAGCAGTCCGAGCATGGGGGCGATGGTGGCGAAAATGTTGAGGTAGTTCACCCAGATCATGAGGCGTTGTTCCTCCTGCATGAGCGTCTCCCCCGCGGCCTGCTCCATCGAAATTTTGTTGGCCAGATCGCGCTCGAAATTCACCTTGAGCAAGGCCGCGCTCATCGAGTTGGCGAAGACGTTGGGGGAACTTTGGCAAAGCTGGTAGGCTCCGTTCGGATCCTGGTGCTGCATGTATTGCGAGACCGCGGCCTCCTGGGCCTTGGGCATCATTTTCTTCTGGTTGATCTGCAGGAAGCAGTAGACACCGACCGCGATGGTGCCGACCGAGCAGAGCAGGATCGGCCACATGAGGGCACCGCCCGCGAGGAAGAGATCGACGAGACTTTTCTCCACCGCGGCCGGCGGCGGGGGTGAAGCGGCGGGGGCGGCGGCATCGTCCTGCGCAAAGAGCGGGGCGACCAGGGCGGCGCACCAGAGCAGCAGGAACAGGGTGACGATCGGGCGTGTTTTGTTTCTCATGATTCGGTGGGTTTTTCCGCGGAGACGCTTTTGGCCTCCGGGGTTTCGGGATAAATGGCGACAAGATCCTCGGCAATCTTGGCCGCCTCGGTTCCGTCACCGACAAGCTGGTAGAGCCGGTGCGCCAGCGCAAGTCCCTTGGCGGAAAGTTCGCGTTTCGTGCCGTGGAAAAGGAAGGGATACAGCGACAAATCGGCTGCTTCGTTGAGCAAGCGCGAGCGCTCGGCCTTGACCGGCGGATCCTGATACCAACGCGGGTTGTCCTTGAGCAGCTTCTCCAGTTCGGCCAACCGCGCCTCGGCCAAGACCAGCTTCGTTTCGATAAGAAAGTCGGGATCGCCGGAATCGCCAGCCATGCTTTCGGCCTCGCGCGCCGCGTCCTCGAGCCGGCCCAAAGCGAGCATGGCACGAAGGCGTCCGCGCGCCGCCGCTGCGCGGTCGGCGGGGCTCCACGCGCCCTGCTCCACCTTGGAGAAAACCGCAAGCGCGCCCTCGTGGTCGGAGACCTCGGGCGAGAGGAGCAGGACTTCGCCGTAAAGGCACCCCGCCTCCCCGGCCCGCGACTCGGGCACGGCCAAGAGGGGCTCGAGACTCTGCCAACGCACGCGGGCCGCGGCGATGGAGGCGGCGGTTTTGTTTTTGCGCAAAGCCTCGAGCACGGTGTCGGGACCGAATTCGATGCGCTCGATTTCGGCGAGGCTGACCGTCGTCGAGCCCCCAGGACGTCCGGGAACCGGGGACGGGATGCCGATGCGCAACTGGTCTCCCTCCACGCCCATCACGCGGACCTCGCGGGTCGAGCCGTCCTTGCGGTGGATGATGTCCTGCGCAAGAAGTCCCGGAGTGAAGACCGCGGCGAGGAGGAAAAAAGCGGGCGCTCTCATGAAGACGCCCCCTCACCTGCGGCAGGCGCGAACTTGCGCAGTTTCTCTTTGGCCAGCTCCGCTTCGGGCAAAGAAGCAAGATCCTCGCTGCCGGCCAGTTCCTCGTAAGTTTTGCGCGCCGCTTCCATGTCGTTGAGTTGCTCGAACGCCTCCCCGCTGCGCAGATAGGCCTTGGCCACCGCGTCCCGCCATTTGCCGTAAAGAATGTAGATGCGCTGGTAGTAAGGGACCGCTTTGGCCGGCTGGTTGCGGGCCATTTCCAATTCGCCGAGGGCGAGGAGCGCCTGCGCCTTGAGTTTGCCCGACACGTTTTCCGCGGCGAGCAACCGCGTGTAGGCGGCGGCCGCCTCGTCGGTGCGGTCCGCTTCCATCTCGAGGCGCGCGCGCGTCATCAGCACTTCGCCCATCAAAGGCGACCAAGGCGTGTCGCGCTCCAAGCGCGCGTAATAATCGAGCGCGGTCGAGGTGTCACCCTCGTCGAGCGCCATCTGGGCCAAGGCAGCCAGGGCTTTGTCCTTTTCGCCGGAACGCGGATGCCATTTGAGCAGGTTGCGGTAAAGGTCGGCTGCACGCTGACGTCGCGTGACCGATTCCTCCGCCGTCTCGCCACCCTCCGAAGCCAGTTGCGCCTCCGCGCAGTCGGCCAAGATCATGGGATTCGTGGTCTCGGGTTTGGCCAGCAGCGCGGCCTCGCGCAACAAAGCCACCGAGAGACCCGGATCGGACTTGCGCACCGCGCGCGAGAGCGCCCAGATCGAACGCACCGCCAGCACGTCCTCTCCAGCTTGCGTGGCGCGGTCGCGCAGCTGCCGGAGTGCTGCTTGATGGTCGAGTTTTTCCACGTCCGTCTGGTAAAGGCGCCCGAGCGCGAGGAACAAATCCTCGACCGAACCCGCCTCCGGATCGTTGCCGAACGTGTTGATCGCTTTCCAATATTCCTCGATGGCGAGATCGTTGCGCTCCTCTTGGCGCCACGACTGGCCGATGAAAAGCAGCGCTTCCGCGGCCCGCGGACTCCGCTGGTGCGTGGCGAGGTATTCCTGCATGAGCGCGCGCAGGCCTTCGTAGTCCTCCTCCAACTTGAGGACCTTGGCCAACTTGAACTGCGCCTCCTCGTGGAAGCGGCTGCCAGTGTCCGTGACGCCGCGGTAAGCCTCCTTGCCTTCGTCCGCTTTGGCCTGCGCGAGGAGCGCATCGCCGAGAAGGATGAAGGCCTCGTCGCGCTCCGCGCCCTGCGGAAATTCATCCAAGTAAGCCTGCAACTCCTGCTCTGCCCGCTCGTAGTCCTTCATCGACTGCGCGCAGTAGGCACGGCGGAAGGCCGCCTCGGCGTGCATCTTGCCTTCGGGAAAACGCCCGGCGTGGTCGGCGAGCACCTCGCGCGCCGCCTCGAATTGCCGCGCGAAAGCCAGCGCGGAGCCGCGCCAGTAATTGGCCGGTTCCGACATCTCGTGCTCGGGATACTTCGCGGCGAAATCGGCGAAGGAGGCCGCCGCCTCTTCGTTGCGCTCCGCCATCAACTGGGTGAAGCCCTGCATGAACAAAGCGCGCGGAGCCTGTTCCGAGTCGGGAAAACGTTCCTGCAAACCCGCGAAAGTCGCCAGCGCTTCGTCATAAAGGTCGGCCTGCTGCTGCGCGATGCCGCGGAGATAGATGACGAGCGGCAGGCTTTCCGATTCGGGAAATTTTTCCTCGAAGAGCAGCGAGGTTTCCACCGCCTTGTCGTGGCGCTCGATGGCCATCCAGCTCTGCAAAGTGCTCAACGACGCCTTTTCCACTACCCCGTCGGCCGGCATCTGGCGCAGCATGTCCTCCAAAAGCATGGCACACTCGCGGTAACGCTCCTGCTCGTAGAACGCCGTGGCCAGACGGAATCGCACCGAGGCATCGAAGGATTCAATTTTCTCGAGGCTGGCCAATTCCTTGGCGATGTCGCGGTCGAGCTGGCGCGCTTGGGCCCGGGCGAAAACGTCGGGTTTTGGCGACTTCTCGATCGCGGCCAGACGGGCGCGGATTTCCTCGAGTTGACGCGTCTGGTGCGCGATGAGCCGCTCCCGCGGCCAGATGACGTGCAGGGCGCGGATGGCGTCGCGCGGGCGGTCCTGCTCGAGAAATTTCTCGCCCAAGCCGAGAGCCAGCGTCTGGAAGAGCGCCAGTTGACCGATGTCCTCCGCGCTGTCCCCACCCTCCTCGACGAGCAGGGCCAGCGCCTCGTCGTCGCGGTCGGTCTGGATAAGACAGTGCAACTCGAGCACGGCGGCACGCCCTCGGTGCGGGTGCGCCGGTTCGCGGCGGATCGCTGTAAAAATCTCCGCCGCTTCCTCGTGCTTCTCCTCGGCCAGGAGCGAGCCGGCCATCAGCATCACCGCATCGGGCCCGCGCCGGGACTCGGGAAAATCTTTGCGGAATTTTTGGAGGGCCTTGCGCGCCTCTTCGTGTTGCTCGGTTTGCAAGAGTGAAAGTCCGCGCCAGAAAGCCAGATCCTCTTTCTTTTCCGCGGGCAGCTTTTCCCCGACAATGACCGCCTCGTCGATCTCCTCGAGAGCGTCGCCGAATTTTTGCGTTTGCAGCAAAGCCGCCGCCAAATTGTAGCGCACGTTAGGCATCCACGCTTTGGCTTCCGTGGACGAGCCGAAATCCTCGATGAAGCGGCGGTAACCGGAGATGGCCTCCTCGAAGCGCTTGGCATTGTAAGCGGCGTCCGCGCGCATGATGATGTCGCTGGCCGTGCCGGCCTGCGGTGCCGCGGGCGTCTCCTCGTCCTCCGCGCGCGGGGTCGCGACGCTGACCGCTGCCAGAAGCAGAATCAAGCTGAATTGCCGCAAACGCCGGACCCGGAGCACCCGGCGAGAATGCTCGCGACCGCCCGCGGCGCGCGAGGCCAAATTTGGATTTGCCGGGAGCGCCGGGCTGTCAGGATGAAAACCGTGAACCAACCCCGCCGGGAACCCGATCTGGACGCAGTGGTCCTGTCCGCTTTGGCCGGAAAGCGGGACGCATTGTGGGACGATGTGCTGCGCGACCTCCATTCTTGGCAATTTCGTCACAACCGGCCCTACCGCAAATTCTGCGAGACCTGCGGCACCGGCGAAACCGTGCGGGACTGGCGCCGGATCCCTTGCGTCCCCCAGTCCGCCTTCAAGCATGCCGACCTGCGAAGCTTTCCCGCCGCAGAGACGGTGAAGACCTTCCGCACCAGTGGCACCACCGGCGAGGGATTCGGGCGGCACCATTTCCGCACGCTGGAAATCTACGAAACGGCCGTGCGCGAGGGCTGGCGTCTGGCCGGACTGCCCGCCGGGCGGTTCCTCGTCATCGCCCCGCATCCCGACGAAGCCCCGCACTCCTCGCTCAGCCACATGTTCGGCACGCTGGCCCGACGCGAGGACTTCATCGCACCCGGTGGCACCATTGACCTCGCGCGGTTGCGCGCGGCGGATACTCCGGTCTGCGTGCTCGGGACCGCGCTCGCATTTCTGAATCTGTGCGAGCGCTTGGGCAACGAACAACTTGCTCTTCCGCGCGGCTCGACGGCCATGGAGACCGGCGGCTACAAAGGAAGCGGACGCGACGTCTCGCGGACGGAACTTTACGGCATGATCGCGGACAAGCTGGGCATTGCTCCGGAGGACATCTTCAACGAATACGGCATGACCGAGCTCAGCTCCCAGTTTTACGCCCGCGGGCCGAAGGGCCGGCACCACGGGCCGCCATGGGCGCGCGCCATCGTGTGCGATCCGGTCACTCTGCAGGAAGTCGGCGAAGGACAAACCGGCATCCTGCTCATCTATGACGCGGCCAATGTCGGCTCGGTGGTCGGCATCCGCACGCAGGACCTCGCGGTCAAACGCGGCGAGGCT
>JBIKXZ010000121.1:0-7190 GCA_044355525.1 Chthoniobacterales bacterium
CCACTCAAAGCATAGGAGGCAGACGACATGGCCGCGGATGTGCTTAGGGTGCCGGCGCTCAGAGTGGTTGCACCAGTGTATTGGGAAGAGCCATAGAGAGATAGTGTGGAGTCGGCATCGTTGAGGGTGAATGTGCCGGTATCACCGCTCACGCCGAGGATGTTCATTAGGTAGGTGCCGGAACCGCCGCTCATGGTGAGTCCCTTGGAGCCGAGCTTGACTGAGCCGCCGTCGTTCACTCCCTGCTCAGCGAGTCCCTTGACAGTCGCCGAGGTGGTCACGCCGCTGATGTCAAAAACCGCATTGGTTCCGACTTTCACGACGGAGCTTGAGGCAACCGCTCCGCTGCCATTTAGCGCAAGCGTGCCGCCATCAACAACCGTCTCTCCGCTGTAGGAGTTGTTGGCCGAGAGGGTGAGCGTTCCTGCAGCGAGTTTATTGAGAGCTCCGGTGCCACTGATGGCGTTTGCCATGGCAACTTCGCCCGTGCGATTTATGGCGAGGGTAGCGTTATTGGTGATGTTGCCAGAACCTAAGGATCCAGTCGAACCGCCTGCGCCAATCTGTAGGCCACCTGCAGAAATGAGGGTTGTTCCGGTATAAGTATTTGCTCCGGAAAGAATGAGCGTTCCGTTTCCGGCCTTGACCAAGTTGCCATCCGTGCCAGTGATCGCCCCGGCGAATGTGTCATTGCCAGCATTGTTGTTTGTAAGCGTCGCGGCACCGAGATTCACTGTGCCTGTGCCCGAGTTGTAGAGAGCCAAGCTTTGGTTGTTGCCGTTGAGATTCAGAGTGCCATCGACGTCGACAGCGTTATTGCCAAATTGATTTACAGCCGAGACGGACAGCGTTGCGCCCGAGGCCACCTCGACGGCTCCGCCGACCGCTGCGATGTTCGCGCTCTTGTTGAAAACCACCTGACCGGCATTGATGGTTAGTCCAGAGAAAGTATTAGCAGAACTACCGCTTAGAACCATGGTTCCAGATCCGGTTTTGGTAATGTTGGTGCCACTGATAACACCGCTGGCAGTGAGATTTCCGCCCGAGTTCGTCACATTGATAGTGGACGCGCGGTTGTTTGCGATGTTTCCGGCCAATGTCTGGGAAGTCGCGTCCGCTTTTATAAGTTCGCGGGTGCCACTGCCAGAGCTTGTGTTCACCTGAATGTTGTTCGACAAGGTTGTGGTGCCGCTGATGCTGAAGGCAGCATTAGAGCTATTGCCGCCGTTGCCGACATAGATCATGGAACCGGCGGCCAGACTTCCGGTTAGCGAGACTGTACCAGCATCAATCTGGGTTTCTCCGGTGTAAGTGTTTGCTTTGTCGAGGGTGTAGGTCTGGCCGTTGCCATTAAAGTTGAAGTAGCCGGTTCCGGTAAATGCTGCACTCTGCGTCGCCGTAGTTGTCGCCCCATAAAAGAGCGTGAATGTCGCGCGGTATGTCGCCGTTTGAGTCATATCAAAAAACTGTTGACCACCACTAAAATAAGATGCGTTGCCGTCCATGTAGAAATCCATGTAGTGGACGCCCGAGTCTTGTCCGCTGAGAAGGTTCACACTGGCGTCAGTCTTTTGGAACAAGTTTTCCGGATAGGGATTTTCTCGGACGAAGGGCACGACCTGAGCATTGTAGGCCGGCGCTGTCGATGCAGAGTCATAAAAACGGTAAAAGTTCGTCATACCGTTGTTACTGTTCTGGTAGTCGCCTCCGCTCATCAAAGTTTTAGCTTCGGCGCCCTTGAGCGTGAGCGTAGCGCCGGACAACAGGTTGATGGACTGGTTGATCGAGTCGAACCGGACGTTTCCTCCGCCGTTGTCCAACCCCTCGTAGTAGTAATCGCCCGATTGCGGACCGCCATTGATGATGATGTAAGTTTCTCTAAAAACCGCGTTCGCGTACGAGTTGACGGTCGTGCAACAAATTGTGACCGGCCCTAGGACTGCGGTTATGACAAATCGAGTGAGCTTGTTTGTGTTCATGGGGTACTAATTGAGGGGTTGGGGGTGAGAGTCGGGGGAATTGACTAACTTGGCGCAAACTACGGTGAGTTTTGTTGCGTGCAACAAAATTGTGACATTTCCGAAAAAATAATTTTCAGCTCTAACCCCCTGGTTTTGAGGATATTATAATAGTAAATTATTCGTGATTTCCGTTTCTTACTCCCGAGCAAAGCGGGTGAGTAGGAGAATCAGAGACGCCGGAGCGCTCTTTTCAGCAAAATAGAAGGCAACCGCTTGTCCACCAGCCTGTTGTCCCATTTGAAGTCGCAACTTCGGCGGACTTCCCAGTGTTGGCCCGTTGCGCTGTTTAGGGCGGTAGCAATGTCCCAAAAATTCCATCCAGGGTTGCCGTCAAGTAGGTAGAGACCGGCCACTGCATCATCAACCACTTCGGCCAGCACGCGGGCCGTGTCTTCCAAAAACGAGCAGGCTGGAAACCATTCGGTGCTGGCCGCGATATACCCGTCCTCAGCCTGACGGCGAATGAGATGTTCCACCATGTGGTTGCCGCCTGGGCGCAAGGCGATCTGCCATCCGATCCGGACGATGCGAGCGTCCGCGTTCGCCGCGCGCACGCGTTGTTCACACTCGAGCTTGTAGCGTCCGTAGTCGTCGGACGGCACGGGCTCATCATCGACTGTGAATGGGCCCTGTTGCTGCGTTCCGTAAACGGAAGCCGAACTGATATAGAGAAACCTGCTACCTTCCTCCGCACAAACCCGCGCCATGTTCTCGGCCCATTGCGGACTGCCCATCGCGCAATGCACCAGCGCCGATGGCCTCACCCCGCGAATAAACTGCGCCACCGCTTTGCGATCATCCGGTGAAACCGCCCCGCGATCCCAAGGCACCGTCTCCCACCCGCGCCCGCGCAACTCCGCCGCCAACACCGGCGCCACGGTGCCATTCATGCCGGTGATGAGGATTTTTCTCACGAATGCCGTTCGCTCCGCGGACTTTACATTCCCGGGAATGTCTCCAGCTCCATCGAGCGGAAGATCAACATCGCGCAGATGATGAGGACAATGGCCAGGACGGACAAGACGAGCATGGCGATGGAGCGTTGTTCTTGGGGATCGGAAGGTTTGTCCTCGGCGAATTCGAAGTATTTCCGGTCTTCGCGGCGCCGACGACGTCTGCGGTGCTGTTGAGGCGTTTGGGAACCCACGGGCACTTTTTGTGCTGCGAGTGGCCCGTCTGGCAAGCGCGCATCGGGCCGGCTTTGCCGTTGCCATGAAGTTCGGATCATTCCTACGCTGCCCGCGCCGATGAAAGCTTCTCTCCGCGTGCTCCTCTTTGTGTTCCTCGCCTGCGCACTCGGCTCGGTCGGGGCGCAAACGGCGGAAGAGCATGGCCTCGTTCCACTCGAGGCGGTGCAACCACCCTGTTTGCCGGAGGTCCGCTACGCCACGCGGCACAACTTCACCGGGCACGTCCTTTACCCTTTGCCCCGCATCTTTCTGCATCGCGACACCGCCCGCGCTCTCGCCGGCGTGCAACGCGGCCTGCAAAAGCGCGGGCTCGGGCTCAAGGTCTGGGACGCCTACCGCCCGCTGTCCGTGCAATGGAAAATGTGGAACCTCATCCGCGATGAACGCTACGTCTCGAATCCGGCGAAAAACAAAGGTCGCCACACCCGCGGCACCGCGGTCGATGTCACACTGGTCGACAAACTCGGACGCGAACTCCCCATGCCGAGCGACTTCGACGACTTCAGCGAGCGAGCGCACCGCGATTACCAAGGCGGCACGGCCGAAGAACGCCGCAACCGCCAACTCCTCGAGGATGTCATGCGAAAGCACGGCTTCGTCGGCTACCCGACCGAGTGGTGGCACTTCGATCTTGAGAAATGGAAGAATTATCCGCCCCTCGACATCCCCATCGAAACCCTCGCTGCCACCGGCACCACGACCACCACGCGCGGCGGAATCGAGCACACCGTCCTTGTTTGGCTCAAACGCCCCGGCAACGCCAAAGACCGCGCCGCTCTCATCCGCGCCACCAAAGACCTCCAAAATTCCACCGGCCTTATCCACAGCCTCCGCTACGGCCGACCCGTGCCCAGCAACCGCGCCGTCGTCGACGACACTTTCGACCTCGCCCTTTTCATGCGTTTCCCCAACCGCCGCGACCTCACCGCCTTCGAAACCCACCCCGCCCACTTGCAGGCCAAAAAAGAAATCCTCCAACCCCTCGCCCGCAAGATTCGCGTCTACGACATCGCGTTGGATTAGCCCTGCAATGGTAGCGGCGCTGAGCCGAGCAAAACGGACGTAAGATGGCCCCAAGGCAAACGGACCTTATACAACGTCCCCTTGCGATGAGACTTTTGGTCTGGGGTGGTAGGGACGGCTGGCCCAGCCATCCGCACGCTTTCTTACGCTAAAGGCAGCGGCCCGGGGCAAAACGTGGCTGAAGTCCACAAGCCTCGGGCGATTGGTATTAGCCAACCGACATAACCGTCGGAACCTGTCAGGCCCCACCCTCACGGAACCCGCGACGGCGTCACCTGCTTCAGCATCACCCGCGGACGCTGTGCATCGATTACCGCCACCGGCTTGGACGGCACCCGCGTCGTCCCGTATTGGATTCCTCCCGTCACCCCGGCGACTGCCGTGCGCGACTGGATCTCCCGGGCCAGATCTTTCCCGCCCCGCGCCAATCCATCCATGACCACGCGCGCCGCATCGAAACCCAAACCGCTGAAAGCATCCGGAGTCCCGCGATAGGTCGCGCGGAAGGCCGATAGCGTCCCTGCGTCCGCGGCCCCGGCACCGCGCGCCGGAAAGGCGTGCGTCGTGTAGAAAACGTCCTTGGCCAACGGGTTCGCGATCCAAGCCGAAGGATTGTCATAGCCGTCGCCCCCGACAATCGGCCCCTTGAAGCCCGCACCCCGCAGTTTACCGATGACATCTTCCGCCGAGGCTTGGGACTCCGCGGCGACAAAAACCGCATCGCAGGCCGCCAAGTCGCGCGGCAGGCCCACTGGCTCGCCGGGCTGAAAGACGATCCGGTCCATCACCGTTCCGCCGGCCGCCTCAAAAGCCTCGGTGAAAAAGCGGCTCAACAGCCGCGTGTAAATCTTGGTCCGGTCATGCATGACCGCGACCCTTTTCGCACCCCTTGATCGCAGCCACTCGGCCGCCGCCGCGGCCTGCACATTGTCCCCGAAGCAGGCGAGAAAGAAGCCGCCGCCCAATTGACTGGGCAACAGCGGTGACGTCGCACCGGAGGTGACAAAAACCTTCCCTGCCTTGCGCGCTTCGCGTCCTGCCGCCAGCGCGAGATCCGAGTCGGACAATCCAATCAGCGCCGCCATGTCCGGATGCCTCTGCAAGGCAGACCTGACTGCCGCAGCCACCGCGGACGGCGTGCTGTCCGCGGGGATCCGGATCAAGTCAACGGGTCTGCCGTTGATCCCGCCCGCCTTGTTGCGCGATGCCACTGCCGCCTGCGCCCCGTGCCACGAAGGTTCATCAAGCGCCTTCTGCGGTCCGGCATCGCAATACACCGCACCAATCTTGACCGGCGCCGCCAACACCGAAGCGGCCAGCACGAGTAGGAGCAAACCAGCGAGAATCTTCATCCCGACAAATTACCACCGCCCCTGCCATCAAGGCGACTCCAAGCCCATGGACCATCACTCCTACCTCCAAATCTCTCTACGTCCTCTGCGGTTCAAAACAATCCCGCCGAACCCAGCACCGCCTCCGTCACCCGCCGAGCATCCTTCCCCGCCAGCCCGCTCCCCAGCACAAGACAGGCATACGAATACCTTTTTCCGCCGACCTCGACAAACCCGACCAGCCACCCCATATCGGTGTCTGCCTCGGACTTCGGCCCGTGAGGATCGCCGCGCAATCCGCTCCCCGTCTTCCCGTAAAGCACTCCGCGCTCGGTCTCCGCGAGTTTCATCACCTCGGTCAGCTTAACCACCGACTCCGCTTTCACCGGCAACTCCCCGTTGATCAATCGGCAAACCATCCGCGCCTGCTCGCGCGGTGCGATCATAATGGTCGATTGCCCCGCCCGCGGCAGCCAAAACGCATCCGGACGCCCGCACTGATCCTTGTTCCCGTAGTCCAACTTCTCCAACCAGGATTGCATGCGCCCCGGCCCGATTTTCCGCGCCAATCCCTGGAAGGCCGGCACGCACGACACGGCAAACGCCGACCTCCAGGTCTGGTCGCTGTTCCAAGTGGCAAACCCCCGCGTCTCCCCGTCCCATGTCCAAAACGCATCATCCGGTTCGGCAATGATCCCCTCCTCTAACCCGATCAACGAATTCCAAATCTTGAACGTCGAACAAGGCCCGAACGCCGTGTCCGCGATCTTTTCCGCAAAGACTGTCTCCTCTCCCGTGGTGCAATCTCGCAAAACAAGAGCGCCCTCGATGTCTCCGAAAGCCAACCGCATCCCATCCTCCGTCACCTGTGCGCTCGCCGACAAAACCATCAAAGCCGTAAAAACCACCGACGCGAAAACCTTCATCCCACAAGTTGTAGCGGCGGTCGGTGATCGCCGGAAATCTTATTCCGCACTCGTCACCAGCGTGACCCGGACGAAACCGCCACCACCGTAGCCGCGGGGCGCTTGAGGGTCTCGGACGGCGTTTCGCCGAACATTTGCCTGTAACGCACGGCGAATCGCCCGAGTTCGCTGAAGCCCAGCTCGGTGGCGATATCCGTGACCTTGCGTCGCAGCGGATCCTCGCGGAGCAGAACATCGCGGGCGTGATTCAGGCGCCTCCGCAGGAAAAAGGCATGCGGCGTCACGCCGGTGACCGTTTTGAAGGCGTTCTCCAGCGTCCCCGGACTGACCCGCAACTGACGGCAGAGCGTCGCCACCGGCACGGATCCCGGCTGCGCGTCGGCGATTTCGATCGCGCGGCGCACCAGCACCGCGCCGGGCGGACGTCCGGCCGGCATGTCTTTCACGTCGAGAATGGACAACGTTTGTCCGTAGAGCCAGTCCTCGAAATAGGCAGCATCCATACTCAACTCGCCCACGGCGGCAAGATGCAGCATGTGTTGCAGGCGCTGGGACAATGAAGCCACCGCGCGCGGCTTGGACACCAATGGCATGGTGGATCGTCCACGACGCAGCGCGCGCTGCACATCCACCGAAAGACCGACCTCTTCCGCCACGGAGAGCAGGCGCGCATGATCGAGCAGCACCACGAATTGCTTG
>JBIKXZ010000122.1:0-7143 GCA_044355525.1 Chthoniobacterales bacterium
CCGGCCCCACCCCCGCTCCTTCATGCCCCGCAAGGCGCGCCGGGCACAAAAGAAGGCGGCCTTGAGGTTGGTGTCGAGAATCCGCACGTAGTCCGCCTCACAGAATTCGAGCGCGGGACGGCGGATTTCGATGCCGGCATTGTTGACCAGAATATCCACCGTGCCCCAGGCCGCTTCGACCTGGTCGAACATCGCTTCGATCTGCGCCAGGTCGGAGATATCGGCGCGGACCGCCAGGGCTTCGCCGCCCGCGGATTGAATGGAGGCGCACAGGGCGTCGGCCTTTTCGGGTTGCTCGATATAGTTGATGACGACCCGTGCGCCGGAGGCCGCCAGCTCCCGTGCCATGGCCGCCCCCAACCCGCCATTGCCGCCCGTAATCAAAGCTGTTTTGTTTGTCATGATTCCCCCGGGTCAAAAGTAGCCGCCTTTTTCGACGATCTGGTCGATGGTTTCTCCTGCGCCGACCCAGCCGAAGATTTTCTTTTCATTCTCGCGGATTTCCTCGGCGCGGATGAGGACCTCGCAGGCGATGGCGCGCGGGACGATGAGGACGCCATCGATGTCGCCGAGGACAATGTCGCCCGGCTTGATGGTGACATCACCGATCTTGATCGGGATTTGGTAGTGCGTGATGAGGCAGCGACCCAAGCTGCCGTTGGAGATGCGGTATTTGTAGAAGACAGGGAAATCCGCCTCGAGGATCTGATGGGTGTCGCGGATGCCGCCGTCGATGCAGGCCGCTTTGAGCCCCCCGCGCTTGGCGGTGGCGGTCATGACCCCGCCCCAAAGCGTCGCTTTGGCATCATCACTGGTATCCCAGACCACGAAGGCATCCTCGTGCATGGCATCGAGCATACGGCTGCGAAATTCCATTTCGCCGGTGATTTTGACATTGGGCGCGCTTTTCACGGTGAAGGCAAAGCCGGCCACGGTGCGGTATTCGCGCAGCGGCAGGATGTGGCCGGGCAGCGCCTGATCCAGCAGACAAAACTCGCGCAGCACATCATTGACCGCACCGGTGTAGAGTCGCTCGTAGCGGGCCAGCAATTCCTTGGGCCCGATGGCCAACTCGACCGGTGCGACCGCCTCGCGCGCTGCCACCAGTTTTTCGAGATGCATCATCCCGACCTCTTTTTTGAATTGTTCGCTGCTCATGATCTTTTTCCTCAGATGGCCCCGGGCATGGGGTGCCAGTCGGGGCGCTTGGGGTCTTGGTGGAAGCGGGCGTAGTAGTCGCCTTTCTCCCGATAGAACCGCCCGTATTTCTCCATCTTTTCCTCGTCGAGTTCGACGCCCAGACCGGGCCCCTCGGGCACCCGGATGGCTCCGTCGATGTAGGGCAGTTTGCCGCCCTGGATGATATCATCCTCGAGGTAATGATAATGCGCATCGCCGGCCGTGTTCATCTCGGGGATGGTGGCGGCGGTGTGCAGCATGGCGGCCAGCTCGATGCCGAATTCCGCACCGGAGTGCATGGCCACGCCAAGCTTGAAGGTGCGGCAGATGGCGGCGAGGTCCTTGACCCCGCGCGGGCCTTCCCAGTAGTGCAAATCGGTCAGAATAATGTCGATCGAATCGGTCCGGATGGCCGGAGCGAGGTCGTCGAATTTGGCCGGGAACATGTTGGTGGCGAGCGGCAGGCGGACTTGTTCGCGCACGCGGCGCATCCCTTCAAGTCCCCACGACGGATCTTCGAAGTATTCGATCTCGAGGTCTTCCATGCGCTTGCCGGCCTTGACCGCGGTCGGCACGCTCCAGACGCCGTTCGGGTCGATGCGCAGACCGAAGTCGGACCCGAGACGCTCGCGGCAGAGCTGCAGGACGCGCACTTCTTCCATCGGGTCCATGACGCCGGCCTTGAGTTTCATCGACCGCACGCCGAGCGCCTCGCGCAGTTCCCCGCACCAGTCGGCGAGGTCCTCGGCCCGGGTGTCGTCGCCACCACCGGGACGGTCGTAGCGCCAGAACAGATAGGCAATCATGGGGATGGCGTCGCGCACCTTGCCGCCGAGGAGCTGGTGCAGCGGGACGCCGGCGGCCTTGCCCTGGATATCGAGGCAGGCGATTTCGAGCGCACCGTAGAGCCGGGCATTCGAGAGGTAGTAGATCGAGCGGAGAACCTTGAGCTTGAGCGTTTCGAGGTCGAACGGATCCAGTCCGATGATGCGCGGCTTCAGTTTTTCCAGGGCGGCGCATTGGTCGCCGCCGCCCACCTCGCCGAGGCCGGTGATGCCTTCGTCGGTGAGGACTTCGACAATGGTGCGCAGGAAGTAACCGGGGTGAACCCCGGTATTGTGCCGCAGCTGGCAGGTCAAAGGAATCGCCACGGTGCGTGTTTTCAGGTCGATGATTTTCATGGATTATCGGGATGGAAGTTCGCCGGCCGGTTCCGGCAACCGGTCTTTTTTGAAAGTGAAGAGGCGCGCCGCGAGGAGCACGAAGCCACCCAGGGCAAAGACCACGGCCAGCAGCAGCATCCCCCACTCCAGCCCGTAGACGCCTTTCATCCAGCCGAGAATGACCGACGCGAAACTGCCCGCAATGAAAGCACAGGCCAGCATCAGCCCGGTGGCGGTGGCGCGGTAGCGCGGTTCGATCACATCGAAGAGCGCGGCGAAAAGATTGGAGTCGTAGATGCCCCGGAAGAAACCGAAAAGACCCATGGCCATATAGACCCAGAGCAAATTGCCGCTGAAAGCCAGCACCGCAATGAAGGGTGAGGCGGCGAGGAGGCCGAAAATTTCGACGTCCAACCGGATGCACCGGAAACGCGGCGCCAGCTTGTCGGAAAACCGTGCCCCGGCCAGGACCCCGAGAAAGGCGCCGGTAAAATGATAGACGGTCGCGTTCAAAGCCGCGGAGGCCAGGCTGAGCCCGAACTTTTCGTGCAGAAACGTCGGCATCCAAGTGGTGAAGCCGATATTGACGAACACCATGGCCCCGAAAGACACCCAGAAAAAATAAACGGTCGGCCGCCGCAGCACATAAACGAGAACCTCGCGCACCTTCGGATGCGAAACGGGTGCCGGAGCGCTTTCAACTCGCACGGCCTCTCCGCCGCCCGGCTCCGCGGTCGGGGATACCGCGGCCGCCAAGGCTGCGTCCGCTTGATCATTGCGCAGCCGCAAGGCCATGACCACGGCCCAGAGAATCCCCGCCGCGCCAAAGGCGAAATACGCCATCCGCCAGCCATAGGTCTGGCCAATCCACGCCGCCAGCCAACCGCTGAGCACGATGCCGGCATACAAAGCGGTCTGGTGGATCGCCATGGCTTGGGCGCGGGTTCGCTCGTGGTATTGGCCGATCATGGCATTGGCCGACGGGTAATAAAACGATTCGCCCAACCCGGTGGCCACGCTGCGGAATAAAATGAGGCTGAGCATCCCGCCGGCAAAGCCGGTCAAGAGCGTGCCGATGGAGAAGGTGATCAGACTGATGGTGACCACCCAGCGCTTCTGGAAAATGTCGCCCAAGTAGCCCGCGACCAAAACAGCCACGCCGTAGACCAAGGTAAAAATGGTGGCCACCCAGCCGAGTTGGACATAGCTGAGCCCGAGCCCCTCGTGCATCAGCGGGAGCACCGCATTGAAAACCTGCCGGTCCCCCTGGTGCAGGAAAAACGTCAACCACAGCAAGGCCAGCATTTCCCATTTGTAGTGGCCGGGAGGGGAAGCGGGGCGGGTCGTCACGGGGGAAGCCAAGGTAAGGGCCGCGCAAAATCCGCCGCAAGGAAACATCGAGAAATAGTTTATCTTATATGATAATTGACCGCAGGCCCGGTCGTGGCTACCCGTGGTGAAAAGGATTGGCGCACCTCTCTCGCGATCGGCGCGTCTTGCCTGCCATAAATTCCTGCCATGCCAGCCCAGTCCCAAGTTCCGGTTTTGCAGCGCGCCGTCCAAGTGCTGGAGAACATTTCCGAGGAGGACGGCGTTTCGGCCAAGAGCCTCTCGCTCAGCCTGGGGATTCCACCGGCCACCTGCTACCGGATTCTGAACACGCTCGTGCAGGCCGGCTGGTTGCGGCGCGGCGAAGGCGGCGAGTTCTCGCTTTCCTTCGGGCTAGTGCGCCTGAGCCGGTTGTCGTTCGATATGCAACGGGTCGTCGCCGCTCTCGGACCCCCACTGCGTGCTTTGGCCAGGCACACCGGGCTGACGGCCAAGGTCAGTGTGCAAGACGGAGACGATTGGCTGATGATCGCCCGGGAGGAAGCGGGCAAGGATCTCACGATCTCTTTGAAGGTCGGGGCGCGGGCGCCAGTGTTCCTCGGCTCGGTCGGGGCGGTATTGTGTGCCGGCATGGCGGCGGGCCCGTTGCGAAAACGTATTGCCCAGGCCCCGCCGCATGCCGATTACCGGAAAGATGCGGCCAAGATCTTCCAGCGGATCGCCTTTTGCCGGAAGCACGGCTATGCCACGGATTTTGCCGAGACCCACCGCTCGATCCACGCGCTTTCCGTTCCGGTGCGTCTGGACCCGTTGAACACCACGGGCGCTATCACCCTCTTCGGGCTGCCCGGCGAAGTGCCCCGCAGCCGGATCAAGAAACTCTTGGCCCGCCTGCAATCCACCGTGCGCGCGATCGAAAAGGCACTCTGATACCAAACACCGAAAGGTCGTTGACTTAGTGGGAGAGCGTTTTTGGTAGGGCCCGGTCGAGGATCTCCAAACCCGGAAGCGCCGCACGGAGATCTGAGCCAGTGGAAGGATGCATGGATTACAAAGTCGCCGCGGGCCGCGCGACTTTTTCCTGCAGAGGCAAGGAGCGTGAACTGCCGCCGGCTTTGATCGTGTAATCGCCCGGCGGGACGACCCACTCTTCCCGCTTCGGATCGAAGGTGGCGAAGGCATCGGCATCAAGTTCCATCTCGACTGTGGAGCTTTCACCGGGCTGGAGCAGCACTTTGCGGAAGCCTTTGAGTTCCTGCGCCGGACGTTCCGGCGCATCCTCCGGCGGCCCCACATAAAGCTGCGCGACTTCGGCGCCGGGCACTTTCCCGCGGTTGGTCACCGTGAACGACACCTTCACCTTGTCGCCGTCCGGCGCGATCTGCAGATCGCCATACTCGAAGTCGGTGTAGCTGAGGCCGAAGCCGAAGGGGAACTGCGGTTCGACGTCCTTGGTGTCGAAGTAGCGGTAGCCAACCAACACTCCTTCGTCATAATGTACGAGGTCGGCATCCTCGCGACCGAGTTTTTCGCTGGGCGAATCGGCGAGCGACTTGGGCCAGGAAAACGGAAGCTTGCCGGAGGGATTGACCTTGCCGAAGACCACATCGGCGATGGCGCTGCCGCCTTCCATGCCAGCATACCACGCTTCGAGCACGGCGGGCGCTTGATCGATCCACGCGCCGACTTCCACCGGGGAACCGTTGATGAGCACCACCGCGGTGCGCGGGTTGGCCCCGGCCAGGGCCTTGAGGAGAACCTCCTGCGCCGGCGGGAGTTTCATGTCAACACGGTCGCGGGCTTCGGTTTCCGTGCCGTGATCCAGACCGGCGAAGATGAGCACGGCGTCGGCCGCGGCGGCGGACGCGCACAACCGCTCGAGGACCTCCTGCTGCTGGTCGGGATTTTCCGGCAAAGCCCACTCCAGACGGCACAGACCATCGCCCTCGGTTTTGTCATATTCGACGCGGATGGAATACGGCCGCCCGGCCTCGAGATGCACGCTGGCGGTGGAGGAATACACGCCCTGCGCCGAGTCGGTCGTGGCCAGGGGCGCGTAGAAGGTTTTTTCTTCGACCAGCTTGCCTTTTCCCGAGCCGGTGGTGAGGCGCAGGGTGTAGGAACCGGTGACCGGCGGGCGGATCACGCCGGAGAAGAGGGCGCGGAAATTTTCGGGGCGGATTTTTTCCAGGTCGGGCGAGCGCATTTCCCAGACGAATTCGACGCGCGGCACCTCGGTGGTGACCTCAGGCTGGCGACTGTTCTTGTTGCTGTAAGCCGCGGCAAAGCCCTGCCGGCCATCCTTCTCCTCCAAGTCTTCCGCCGTGAGGGGTCGGAAGCCGGCCAGGTCGTCGGCGGGCAGGTATTCGATGGTGGCGCCGCCGGAGACGGCGCGGCGCAAGCCCTCGAGCGCGGTGATTTCATACGGCGGGACCACGTAGGAGCTTCCGCCGAGGGACGGCTGGCAGAACCGCGTGTCGGCATGCGCCCCCACGACCAGAATCTTGCCGCGCTGGTCGGGATCGAGGGGCAAAACGTTGCCGTCATTTTTCAAGAGCACCATGCCCTCGGCGGCCACGCGGCGCGCCAGAACCTGGTGCTCCGGAGCGTTGCGCACCCCGCCGGTCTCGGCCTTCACCCCGTCGAGCAATCCGACGCGGGCCATGGTGCGCAGGACACGGCGCGCCTTCTCGTCCACCACCGCTTCGGGGATGCGGCCGTCTTTGACGGCGGCCAGCAGCGGCGCGCCGAAAGGGGAAGTCTTCCGGAAAGGCATGGCCACATCGAGACCGGCCAAGGCGGCTTTTTCGAGCGAGCGCGTGCCGACCCAATCGGTGATGACCATGCCGTCGAAGCCCCATCGGTCTTTGAGGGTGTCATTGAGCAGCACTTTGCTGTCGCTGACAAATTCCCCGTTGACGCCATTGGCCGCAGTCATGACCGCCCAGAGGTTCGCTTCCTGCACAGCCGCCTGGAAGGCCGGGAAATGAATTTCCTCGAGCGTCCGGCGATCGATCATGCTCATGTAATTGTTGCGGTTTTCCTCGCGGTGGTTGCCCACGAAATGCTTCGCGCAGGCGGCGACCTTCTGACTCTGGATGCCGCGGACCTTGGCGACGGCGAGGCGGCTGTTGAGATAGGGATCCTCGGTGTAGCTCTCGAAAAAGCGGCCATGAAGGGGATTGCGCACGACTTCAATGACCGGCCCAAGCAACATGGTGGCGCCGATGGCGCGGGTTTCCTTGCCCATCACCTCCCCCGCCCGTTCGAGCAGGTCCGGGTCCCACGTGGCGCCCATGGCCACGGGAGCGGGAAAGGCCGTGCCGGGCGGACTCCACATGCCAGCCCCGTTGGGTCCGCGCGGACCGTCGGTGCAGCGCATCCCAGCCAGATCCAAACGCTCGACCCCGGCAAACCCCGAAGTGCTCGCCCCGAGACACATTTTGACTTTCTCCTCGAGCGTCATCTCCCG
>JBIKXZ010000123.1:0-7034 GCA_044355525.1 Chthoniobacterales bacterium
ATCTCGATCACCAGCTGGTTCGGCATCTCGCCTTACGTTGCCTACTCCTACCAGTGGATGGACATCGTCGGCACCGACGAGAACACCTGGTGGGCCGGCGTGAGCGCCAACTTCTCGTTCTAAACAGAACCAACTCACACCAAACCCCTCCGGCTCCGGCCGGAGGGGTTTTTTCTTGGCCCGGACTGGCATTGACCGCGGAATGGATTATCTTCCGCCCGTCCCATGGAAATCCTCCAACTCCTCGGTGTCGCCGTCGGCCTCGCCTCGCTGGCCGGACTCAATCTCTATCTCACCGTTTTTCTCACCGGCCTCGCCGTCCG
The DNA here is from genome assembly GCA_044355525.1 of Chthoniobacterales bacterium. Classification (GTDB taxonomy): domain Bacteria; phylum Verrucomicrobiota; class Verrucomicrobiia; order Chthoniobacterales; family JACTMZ01; genus JACTMZ01. The sequence goes on from JBIKXZ010000123.1 coordinate 324, forward strand.
CTTCGACTGGATCAATCTCGCCCCCGAATACCAGCGCCTCGAAGTGCTGGCCGACCCTTTGGTCCTCGCCGTCTCGGGTGTTCTTTTCGCCATGGAATTTTTCGCCGACAAATTCCCGTGGGTCGATTCCGCCTGGGATGCCGTCCACACAGCGATCCGTCCGGTCGGCGCTGCGCTGCTCGCCATCATGGTGCTGGGCGAGAGCAACGCCGTCTTCAATGTCGTTGTCGGATTGCTCGCCGCGTGGCTGGGTTTCACCACCCACGCGCTCAAGTCGACCGTTCGTCTGCAGGCCAATGCCTCGCCGGAACCGATCTCCAATGTTGCCCTGAGCGTGGCCGAGGACACCACCGTAGTGCTCGGACTCGGACTCATCTTCACCTACCCGATCGTCGCGCTCGTGCTCGCTATCCTGCTGCTCGCCGCCATCTGGTTTTTCGTCCCGCGTATGCTGCGCGCCACGTGGATCAAGCTTTGGCTGTGCGGACGCAAATTGCGCCTCGCGCCCGACGAAGTGCCGGTGACCGATTTGCCGGATGACCTGCCATCTGCCTCCCGCAGCGCAGTGGAAGATCATGCCGGACCCGGCTGGCGCGTCGAATGGTCCGTTCCCTGCATCAGCGGCAACGGCCCCGGTTACCCGCGCAATCGTTTCGGCTGGCTGGTCTCGGCTGACGGGCCCGCGCAGATGCTTTACTTCGTGCCGCGCGCCCACCATCGCAAACCGCGGGCCCTTCCGCCCGGCGCGCCCTCCTTGGCGCGGCTGGAGCACAAATTCCTCGCCGACGTTCTTGTCCTCGGCTGGCCGGGCGACGGCACCGAGGCGCGTTTTCTCTTCGACCGCGGTTCGCGTAGCCTCGGGCAGTTGGTGGCGGATCGCCTGTCCGGACGCCTCGCCGTGCTCGCGGCTTGATTTTCGGACTTCTCGCCCGCGCGCCGAGCCGCTGAAATATCCCAATGTCCCAACGCAGTATCCTCATCACCGGCGGTGCCGGTTTCGTCGGCTCCCATGCGGCCGCCCTCTTTTTGCGGGAAGGCTGGAAAGTGGGGGTCTTCGATGACTTCAACGATTTTTACGATCCCGCGGTCAAACGCCGGAATGTCGAGTCCTGGACGGGCGGTGCCGAGGTCTTCACCGGCGACATCTGCGATCCCGAGGCCGTCGAGCGGGCCTTTGTCCCCGGTTGGGATATCGTCCTGCATCTCGCCGCCCGCGCGGGGGTGCGTCCATCCATCGAACATCCGGCCCTCTATGCCCGCACCAATGTCCTCGGCACGGTGAACGTCCTCGATGCCGCCGTGCGCCGGGGCACCGGAAAATTTCTCTTCGCCAGCAGTTCCTCCGTTTACGGAGCCACCGACGAGGTGCCCTTCCGCGAAAGCGCCGCCCTGCGCCGCACCTACAGCCCCTACGCCGCAACCAAAGTGGCCGGGGAGCAACTTTGTTCCACTTATTCGCACCTCCACGGACTGCCGGTCGTGGTCTTGCGCTTTTTCACCGTCTACGGTCCGGGCCAGCGTCCGGACCTCGCCATCCACAAATTCACCCGCGCCATTTACGAGGGGAAGCCCATCACGCAATACGGCGACGGCACCAGCCGCCGGGATTACACCTACGTCGACGATGTTGTTCAGGGGATCCGCGGGGCCGTCGACTACAGCCGCGCCGATTTCGACATTTTCAACATCGGCGAGTCGGAGACCACTTCGCTCAAGGAATTGATCGGAGCCATCGAGAACGCGGTCGGCCAGAAGGCCGTCATCGACCGCCAGCCCGACCAACCAGGCGACATGCCGGCCACCTGGGCGGACATTTCGAAGGCGCGACTCCTGCTCGGTTACAAACCGCGCACGAAAATCGCCGAAGGCATTCCGAAATTCGTCGAATGGTTCCGTGCCAACGCGGCATGAGCGCGGCTCCCGCTTCCGTCGCGGAACTGGCGCAGGCGCTGGTGCGCATTCCCAGCGTCAATCCCGACGGCGATCCCGGCACCGACCGCACCGGGGAACAGGAGTGCGCGGAATTCGTTGCGCAGTATCTCCGCTCGCTCGGAGCCGAAGCCGCGCTCCGGCCGGTCCATCCCGGTCGCCCGAATGTGGTCGGACATTTTCCCGCTCCGGGCAAGCCGCGCCTCCTTTTCGCCCCGCACACCGACACGGTCAGCGTGGCTGGAATGACCATCGATCCGTTCGGAGGGGAAATCCGCGATGGAAAGATTCACGGACGCGGCGCCAGCGATACCAAGGGGCCGATGGCTGCCATGCTCTGGGCCTTGCGCGAAAGCCGCGATTTGTTGCCGCACCTCACGCATGAGATCTGGTTCGCCGGACTGATGGGCGAGGAAGCCGGACAGGACGGCGCCAAAGCGCTTGCCGCGGAGGAGAATTTCGATTTCGTGGTGGTCGGCGAACCGACCGGACTTGAAGTTGTCTTCAAGCACAAGGTCGACGTGACTGCACGCATCACCGCGAAGGGCCGCGCGGCGCACAGCTCGTGTCCCGAGCGCGGGGAAAACGCCATCATCAAGCTGGCCGCGGGATTGCTTGCCCTCGAGCAGGCTCTGACTGCGCACTTCGCCACCATCAGCGATCCCGTGCTCGGTCATCCGACCTTCAGCATCGGCACCATCCGCGGTGGAACGAAGTTTAACATCGTGCCCGACCATGCCGAAGCGGTGGTCGACCTGCGTTTGCTGCCCGTGCAGTGGCACGAGCGCGAGGCGGAGAGTGTCTTCGAAGCGATGCGCGCCGCATGCCCGGGCCTCGAGGTCAGCCGCATCGCCGGCTCCGAGGCGCTCGACACCGATCCGGCGCATCCGCTGGTGAACAAACTGGTCGAAGCCGGCGGACGTCCGGCCGGCGCCGCGTGGTTCTGCGATGCGGCGATTTTCTCCTCGCGCGGTGTCCCGGCGGTGGCCGTCGGTCCCGGTTCGATTGCGCAGGCCCACACGGAGGACGAATTCATCGCGGTCGGCGATCTCGAGGCCGGCGTCGAATTCTTCAAAAGGTTTCTCGCCAGCCTGCGGACCCGCTAGGGTGCGCCTGTTTTCATGAGCAACAAAACCGCCATCACGCCGACCCGCACGGACAATTTTCCCGAGTGGTATCAGCAGGTCATCAAAGCCGCCGACCTTGCCGAAAATTCCGACGTGCGCGGTTGCATGATCATCAAGCCGTGGGGGTGGGGGATCTGGGAGAACATGCAGCGCCAGCTCGACGCCATGTTCAAAGCCACCGGTCACGTCAACGCCTACTTCCCGCTCTTCATTCCGCTGAGCTTCCTCGAAAAAGAAGCCGAACACGTCGAAGGTTTCGCCAAGGAATGCGCCGTGGTCACGCACCACCGGCTGGAGGAGAAGGACGGAAAACTCGTGCCGGCCGGCGAATTGAACGAACCGCTCATCGTGCGCCCGACCTCCGAGACGATCATCGGCGCGGCCTACGCGCGCTGGGTGCAGAGCTACCGTGACCTGCCCCTGCTGATCAACCAATGGGCCAATGTCGTGCGCTGGGAAATGCGTCCGCGTCTTTTTCTGCGCACTGCGGAATTTCTTTGGCAGGAAGGGCACACCGCGCACGAGACCATGGAAGAAGCCGTGGAGGAGACGGACAAAATGCTCGGCGTGTATGAAAAATTCGCGCGCGAGCACCTCGCGTTGCCGGTTTTCACCGGGGAAAAATCGGAAAGCGAACGTTTCCCCGGAGCCGTCAGCACTCTCTGCATCGAGGCCATGGTGCAGGACCGCAAAGCCATCCAGGCCGGCACGTCGCATTTTCTCGGACAAAACTTCTCCCGTGCGGCCGGCATCGAATTCGCCGCGCGCGACGGGAGCCGTCAGTTCGCTTGGACCACCAGCTGGGGCGTCAGCACCCGCCTCATCGGCACGCTCATCATGGCGCACTCCGACGACGACGGCCTCGTTCTCCCTCCGCGCGTTGCGCCCTCGCAAATCGTCATTCTCCCTGTGCTGGCCAAAGAAGAATCCCGCGCCGCCGTGCTCGAGGCCGCCGAAAAACTCGCCGCGCAATTGCGCGCGCAAACCGCGTTCGGCGAACCGGTCCGCGTCGAAATCGACCGCCGCGACGCCGGGGGCGGGACGAAAAACTGGGAGTGGATCAAAAAAGGTGTGCCGCTGCGCGTCGAGATCGGACCGCGTGATATCGAAAAAGGATCGCTTGCCGTGAGCCGCCGCGACCGCGGAGTGAAGGACAAGGAGTTTCCCGCCGTGGCGGACTTTGTCGCTGGGGCGGGCGCCCTGCTCGAAGCGATCCAGTCCGGCTTGCTCGAGCGCGCCACGAAATTCCGCGACGAACACACGCGGAAGATCGATTCCGCCGACGACTTCCGCGCCTTCTTCACGCCGCAAAATGCAGGGCAGCCCGAAATCCACGGCGGCTTCGCCCTGACCCATTGGGACGGCACGCGCGAGACGGAGGAAAAAATCAAAGAGGAACTCAAGGTGACCATCCGCTGCATCCCGCGCGATGGCACCGCGGAACCCGGTGTCGATCCTTTCAGCGGCCAACCCAGCGCCAGCCGCGTGGTGTTCGCCAAGTCGTATTGATGAATCTTGTTGCCGCTGGAGGGTGGCCGTCCCCGGCCGCCGCGCGCAGGAGCGCGTCCCGGAGACGGCTCGCGGGGACGCTCGCCCTCCAGTTGTTCCTCGCAACGCCGGCCAGCGCCCAGTTCCCCTGGCAGGCGTTCCGTTTTCTCCAACCCGTCGGGAAAATCGACCCGTCACTCGTCACCGAATGCTCCGGCTTGGTGCAGAGCCTCCGCTACGACGGCATTTTCTGGGCGCTGGGTGACTCGGGCAGCGCTTCCGCGATCGCGCCCGTGACGGCCGATGGCCGGCTGGCCCGGGCTTGGTCCGGGTCGGTGCGAATCGAGGGCGTGCGGAACTACGACTGGGAGGATCTCGCCTTGGACGGCAAGGGCAACCTCATCATCGCCGACGTGGGCAACAACAGCGGACGCCGCAAGCAACTCATGCTTCATTTCGTCAAAGAACCGCGTCCCGGCACCGCGGTCGTCCGCCCGGACCGCGCCCTCCGGGTGCACTACGAGGACCAGCGGGAACCTTCGTCCGATTACGATTGTGAGGCCGTCTTTTGCGCCGGCGACCGCATTTTCTTGCTGACCAAGCACCGGAGTGACAAACGCACGCGCCTTTACCGGCTGGAAAGCGAATCGACCAAAAAATCGAACCCGCTCCGGCTGGTCGATTCCTTCGAAATCGGCGGCATGGTCACCGCGGCGGATGTTTCGCCGGACGGCAAACTTGTCGCAGTTCTCACTTACACGTCCCTCTGGGTCTTCGAGTTCGACCCTGCCTCGGGCAACATCTTCCGGGGCGGCATGCGCTGGACGCCGGTTTTCGCCTGGCAGGCCGAGGCGGCCGCCTTCCACGGCAACAACGCCGTGGTCATCGCCAACGAAAATGGCCAACTTTACCGCGTCTCCGTCGACTCGATGGAGAATGTCCGCTAGTCCTGCGTTGCCCGGGCGCGCGGGCTGGGGCATATGTGTCGCATGACCGATGCGCGTTACGACCAGCTGGCCGGGGTTCTGACCAGACACTCCACCGCCCTCCAACCCGGCGACAAAGTCCTCGTCGAGGTCTCCGACGTTCCCGACGGCATGGTCATCGCCCTTGTCCGCGCCATCCGCAAAGCCAAAGCCCTTCCCTTCGTCCAGCTCCAGCACGGCCGTGTGGCCCGCGAAATGGCCCTGCATGCCACCCAAGACCAAGTGTCCGTCGCCGCCGAGGTGGAAATGGCACGGATGAAAAAAATGGATGCGTATATCGCGATTCGCGGCAGCGACAATGTCACCGAAATGAGCGATGTCCCCGCGGAGAACATGAAAATGATCGCCGCGACGATGCGTCCGGTCATGAATCACCGCATCAACAAGACGCGCTGGGTCGTCTTGCGCTGGCCCACGCCGTCGATGGCCCAGCAGGCGCAGATGAGCACGGAGGCCTTCGAAGACTACTACTTCCGCGTCTGCACGGTCGATTACGGCAGGCTGCGCAAGGGGATGGAGTCTCTCAAGGTCCTCATGGACACGACCGACCAAGTGCATATCAAGGGCCCGGACACGGACCTGCGCTTCAGCATCAAGGACATCGGCTCGGTCATCTGCGGCGGCGACCGCAACATTCCCGACGGCGAGGTTTTTACCGCCCCGGTCAAACGCAGCGTCGAAGGCCGCGTCCATTTCAATGTGCCCAGCATCTACCACGGCACGGCCTTCGAGGATGTCGCGCTCGAATTCAAACAGGGCCGCATCGTCAAGGCCGAAGGCGGACGCCAGACCGCCAAGCTCAACTCGATCCTCGATGCCGACGCCGGCGCGCGTTACATCGGCGAATTCTCCCTCGGCTTCAACCCGCACATCCTCCATCCCATCCGCGACATCCTCTTCGACGAGAAGATTGCCGGTTCTTTCCACTTCACCCCCGGTCAGGCCTACGAAGTCGGCGGCAACGGCAACCGCAGCCAAGTGCATTGGGACATGGTCTGCATCCAGCGCGCCGACTACGGCGGTGGCGAGGTCTGGTTCGATGGCAAGCTGATCCGCAAAGACGGCATCTTCGTTCCCCCCGAGCTGAAATCCCTCAATCCGGAGTCGAGAAAATAGGTTCCTCCCGCGGAAGATGCTCCCGCGATTGATCAGCCTCGTCCTCCTGCTCGCCGCGGCTCCCG
>JBIKXZ010000019.1:0-21514 GCA_044355525.1 Chthoniobacterales bacterium
TAGGACGGAAGCGATTTGAGACGGAGGGAGAGGATGGAACAGATGCCAAGGTGGTGTCAATCCCCATCAGGCGTTCGCCATCCGGACCGGTGTGAACAACTCTTTCCGCAGCCGGGCCGTCAGGTCCCCGGCCCGGTCGAGCGGGGCCAGAGGCCCGCTTTCTTCCAACCAATCGAGCCGCAAATCGGGACGTCCGACCGTCCCCTCCGGCGGATCCCCGGCCTCGCGACCGGGCCACCAGACGGTCACCGGCAGACAAACTTCCCCCAGCCGGGGCAGGGCTTCCATCTGCAGTCGTCCGGACAAAATCCGCAGCACGGCCCACGCCGCCCCGTATTGCCGGGCGAAGGACGCGAAAACGGAGACGGCTTCGGACAAATCGAGTTCCGGTCCGGCACTGCGCCGGCCGGCGAGCCAATGCTGCAATTTTTCCGGCGGCGCGAGGAAGCGGCGGTAAAGCCAGCGGCGACCGGCCGCGGACCAAGCCGCCGCCCGCGCCGCGCGCGGGGCGCGGTCGGACAGCCAATTCTGCGTGCCCGCGGGATGGAAGAGGATCAGACGCGCGGCGAACTCGGGATGCAGGGCCGCAGTCAGGCAGGCCAGCGCGGCTCCCGATCCGGAAGCGACGATGACCGGGCGACGTCCGCCGCAGGTCGCGCGGCAAAATTCATGGAGGCTTTGCGCGTAATCCTCGGCCCGCAAGACCCGCTCGGGACGTTCGCTCTCGCCGAAGCCGATCCAATCGGGCGCCAGCACGCGGTGCGTGGCGGCGAAAGCCGGATAAATTTTCGACCACTCGTAGGATGCGGCACCCGGGAAAAAGTCATGGAGAAAAACCAACGGATCACCTTCGCCGCTGGCGTGGTAAACAATCTGTCCGCGCGTCGTGCGCTGCACGCGGCGGGCGAAGACGGCCGGGGAAATGATGTCCGGCAACGACGGTTGCGGCAGCGGACGCGTGCGCAGGCGCAAGGCCACCACGGCGGCGCCGAGCAAGCCCGCCCCGAGCCCCATGCCCAATCCTTTTTTCCAAAATACCGCCATGACGAACGACGAAAGTAGCGAATGCCGGCCCTTTGACAATCCGGCGGCGCTTGCCGCACCATGCGGGCGCGCCCATGCCCAAGCTCTACCGCCCGAATGTCGCCGCCATCATCCGTCGGACGGACGGTCGCGTGCTGCTCGGACAGCGCTCGGATTTTCCCGAGAGCTGGCAATTCCCGCAGGGCGGGGTCGACGAAGGGGAGAGTCCGGCGGACGCGGTGCGCCGCGAAGTGCTCGAGGAGACGGGACTGTCCGATGCGCTTTACGAGCTGCAAGAAAGCCGCGGACCCTATCGCTATGACTTCCCGTCCGGACCGGACCGGAGAGGTTACCATGGACAGGAGCAGATTTATTTCCTGTGCCCATTGCGCGGACCCGAGGTACCCGAGGTCGATTTGACCCGGACCTGCGGGGAATTCTCCGCCACGCAATGGGTTGACCCCGAAAACTTTCCGCTCGAGGCCGTGCCTCCCATGAAAAAAGCGGTTTACCGGGCAGTGCTGCGCGATTTTTTCAGAGTGGACCGGGATTCGTGTTGACTACAGGGGAGAGCTTATTAGCCTTTCTTCTTATGTTGAGCTTCGGATCGCTAGCGGTTGTGGTGTCAGCCCTACTGGGCACCATATGGTGGGTTTCCCGCGAGGAAAAAGGCGGATCGGGCTCCTGAAGCGCGGAGGTTGACTGTCATGCCCATCCCCTCCAAGCCGGTTCAACTGGCCGAATTCCGTTGGAATCTCACCAGCCTCTCCACCCCTGTGGCCGAGATGGCGAAACCTTTCACCCTGCGCACCGCTGGCGAGCAGGAATTGGATGATGCCCTGCGCGTGCTCAAGGCCAGCTACGATCTCGATCCCGAATGGAGCGGTTGCGACAAATACGTCGAGCAATCCGTCATCGCCGGGGCCAAGCGCGCCCTGGCCTCCGGCGGCGAGTGTCTTTTCGTTCTCCACGGCAACCGCGTCATCGCCGCCTCGGTCTATCATCCCGAACCGGCCGCGGGAGACATGCACTTGGTCAGCGGTCCCTGCGTTCTCATCGAATACCGCAGCCGCGGCATCGGTGGCAGCCTGCTCGGGGCCACCTTGGAGGCCCTGCGCGGGCGCGGTTTGAGCGAGGCGCTCGGACGCACCCGACCGAACGGTCCTTCGGCCAAGTTCCTCTGCAGCAAATTCGGAGGCCAACCGCTCACTGCCCCCGCCACACCCGCGCCGGCCGCGGTCGGCGAGGACGCGGTCGCCGCCTGACCGAAGCGGCTTGCGCCGGAAGCGCCCCCGTGCTGTTTTTCGTTCGGGCATGCTCGAACTTCTTTTCCTCGTCGCGATTGTTTCGTGGGCCGTGATCAGCACGGTGCAATACCTCGCCGCGTTGCCTGCCGCACCCACCTTGCTGGCCGCGACATTCCTCGTGCCCGTCCTTTCTTTCGTGCGCGGACGCCGGATCGCACGGCGCCGGAACATCCAGCTCGGGCGGGACAAGAAGCGACCACCGCTTCCGCCGGAACGATTTTATTGGCCGGCGACGCGGCGCTGGCTCGGACGCCGGACCATCGCTGCCGCGCTGCTCGCCGCCGCGGTCTGGCCCGCGGCCATCCTCTGGCCCGCACGGACCAGCCTTGATCCGGTTTCGCTTGCGGGTTGGATCGCCGCGCTTGTCGCCATCACCACGCTGGCCGAAGCGGCGGCGGGGCTTTGGCTTTATGTCAAAACCTCGCAGCGCTTCAACCGTCAGAGCCCGGGCCTCGTCGGATGGCTGCGGCGCGGGCTCTACCGCTTGTCCGACAACCACGAGTTCCTCGGCGAGGAACCCCTGCCGCGCGAGAAGCGCACACGCGAAGCGGTCTACTGACCCAACGGCGGCACGGTGCGCACCGACACCGGGGCGGTGTCCAAGCCGAGCGCACGTCCGGCGACCTCGAGGAAGCGGTCGGGCGGATCGGTGAAGCCCAGTTGCAAAGATCCGGCCGCAGTGGCCGGTGCCGCCAAACCGCGCGAGGACAACAAGCCCGCCACGGCCGCGGCGCAATTGGCCGCGGAATCGACCAAAGCGATGCGCGGACCCACCGCGCGGGCGATGGCCGGCGCCAAAAGCGGATAGTGCGTGCAACCCAAGACCAGCGTGTCGACGTCCGTCTCGCGCAAAGCCGCCAAGTAGCGCTCCAGGACCGCATCGGTCACCGGATCGTCCAACAAACCCTCTTCGATCAGCGGGACAAGCAAAGGACAAGCCATGCTCGTCACCCGGATCTCCGGGCGCGCCGCGCGCAGGCCGCGCTCGTAGGCCCCGCTGCCGATGGTCGCTTTCGTGCCGATCACCGCAACATGACCGCTGCGCGTCTCCGCCAAAGCCGCCGCCACCCCGGGATCGATCACTCCCTCGACGGGCACGGTCAGTTTTTCCCGCAAGCGCGGCAAGGCCAGGGCGGATGCACTGTTGCAGGCCACCACCACCACTTTGGCGCCCTCGCCCACCAGCAAGTGCGCGATCTCCTCGCTGTAGCGCTCGATCGTCTCCCGCGACTTGCCGCCGTAGGGCACGCGCGCGGTGTCACCCAGATAAACGATCGATTCATGCGGCAGGGTGCGCCGCAAAGCGCTGACCACCGTGAGGCCGCCGACGCCCGAGTCGAACACCGCAACGGAAGCGACCTTGGCCATGGGCAAAAAAATCGGACCGCTCCGCGGACGAATCAGAGGCCCGCGCCACCGGCACCCTGCGCGCCGTCGCCGCCCTGCTGCTGTTGGTTGCCCAGCACGTCGAAGGCCAGCGGCAGACTGACTTCCGGCGCGTCCTTGAGCGTGAGCATGAGCAGGAAGCCAACCCCGACCTCGCCGCCGGAGCGGTCGTTGAAGGTGGCGCGGTTGTCGGTGACGAGCAATCCGGCCGAGACCAGCCAGGAACTCAAGTCGCGATGCACCATGTAGCGCTGCACCTCCCACGTTTCCCAAGTGAAATCGTAACGCGTCGAGGCGCTGACCGCCCAGTTGTCATTGACCCGCCAGTAACCGCCCGCCGTGGCCTGACTGTCGTCCTGGAAATACGGATTGTCCTGGATGTAACGCTGCGAGACGAAGAAAGAAAGATCCCGGATCGGTTGCCAGTTCACGTAGCTGTTGACGTCGGTAAAGCTACCGTCGCCCTCGGACACCGGAATCTGCGTGGCCATGCCGACGGTGAACCAAGGAACCGGCGAGAAGGCGAAATTGTTGTAGAAATTCGATAACGTGCCGGGATCGTCGAGGTAAGGGTTGTCGAAATTGACGTCGACGAACGAGTCCCAGGAGAACCACGTGAACGTGTCGTTGTCGCGCCGGGTCAGCAAACGGTTGCGCACGCCGAGGCGGAGGATGTTCGAGGAATCAATGCTGTCGATCGCGCTGAACTGCGGAAAGTCGAGCGAAGGCAGGATGGTCGAGGGCACAAGGCGGTCGAATTGCAGGATCTCGTTGGCGCTCAGGCCAGCGTTCTGGACTAAGGCGTAATTGGCAAACGGCTGGATGACGTGCATCAGTCCGTCCAGGCCCCAGAAACTCGACTGGATCTGCTCGTAACGGGCCGAAAGCTTGAACGAGGTTTCCAAGCCGGCGTTGAAGACGGGCCGGAACGTCCCGGCCCCGTAATCGCCGGTCAATCCGACGAATTCCGGCGACTCCTCGTCCGAGTTGCCCGTCTGGCTGTAGTAAGTGCCGCGGAAACCGAGACGGGGCGTGAGCGAGAGCCATCCGAAGTAGGTGCGCGGGTAGGAAAATTGATGGAAGGTGTCGAAACGCGCCGCGTTGTAGTTCTCCAGCCCGGTGGTGTCCTCGAGCGCACCCGTGGTGTAGACCGCTTCCTGCAGCTGCGTGATGTATTCGGGCTGGGCACCGGAGGGATAGTTGCGCTGCAGGTAGCCGACGCGCGTTTGACCGTCATAAAAAACGGGCAGACCGAAAAACGGCTGCTGCTTCGCCGTCCAGGTGAATTCCGGCAGGCGCGAGGTCACCTCCTGCCACGCATTCATCTGCCAGCGGGCCATGATGTTGAATTGGAAATTCTCGGTCAGCCAGTTGCCGGACACATTGCTGTCGGGCTGCGGATCGGTGACGAATTCTGCCGGGAAATAATCTTGGAGGAAATATTGGTCGCTGATGCTCGTGATGTCCGCGGTGGCGTAAACCTCGTCGGTCACGACCAGACGGTTCTGGAAGGAAACGATCCAGCGGTCATTGCTCGGCTCCTGCGTGCGCTCGAAAGCCGTGTCGTTGACCGTCGGATCCGTGTCGTCCGCGTAATAAGCGCGGAATTTGGCCTCGCTCTTGTCGCCGGGACCGTAAACCGAGTCCAATTCGATGCCGACGCCGACCCCGCGTTCCGTGCGGTAATCGAAACGGACCTCCGCGTCGGTGTCCTTGGTCAGTTCGAACCGGTAGCCCAGCAGGAGGAAACCACCCCAGGTGGTGTTGTAGCCCGGACGGATGCTCCAGCCCGTCTCGCCGAGGGGCGCGTAGAGGTAGGGAAACCAGAACACCGGGGTCTCGCCGACGTAGAGGGTGGCGTTGGAGAGCACCACGCGGTCGTCGGGATAAACGCGCGCGCCCTTCGCCTTCACATGGTAATCCGGCTCGGAACTGTCGCTCGTGGTCAGCTTCAGCGAACGCGCGCGGAATTCCCGCAGGGTCGGCGCCCTCATGCTCAACGTGCTGAACTTGATCAACTGGTCGCCGCCGTCGAAGTCCAGCGCGCGGATCTGGCGACTCTCCATGTTGTAGACCGCGCGCTGCCCGTTGAGGACCTGACCGTCATTGTAAATGCGCACATTCCCGACGAGCAGCACCTCGCGCGTCTCCGGGTTGTATTCGGCGTAATCGCAATAAATGTCCGTCCCCCGGAAGTGGATCTGCACATTGTTCTCGGCCACCGCGACCCCGCCGACGAAGCGCGTCTCTCCATCGGCCCGGATTTCCACGGGCACATCGGTGAAGCTGCCGAATTGGGCGCCTGCCGGGACAACCAAGGCGGCCGTGCCCAGCAGCGAAAGGAGCAGTTTGCGCATGCTGGTCGAAGACTAGGAAAGCAGGGACCCCAAGGGAAGCAAATGTGCGCGCCCGTCCGGACGATCAGTCGCCGTAGCCTGCAGGGTTCCGCACGTGCCAGTCCCAGGCACTGCGGACAATGGCCTCGATATTCTGGAAACGGGGCTCCCAGCCCAGCTCGCGGCGGATTTTGTCCGAGGCGGCGATGAGGCGCGGCGGGTCGCCCGGACGGCGCGGCTGCTCGCGGACCGCGATCTCCTTGCCCGTTACCCGCCGGCAGCAATCGATGACCTCGCGCACCGAGGTCCCTCCGCCCGTGCCGAGATTGAAAAATCCGCTTTCGGCGCGGTCCAAGGCGCGGATGTGCGCGTCGGCCAGATCGAGGATATGAATGTAGTCGCGGATGCAAGTGCCGTCCGGCGTTTCGTAATCGGTGCCGTAAATCTCCACCGCTTCCTTTTGCCCGAGCGCCACTTTCAGGATGTTCGGGATGAGATGCGTCTCGATCCGGTGGTCTTCGCCGAACTTCACCGATGCACCCGCCGCGTTGAAATAGCGCAGGGCGGTGAAGCGCAGCCCGTGGATCTCGTCATACCAACGCAGGATTTTTTCGAACATCAGCTTCGACTCGCCATACGGGTTGATCGGACGCTGCGGCAGTGTCTCGTCGATCGGCATGCGCTCGGGAACACCGAAGGTCGCGCAGGTGGAACTGAAGACGAACCTCTTCACACCGTTCCCGACCATGGCATCGAGGAGATTGACGCCGTTGGACACGTTGTTGCGGAAATATTTCGACGGATTGGTCATCGACTCGCCGACCAACGCGTTGGCCGCGAAGTGCATGACCGCATCCGGAGCAAACTCCTTCACCGCCAAGCCCACCGCCACACGATCGGCCAAGTCGGCCTCGTAAAACGTCGCCCGCGGGTCCACCGCCGCGCGGTGTCCCTCGGTCAGGTTGTCCAAGACCGCGATTTCGTGCCCGCGATTGAGCATTTCCTCGACGCAAATGCTCCCTATGTAACCCGCGCCTCCCGTGACCAGAATTTTCATGGCCAGCGTATACCGGAATGCTCCCCGGCGATCAAATGCCTTCGCCGGCCGCCTCCGCCGCGGGTTGCGCCCCCTTGGCAGAGTCTGCCTCATCGCGATTGGTCAGGTAGAAAAGCACCGGCACCGCCATGCGGCTGAGAAGCAACGAGGCGATCTCGCCGGCCATGAGCGAAATGGCCAAGCCTTGGAAAATCGGGTCGAACAAAATCACCCCCGCCCCGACGACCACGGCCATGGCGGTAAGCAGCATCGGACGGAACCGCACTGCACCCGCATCGATGACCGCCTGGTCGAGAGGCATCCCTTGCGCGCGACGCAATTGGATGAAGTCGACCAGAATGATCGAATTCCGCACCACGATGCCCGCCCCGGCCATGAAACCGATCATCGAGGGCGCGCTGAAAAACGCCCCCATCAGCCCGTGCGCCGGCAGGATGCCGACCAGCGAAAACGGAATCGCCGCCATGACCACCAAAGGCGTGATGAACGACCCGAACCATCCGACCATGAGCAAATAGATGAGCGCAAGCACGGCCGCGAAGGCCAATCCGAGGTCGCGGAAGACCTCGATGGTGATGTGCCACTCACCGTCCCACTTGACGGCCGGCTGGAAATCCGTGAACGGCAGCGTTGCATTGTAGACCTCGACCCCGCCGGCCGCTCCGCCGAAGTCGGACGCCTTCAATTCGGCCAACCGCTGGTTCATCTCGAGGATCGCATAAACCGGGCTTTCCACTTCCCCCGCCACGTCGGCCATCACATAGACCACGGGCATGAGATTTTTGTGATAGAGGCTCTTGTCCTCCGTCGAGGTATCGACGCGCACCAATTCGCGCAGCGGCACAAGCGGCGCCCCGCCGCCGGAGCCCGGTTCGGGCAAGGCGTTGGCATCGCCGGAGCGGACGCGTAACGAGAGCAGTTGCTCGGGCGAAGCTTTGTCGCGATTGGGCAGCTCGAGGAAAATGTTCACGTCCTCTTTCTCCCGCGGTTGGTGAATGAGATCGACCGACTGCCCTCGCGCCGCGATAGCCAGCGTGCGCGAAATGGTGTCCGCGCTGATCCCGTTGAGCGCCGCCTTTTCCTTGTCGACCACGAAACGGGCCTTCGGCTGGTCGGATTCGACATACCAATCGACATCGACCACCCCCGTCGTCTCCTCGAAAATTTTCTTAACCTCCGCGGCCAATTTCAGCCGCGAGTCATCGTCCGGCCCGTAGATCTCAGCCACAATGGTCTGGAGCACCGGAGGTCCGGGCGGCACCTCGGCCACGGCCAACCGCGCATTGTGGCGCTTGGCAATCTCCGCCAAGCGCGGACGCACCCGCTTGGCGATGTCATGACTTTGCTCCTTGCGGTGATGACGACCCAGAAGGTTGACCTGCAAATCGGCCACCGCCGGGCCGGAACGCATGAAGTAATGGCGCACCAGCCCGTTGAAATTGAACGGCGATGCCGTCCCCGCGTAAATCTGCACGTCGCGCACTTCTTTCTCCGGCAAAAGCGCATCGGCCATCTCGCGCGCCACCGCCGCCGTCTGCTCGAGCGAGCTGTCTTCCGGCATGTTGAGGATGACCTGGAACTCGCTCTTGTTGTCGAACGGCAGCATTTTCACCTTCACAAAACCGAGCGGCACCAGCGCGAACGAAGCGAGCAGCATGGCCACGATCGCCGCAAGGAAGGTCCAGCGCCATTTCGGATCGTGGATGAGGTGGCCCATCCATTCGCGGTAGAGCAGGGTGAACTTGCCTTCCTTTTCGCCCTCCCCGTGATGCGCCTCGACTTCGCGGGCCAACATCCGGCGCGCCGCCCAAGGAGTGACGATGAACGCGATGAGCAGGGACCAGAACATCGCCGCGCTCGCGCCGATCGGGATCGGACGCATGTAGGGGCCCATCAGGCCGCTGACGAACGCCATGGGCAGAATCGCCGCAATGACCGCCAGCGTGGCCAAGATCGTCGGATTACCCACTTCGGCCACCGCCTCGATGGCCACCTCGCTCAGGTTGCGCTTGCGGTTGTGCGGCATGCGGTAATGCCGCACCACGTTCTCGACCACCACGATCGCGTCATCGACCAGGATGCCGATGGAAAAAATCAGCGCGAAGAGGGTGATACGGTTCAGCGTGTAGCCGTAGAGGTAAAAAACGAGCAACGTCAGCGCCAACGTCGTCGGAATGGCAATAGCCACGACCAGCGACTCGCGCCAGCCGAGCACAAACATGACCAGCAGCGACACGCTGACCACCGCGATGGCCATGTGGAAAAGCAGTTCGTTGGATTTCTCCGACGCCGTCTCGCCGTAGTCTCGCGTCACCGTGATCTCGACATCGGACGGCAACATCTTGCCGCGCACCTCCTCCACCTTACGCATCACCGCGTGCACCACATCGACCGCATTGGCCCCGGGTTGCTTGGCCACGCTCAAGGTCACCGCCGGCTCGATTCCCTGCCCGCGCACCGCTTGGTAAACATACGCTTTCGGCT
This sequence comes from Chthoniobacterales bacterium, assembly GCA_044355525.1. GTDB lineage: Bacteria > Verrucomicrobiota > Verrucomicrobiia > Chthoniobacterales > JACTMZ01 > JACTMZ01. The sequence continues at coordinate 9,594 of JBIKXZ010000019.1, forward strand.
CCTCGGGTCCGTCGACGATTTCCGCCACGTCGCGCAGGTAAACCGGACGCCCCTCGTAAACCCCGACCACCACCTGCCCGGCTTCCGCCGCGTTGGTGATGAAACCGCCGGACTCGATCAGCACCGTGCGGTTCCCCGACGTGATCGCGCCGGCCCGCGTCTGCCGGTTGCTCTGCTGCAACATGGGGATGATTCCAGCCGGCGTGACCCCGCGCGAAGCCATGCGCACCGGGTCAAGCAACACGCGGATCTGGCGCTTGAATCCGCCGATGAGGGCGGTTTCGGCCACCAGCGGAATCTGCTTAACCGCATCCTGCAGTTCCGACCCCAGCCGCCGCAATTCCATCGGACCCTGCACCGCGCCGTGTAAAGTCAGCGCGAGGATCGGCACGTCGTCGATCGTCCGCGGTTTGATCAACGGCACCGTGACCCCATGCGGGATGCGGTCGAAATTCGTCTGCAACTTCTGGTTCAGCTTGACGATGCTGTCCTCGAGATCCGACCCGACCTTGAAACGCACGATGACGAGGCTCTCCGCCGGACGCGAGGTCGAGTAGACATATTCCACGCCGGGGATTTCCCAGAGCAACTGCTCCATCGGACGCGTCACCCGCTCGGCCACCTCGCGCGCGCTGGCACCGGGCATGGACACCATGACGTCGATCATCGGCACCTTGATCTGCGGCTCCTCCTCGCGCGGGAGCAAAATGACCGAAGCCAAACCGAGCAAAACTGAGACCACGATGAGCAGCGGGGTCAGCTTGCTGTCGACGAACATCCGCGCGATATGCCCGGCCACGCCGTCGGACATCGTCTCGACCTTGTCAAAGCCCGGACCGCTCACGGAGCCACCTCCACCGCGGCGCCGTCATTGAGCAGATGTGCGTCTTTCGAAGCCACCTTTTCGCCGCCGGACAATCCGCTGATGATTTCCACCTGTCCGTTGTGCCGGCGTCCGGTCTTGACCAAACGCAACCGCGCCATGCCTTCCTCGATGACGAAAACACTTTCGATCTGACCGCGCCGCACCACGGCAGCCTCGGCCACCAGCACCGCCGGACGCTCGCGCACCGGCACGCTGACCCGACCGAACTGGCCGGCGCGCAATTTTTCCGCGGGCGGCAGGTCGAGTTTGACCAGAAACGTGCGACTACCCGCCGAGGCGGACGGCGCGATTTCCGAAACTTTGCCGGTCAGCGTGACTCCCGCCGCATCGATGGCAACAGGCAAGTCTGCCCCCATCTGCACGCGGTCGATGAGCGCCTCGGGAATCTGGCACTCGAAACGCAGCAGCGACGAGTTTTCCATTTCCAAGAGCGGCTTGCCCGGCGTGGCCAGATCGCCGACCTCGATGATCTTGCGCGTGACCACTCCGTCGAAAGGCGCGGTGATCTCCGTGTATTGCAGCATGGTCCGTGCTTCGACGAGCGCCGCATCGGCTGTGCGAAGACGCGTCGTGACCGCGTCGAACTCCTGCCGGGTGGACGAACCGCTCTGCAACAGGCGCTCGATGCGGGCGAAATCCTTTTTGGCCTGATCCTGCGCCGCCTCCGCCGAATCGAGCCGCGCCCGGATTTCCCGCGCATCGATCGTGGCCAGCACCTCGCCACGCGTCACCCGCGCACCCGGCGCGACCTTGAGGGAATCAATCACGCCCGTCACCTTGGCCGACAACACCGCCCGTTGCGCCGCCTCCACATTGCCCACCACTTCTTCCTCGTCCCACAAGGGCCGCACCGCGACTTCCGTCACCGCCACGTTAACCGCCGGCGCCTGCGGTGCGGACGACTCTTCCTCTTCGTGTTTGCCGCAACCCGCCACCAGCACGGCAAGCAGCCCGGTCAGGATAATTTTTGCCTTCATCATTTTTTATTTGAAATATTACCATTTGGTAATAAAGTAAAGACAAATCGAACCATGCCCAAAATCGACCAGCGCCAACTGAACCGCATGGCCACCCTCTTCGCCACGCTTTCCGACCCCGCCCGGCTGCGCATCCTGCAGACCCTGCGCGGCGGCCCGCGCAGCGTGGGCGACATCCATCGCGCCTGCCGCCTCAAGCAAGCCAACACCTCGAAACACCTCCGCGTCCTCCGCGAAGCCGGTCTGGTAACACCCCAGCGCGCCGGCACCACGGTGCATTACGCTATCACCGAACCCCTCATCTTCGGCCTCTGCGACTTGGCCTGCGGGAACGGCAAAACGAAAAACGGAAAAGTCAGCGCATCATGAAAAATCTCCTCATCCTCGGTGCCGGCACGGCCGGCACCATCATGGCCAGCCACCTGCGCAAAAAACTGCCGAAGTCGGACTGGACCATCACCATGGTCGACCGCGCATCGCACCACGACTACCAACCCGGTTACCTCTTCATGCCTTTCGGCATCTATTCCGAAGACGATGTCCGGCGTCCGATGAAACGCACCGTCCCGCGTGGCATCGACTTCCGCGAAGCCGACGTCGACCGTATCGATGCGGAAGCCAACCGCGTCCTCCTTCAGGACGGCGCCACGCTGCCTTACGACATCCTCATCATCGCCACCGGCGTCCGCCCCGCCCCGGACCAAGTGGAAGGCATGGTCAACGGCGACTGGCGCAAAAACGTCCACGAGTTCTACACCTTCGAAGGCGCCCAAGCCCTCACCGAACGCCTGAAGTCCTGGCAGGGCGGGAAACTCGTCGTCCACATCTGTGAGATGCCGATCAAATGCCCCGTGGCCCCACTCGAATTCTGCTTCCTCGCCGACACGTGGCTGCAAAAACAGGGTCTGCGCGAAAAAACGGAAATCACCTACGTGACCCCGATGTCCGGCGCCTTCACCAAGCCCGTCGCTTCCGGCATCCTCAGCAAACTGCTCGACGAAAAGCGCATTTCTGTCGTCCACGACTTCGCCATCGCCCGCGTCGATGCGGAGAAAAAAGCCATCGTTTCATGGGACGAAAAAGAAGTCCCCTACGACCTCCTCGTCACCGTCCCCCCGAACATGGGGGCGGAAATGATCGAACGCTCCGGACTCGGTGACGAACTTAACTATGTCCCGACCGACAAGCACACCCTGCAATCGAAGGCCCATGCCAACATCTTCGTCATAGGCGACGCCACCGATTGCCCGACGTCCAAAGCCGGCTCCGTGGCCCACTTCGAAGCCGAAGTGCTCACCGAAAACATCCTGCACCATATCGCCGGCGAGCCGCTGCGCAGCCGTTTCGACGGACACGCCAACTGCTTCATCGAATCCGGACACGGGAAGGCCTTCCTTCTCGATTTCAACTACGACCAGGAACCGGTCACCGGCACCTTCCCGCTGCCCGCGGTCGGACCGATGAAACTCCTCGGCGAATCCCGCCTCAACCATCTCGGCAAAATGGCCTTCAAGTGGATCTACTGGAACATCCTCCTGCCCGGCCTGCCTATCCCGTTCATCGGACACCAAATGTCCCTGCGCGGCAAAAACATCCCGCCCAAAGAAATCAAAGCCGCCGCCTGAAATTTCACAAAACCCAAAGACCAAAACACATCATGCCAACCAAAATCCTCGCGGGCACGCCCGTGGATACCGACGACGAGGGCTACCTCGTTAACCACAGCCAATGGAACAAAGATGTCGCTGCCGCGCTCGCCGCGGAGGAAGGCATCACGCTGACCGACACGCACTGGAGAGTCCTCAACTTCATCGACGCCGGCTTCAAAGAAAAGGGCGTCGTCCCCGGCATGCGCCGCATGAACAAAGTCGGCAACATCACAACCAAAGATCTCTACGCCCTCTTCCCCGACGGCCCGATCAAAAAAGCCGCCAAAATCAGCGGTTACCCGAAACCCGTCAGCTGCGTTTAAACGGAGGAAAAATCCATGTCCGACAAAATCAAAAAAGTATCCATCGTCGTCTCCAAAGGCTCCCTCGACGGGATCTATCCGGGACTCATCATGGGCAACGGCGCCCGCATGGAAGGCATCGAGGCCAACCTCTTTTTCACCTTCTTCGGCCTCTACGCCATCCTCACGAAATACATGGGCAGCATCAAGATCGCCACGGTCGGCAATCCCGCCATGCGCGTGCCCGACGCCAAAGGCTTCCCGCTGCCGACCCTCCTCGGCGCGCTGCCCGGCATGTCCGCCTTCGCCACGCACATGATGAACAAGGAAATGGAAGCCCTCGACATCCCGCCCATCCCCGAGTTCATCGAAATGATCCACGATGCCGGCGGCAAAATCTACGCCTGCAAAGCCACCGTCGACATGTTCCATCTCACCATGGCCGACTTCTGCCCGCAGGTGGAAAAAGTCCTCACCGTTGGCGATTTCTACGAACTGGCGGCCGGCGGACAAATCATCTTCACCTGAGGAACCTCATCATGCGTTACGTCGTCGAAACCAAGAAAACTCCCGCAGCCGCCGTCGAAGACCTACGCGCTGCCGTGGCCAAGCACGGATTCGGCGTCCTCCACGCCTACGACCTCCAGGAAACGCTCAACTCCAAAGGCTACCCGCTGCCCCACGCGTGCCACATCCTCGAAGTCTGCAACCCGCAGCAGGCCTCGAAGGTCCTGGCCGAAGACATGGGCATGAACATCGCCCTGCCCTGCCGCATCAGCGTCTACGAGGAAAACGGCCAAACGAAGATCGCCACCGCGCTCCCGACCAAATTGCTTGCCGCGCTCTCCGCCTCCCCCGCCCTCGCCACCGTGGCCGAGGACGTCGAGACGAAGATGAAAGCCATGATGCACGACGCGGCCTGATGCCATGAGCGCTGTCCAAACCGTCGCCGTCCTCGGCGCCAGCGCGAACCCCGACCGTTACTCGAACATGGCCGTGCGCCGACTCCGCGAAGCCGGCCACCGCGTCATTCCGGTCAACCCCGCCCTCGAGGTTATCGAGGGTCTCCCCGTCGCCAAATCCCTCGGCGGCATCGCCGAGCCCGTCGACACCCTCACCCTCTACGTCGGCCCGCAACGTCTCGCCCCACTCACCGACGAAATCCTCAGCCTCGCCCCCAAGCGCGTCATCTTCAATCCCGGCACCGAATCCGACGAACTCGCCGCCGCCCTCGACCGCGCAAACATTCCCCACACCAAGGCCTGCACTCTGGTCATGCTACAGACCGGACAGTTCTGACCTACTGACGGTCAAAAAATCTTGAGCGTGCATCCTCGCGCGCTACATTGGACGTTCTTTCCGCGAGGGTTGGTAGCTCAATGGTAGAGCAGCGCCCTTTTAAGGCGTTGGTTGTGGGTTCGAGTCCCACCCGACCCACTTTTTTTTCGCAACATTTAACCCCTCTCGAACCCAGTATTCGGGGGGGCCTCCGCTCCTTCTGTCACCGAAACTTCGTTGAGAAGCGCTACAAAGACGCATGTATGGAGACGAACGCGATTGGGCTGATTTTAATCGAGTCGCTCTGCAAGGGCGCGGCTTCCAGGTTTCCTGCATTCACCAATTACTTAGCCTCAAGGCGATGGCCGCGCGTGCAAACACTCGGGACTTACTGGGCGTTGCGAACCGAAAAAACCTGTCCTTCGAAAATAATCGGTTTTCAATTGAAGGGTGCCGATCATACTGCGAGTAGTCTTATCGGCAGCAATGCCCCCCACTCATTCCAGTCTCCAAATTTCCGTGGCCTCCGCTCTCGAAGTCTCGACCTAAGCGCGCTGTGGCAGGCAACGGAAAGAAATCAGAAGGAAGCCTAGTATGAGAATATGTACAATGTGTGTCACCTTCGCGGCGATTATTTCGGGTTTCGTTCCCGCGAGCGACGTCCAGGCCCAGAGCAGCGTGGTCACTTTGACACTTGACCAATCGACCAACGGTCTGGGCAGTTGGCAGACTGTTCAGGTGACCAACATCGTCACAACCAACGCCAATGCCTTTTACCGTATGAGAATTGCGGTTTCGCCGCTAGTGACCGATATTTTGATCACGGTGCAAGGTGGCACTCTTCCATCTGACTCCCCTTTCGCTGGCAAAAGTATCCCCACTTTCCTCATCGGAAAATACGAGGTGACCTGGAGCCAATGGCTTGAAGTCAGCTCTTGGGCTACCAGCAATGGCTACGACCTCGCCGGTGCGGGAAGTGGCAGCGCAGCAAACCATCCCGTCGGCGATGTAAATTGGTTCGATATCGCCAAGTGGTGTAACGCAAGAAGCCAGATGGAAGGCCTGACGCCTGTTTACAAGGTTTCTGGCGCCGTTTACAGGGCGGGTGAGAGTGTGCCCACAATCGATAGGACGGCGAGCGGGTATCGGATGCCTTCGGCTGCAGAGTGGGAGTGGGCTGCGCAGGGTGGAAATTCCACACAAGGCTACATCTATAGCGGTAGTGACAACATCGACGCTGTTGCATGGTATCGCGATAACAGCCAAGGCAAGACGCGACCTGTTGGCACGAAGCAGGCCAATGAGTTGGGTATTCACGACATGAGCGGCAACGTATGGGAGCTGTGCGAGGACATCATCCAAGTGGACGATGGTGTTGTCTCGGGGCCCCAAGCCCTTAACCGTGGAGGTGCGGTTTTTATGCCAGCGGATGTTTGTGCTGTTCGCACCGGAGGTTTCACGGGACTTACCAGCAGAATAAGCGACCATGGTTTCCGTATTGTCCGCAATGCGCCCTGACCGGGACAGGTAATCCTTAGCTTTACCCGGTTAAGCAGCGCAGTTGGCGAGAGTTCTTGTTGCCTTGCGATCCGACAGAGCCCAGCGCTTCTCAGGCTACAAATCCGAGCGCTCGAGCAGGATTCGCGTGGGGGCGTTGAGATCCATTGCCCCAGCCTCCTTTGGTGTGACCCAGCGGAATTCCTCGGCTTCCTCGTTGAGCACTACGGCTTCGCTGTCCGCTTCGGCCATGTAGTTAAGCAAAAGAAAATGTGCCGGTTGGCGGAACTCGGGCGAATCGACGCAGTCCTGAACCATGACGAATCGGAGATCGGTCAGCCCGAGCCCGGTTTCTTCGCGCACTTCCCGGCGCAGGGCTTCTTCGGCCGTTTCGCCGTGCTCGATCTTGCCGCCGGGAATGCCCCATTTATCGCTCCATTTGCGGGTGCGGATCATGAGCACTTTGCCGCGATGCGTGATGAGCGCGCCGACCGTGGCCACGGGACGCGTGTGCGATTCGTGCATGAGCAAACGCCGTAATTCGTGGAGAGAGGAGACAACCACGTCGGGTTTGGCCGGCGTCAGCTTCTCGATGGAGTCGTAACCGGTGAGCACGGCGATGCTCATCACTCCGCCATGGCGCGCGGTTTCCACGTCGTGGATCATATCGCCGACGAAAGCCGTTTCGTCGCGGGCCAATCCATGCGTCTCGAGGATCGAACCGATCTTGGCCCGCTTGTCCATGACGCCGGCATAGGGATGCTCGAAGTAATCGCGCAGGCCGAGCTTGGCCGACTGCACGTCGAAATGCTCCTGTTTCATGGAGCTGAGGAGGAAGAGGCGGCGGCCGCTGGCGCGGCAGAAATCGAGGAATTCGTAGAGTCCGGGTAGCGGTGCGACTTCGTCCTGGATCTCGACGAAGCGGCGGTGGAAGAGTGCGTCCAGCTCGACGAGTGGAACGTCGGGCAGGAATTCCTCGTAGAATTCGGTGAAGGGCAGGCGGAAGTGTTGGCGGAATCCGTCGCGGGTCAGCGGCGGCTTGCCGAAATGCTCCAGCACGTAATTGGTTGCGCCGATGACCGGAGGCATGTCGTCGACCAGTGTGCCGGACCAATCGAGGAGAAGATTGCGCAACATGGTCAGCTGAAAAATTTCACGCCGCGGATTTTGTCCGCCCCGAATTGCGCGGCCAGTTTCGTCTCGATGTCCGCTTTCCAGACCCGCTCGAGTTCGAAGCGCACGCTCGACTGGTGGACGCGCACGTAGAGGACACCGGCGCGGATGCGGTCAGGTTCCGATTGGCCGGCGATGAACGGTCCGACCAAGGCCGACCAGGATTTGCGGATGGCGTGCTCGTCAAGCGACTGACCCAATCCGAGCTTGGGCAGGAGTCCGCGAAGGGCGTCAGCGAAACCGGAGGTGCGCTGTGCGACATCACGCGGTTCGCGGTAGCGGCGCCACTCGGCCATGACGGTGTCGGCCCAGCGGCTCATCGGAGTTGAGGGTTGAGGGATGAGAGTTGAGGGAAGCGGAACTCCGCCTGCCCTGTCCTACCCTCCGTTATCCCCGATGGCTTCGACCGGGCAGCCTTCCATGGCCTCTTTGCACTGGGCCTCTTCCTCGGGGGTCTCGGGCTGCTTGTAAACGTAGGAATACCCGCCGTCATCGCTGCGGGTGAAATTGGCCGGGGCGGTCTCACGGCAGAGGTCGCAATCGATGCACTGATCATCGACATAGAATTTGCCGGGGACGTTTTCGGTGTATTTGTTTTCGAGTTCGGCCATAACGTGATTTGCTTCGCCCCGGAACGATAAAAAGATGCCGGAAAATTGCCAAGCAAAAGCCGCGGCCGACTGGCCGGCCGCACGGAGTTTCTTCGCGCGGTTGGGCTGGATCAGTTTCGGCGGTCCGGCCGGACAGATTGCCATCCTGCGGGAGGAATTGGTCGAGCGCCGCCGCTGGCTGACGCCGCACGAGTTTTCTGCCGGGCTGAATTTCTCCCTGCTCCTGCCCGGACCCGAGGCGCATCAATTGGTCATTTATTCCGGGTGGAAATTGCACGGCCTGCGCGGGGCCATCGCGGCCGGCGCGCTCTTCGTCCTCCCCGCCGTGCTGCTGCTCTGGGTTGCGGCGGCGCTTTACGCGGTCTTCGGTCAACTCGAGTGGGTGCAAACACTCTTCGGCACGGTGCGTCCGGCCGTGCTGGCCATCATCATCGCCGCGCTGGTGCGCATGGCCCGGCATCATTTGCACGGCACGCGCGACTGGTTGCTCGCGGTGGGTGCATTTGTCGCCATGTTTTTTTATGGCGTTCCTTTTCCGTGGATCGTGGTCGCTGCGCTCGGACTCGGGGCGGTGAAGCACCTTTCGTCGCCGGCGCCCCGCGGTGAATTGGGCCGGTCGCCTTCCACGAAGGTCCCATGGCGGGTTATCGCGGTAGGGCTTCTTGCCTGGTGGGCTCCGGTGGCGCTGGCGGTGCTCGTTTTCGGATGGGACAGCCTGCTCGCCTCGCTGGGTTTCTTTTTCAGCAAAGTCGCGGTGGTGACTTTCGGGGGGGCTTACGCCGTGCTGCCTTATGTGGCAGATCACGCAGTGAACGGCGCCGGATGGCTCTCGGTGGCGGCGATGAAAGATGGCCTGGCCTTGGCCGAGGCATTGCCGGGGCCGCTGGTGAAAGTGCTGCAATTCGCCGGCTTCATGGCCGGATGGAACAATGCGGCCCCGCTCTCGCCGTGGCTGATGGCCACGCTGGGTGCCTTGATCACGTCATGGGTCACTTTCGTGCCGAGTTTTCTGTTCATCCTGGCCGGTGCGCCCTTCGTCGAGCGCATGGCCGACAATCCGCGCGCCACAACCATCCTCGATTCGGTCACTGCCGCGGTCATCGGCGTGATCGCCAATCTCGCTGCGTGGTTTGCCACCGGTGTCTTTGCGCCCGACCAACCAGGCATGCTGCACGCGGTCATTGCCGGCGTGAGTTTGTGGCTTCTCGTCGGCCGGGGTTGGTCGATTCCCGCCGTGGTCGGTTTGGCGGCGGCCGCGGGTTTGCTGCGGGCGGTCGTTTGAGAGGAACGGCCGATCAGGCCGAGAACGAACGCACAAGCAACTCGAGCACCTTGGTGGCTTCGGCCGCGAACGTGGCGGCGTGGGCCAGCAACTCGCGGCCGAAGCTGGCGAAGCTGACGTAGGGTGTGGCGAGAATGAGCAAAAGCGAAAGAACGAGCAGATTCATCAGGTAGATGACAGTCAGCGAAAAGAACGTCCCGCCGTAAGCCAGATCGGTCTGACCGCGCGGGATCATGGACAGCGTGAAGGTGGCGTGGAAGCCCCAGGTCAGCCCGAGCAAACCGTAAAGAATTCCCGTGGCCAGTTCGGCGTGCGGCTGCAAGTCATAGAGACCGGAGACAACACCATAGGCCGCGATGACGAAAACGCTGTAGATGGGGACGAAATACGGCGCGAGCGCGATCCAAGTGTTGATCTTCGACGAAACGATGTAGCCGCCGTCACGGGTCACGCTGAATTCGGAGACGCGCCCGCCCATGATTTTGACCATGAGAAAATGGGTCAGCTCGTGACCGAAGACATAGATGCGCAGCGGACGCGGCAGTCCGAAGTAGATGATCAGCCAGCAGATCAGTCCGAGCCCGAAGAACCAAAATTCCGGCGTGGCCCAGAAATGCGGCCGGTCGGGCGCCTGTAAGGTGAAGGCGTCGATCAGCGCGCTGAAAAACGCGGCGGTCAGGACGTAGCACGCGGGAAGGAGGAACAGTCCGACGACAAACTTCACCCAGCGGACCGGGACGACGAAGGTCGCATCGGCCGGTGCGGCGAACGTGGCGTTGAGACGCGTGGTCCGCGCGGCTTTGGAGCGGCGGGCACGCTTGGCCATCGGGGCGGGGATGCGTCAGGCGCGGCCCATGTAGGTGCCGGTGCGCGTGTCGATCTTGACCAGTTCGCCTTCCTTGATGAAGAGCGGAACATTGACGATAAGACCGGACTCGAGGGTGGCGGGCTTTTGCACGTTGCTCGCCGTGTCGCCGCGCAGGCCTTCGGGGGATTCGATGACTTTCATCGTCACCGAGGCAGGCACTTCGACTTCGACAGCTTTGCCTTCCGCGTAGAGCACTTCCACTTTGAGATTTTCCACCAGATAGTCCTTGGCGCCGGAGAGCAGGACTTCGTCCAACTCGACCGTCTCGTAGCTTTCCGGGTCCATGAAGTGGTAACCCTGATGGTCCTTGTAGCTGAACTCGAGCGGACGGCGCTGGAGATCGACGAGCTCGACTTTTTCGGTCGAGCTGAAGCGGACATCGCTCGACTTTCCGGTCTTGATGCTGCGGATGATGGCTTGGACGAAAGCGCGGAGGTTGCCGGGGGTGCGGTGATGGACTTCCAACACGACATAGGTGTCGGTGTTGTATTTGATGGCCTGTCCTTTGCGGAGGTCGTTGGCTGCGGGCATAACAATTTGGTTGGTGAAAATGTTTCGGTTGCGCGGTTCAGACGCCTTGGAGACGCGAGAGGTCCTGCGAATCGATGATGCCGACCGGACGGTTGTCTTCGTCCACCACGATCAGATCGTCGATGCGGTGGGTCTTTAGCACGTGCAACGCCTCGGCGGCAAGCTTGTCGCCGCGGATGGTGATCGGGTTTTTCGTCATGAACTCGGCCACGGGACGCATGCCGAGATCCGGGTGCGACTGGTAGTGGCGCGCCAGATCGCCGTGGGTGAAGACACCGGCCAGCTTGCCGTCGGCACCGACAATTGCCGCCACGCCGGCGCGGCATTTGGTCATTTCCCTAACCGCGTCCATCACGGTGTCGCCCTCGCGGGCGACGGCGACCTGCGCTTCCTTGCGCATGATCTGGTTGACGCGATTGAGCAGGACGCGTCCGAGGCTTCCGCCGGGATGAAAGCGCGCGAAGTCATCCTGGTTGAAGCCGCGAGCTTCGAGCAGGACCATGGCCAGCGCATCACCAAGGGCGAGCATGGCCGTCGTGCTTGAAGTCGGGGCGAGATTGAGCGGGCAGGCTTCCTGACCGACGGCGACATTGAGCACAACATCGGCGGCTTGTCCGAGCGTGGAGTCCGGGCGCCCGGTCACGGCGATGAGTTTCACGTCGAAGCGCGCCAGCGGCGGGAGAATGTTGAGCAACTCGGCCGTCTCGCCGCCGTAGCTGAAAGCGAGGACGACATCGCCGTCGGAAACGAGCCCGAGGTCGCCGTGCAGGGCGTTGAGGGAGTTGAGGACCACCGCGGTGGAACCGGTGCTGGTCAGGGTGGCGGCGATTTTGTCGCCGATATGACCGGACTTCCCCACGCCGCAGA
>JBIKXZ010000124.1:0-6934 GCA_044355525.1 Chthoniobacterales bacterium
CATCGAGCCCGGCGAAAAATTGCCCGCGGCCTTCAACCTCACGCCGCTCTTCCCCCTGCAGGAATTCGGTCTCTACCGCATCCGCGCCTCGGTTTACGTGCCGGAGTTCGGGCGGTTTTTCAGTTCCCCGCCGCTGGCCGTGGAGATCACCGAGGGCCGTCCCATCTGGCAGGAGGTGGTCGGTGTCCCCGGCGGCGACGGCGAGCCCTCGTTGCGCACCATCACCCTTCTCTCGCACAAGCTCTCGCGCAGCACGCGCCTCTACGCCCGCATCGAGGACCGCGAGAACGGCCGCATTTACGCCACGCACCAACTCGGGCCGTTCCTCACTTTCGGCCGGCCTGCCGTGATCCTCGACGCGCGCAACGAAATCCACATCCTGCAAAACAGCGCGCCCAAGCAATTCCTCTACACCCACCTCGACCTCGACGGCAAAGTCATCGACCGCCAGTTCTATGTCGAAGCCGGATCGCGTCCGCAACTGGCCAAGCAATCCGGGGGCACCGTGGTCGTCTCCGGCGGCCGCCCCTACACGCCGGGGGAGGAGGAGAAAGCGCAAATGGAGGCCGACAAGATAGGGGATCGCCCCGTGCCGCTGCCCGGTTCTTGAGGGCAAAAAGCCTTGCGCGTCCCGCGGCGGGCCGTTAGCTTCCCCGCCCCTTCAGGAAGGATTTTCCATGCCAGTGACCAAGAAAAAAACCAAAGCCCAAGCGGTGAAAAAGCCGGCGGCCCCGAAAAAAGCCGCGCCCAAGACGCCCGCCGCGGCCAAAAAGAAGCCGGCCGCGGCGAAAAAGCCGGCCGCGAAAAAGCCCGCTGCGCCGGCCAAGCGTCCGTCGCGCGCCACCAAGGCACCTTTGGTTGGCACCCGTGACATGCTCGCCTTCGGCCAACCGGTCGAAAAGACCCGCCGCCTCAATCCCTGGCTGAAGAAGCAGCAACTGCGCCTCCTCGCTTTGAAGGATTCCCTCCTCGATTCCATGACGGGCGTGGCCCGCGACAACCTCCGCACCGGGCACGATGCCCACGAGGTGTCCGCGCACGGACTCCACCAAGCTGACGCGGGGAGCGACGCTTACGATCGCGATTTCGCGCTCAGCCTGCTCTCGCAGGAACAGGACGCCCTTTTCGAGATCGACGAAGCCCTCAAGCGCATCGCCAAAGGCACCTACGGCGTCTGCGAAATGAGCGGCAAACAAATTCTCAAGGCCCGCCTCGAGGCGCGCCCGTTCGCGCGCTTCACCGTCGAGTGCCAGAACGAAATCGAAAAGAAAAACCGCTTCAGCCGCATTCGCCAACCGATCGGCCGCCTCTTCGAGACCGTCGAGGACGAGAGCGGGGAGGAATCCGACGAGGAATCCTCGGCGGACAGCAAGGAGTAAGACCATGCCACAGGAAACCATCACCCTCGAATGCACCGAGGCCGCGGCCGAAGGAAAGCCCGTCTCGCGCTACATGAGCACGCGCAACAAGAAGAGCCCGCGCACGCCCGGCCGCCTCGAGAAAAAGAAATACAACCCGCACCTGCGCCGTCACACGCTGCACCGGGAAACCAAGTAACACGCCATGCAACCGAAGACACCCAAACGCCGCGCCGCTATGCGCCGGGCCAACCGCCCGATGCCCCGCCGCCGCATCGACCTGCCGGTCGAGGCCATCGACTACAAGAATCCCGAACTCCTCAAGCGCTTCGTCACCGAGAGCGGCAAGATCCTGCCGCGCCGCCTGACCGGGGTGCCCGCGCACCTGCATCGCCGCATTACCAACGCGATCAAGCGCGCCCGTTCGGTTTTGCTCTTGCGCTAGGTTCGCCGGGCTCCTTGGCCGGTTCTTTTTTCGCCCCGGGTTTCACCTTCTCCGCGGGCTCCGGCACGGGCTCGTCCCCGCGACGACGCTCCGCGCCCTTGGGCAGGACACGCGGACGCCATTTCGGTTCGGAAAGTTTCCCGTCCGAGATGTATTCGAAAAGTTTGCTCACCGGGTAGAGCAGCAAGCCCGGCACGCCCTGCGCGTTGACCCGCACGGTGAAGTCCATGCGATCCTCGACGAACATGAGGTCGCCTTTGCCGATCATGCTGAAGCCCTGGCCTTCGACGTCGAGATTGTCCGTGCGGATGATGCCGTCAGCCACGCGGAAATCGCATGTTGCTTTGCGCGAAGTCTGGTAGCCGGTCCCCGGAATGACCGCGTCGAGCAGGACGGAGAGCGGTCCGAGGACCGGGATGGCGAAGACGTTGCCATTCGACACAAGGAGATTGCCTTGCCCGCGCATGAGCTTCGGTTTCCCGGGCACGAAGGTGAAATCGTAGCGCGCATCGAGCACGCCCTTCGAATCCTTGTAGTCGAAATACAGCCGGGTGAGCGTTTCGAAGTCCACGTTGTCGAGGACAACGTTCATCTTCTGCCGCGCGTCCGGCTGGCCGGTCGTGATGATCGCATCGAGGCGCGCGGTCCCTCCGAAGAGCTGGGCCGAAGGGACGTCGACCGCGATCTGCCGTCCCGCGAACTGCAGCGTGCCCTCGGTCGCTCCGAAATTCAGCGTGCGGTCGAGCAGATCGTAGTCCAGTCCGCGCGGCGCGTTGAAATCGGCCCGCAGGCGGGTCACGGTGGGGTCTTTCAGCCCGATCACGCCGTTGACCCTCACCTCCGGCGGCGCCTTGAAACGGTAGGGCTTCGTCTCGCGCGCCACTTTGGGATCGGCCCACAGCAGGACGTTGAAGGGATCCATCGTGCTGCGGATGTCGGCGAGGCGGACCTGATTTTGTCCGAAGTCATAAACAAAACTCCCGCTGCCCGTGCCCTCCGGCCGCGTGACCAGCAGGTTGGAGAAGACGAGGGCGAGGTTCTCGAAGGCCACGTCGGCTGTGGCGCGGTCCAGCGGCGAATCGTGGATCGAGGTGCGTCCGAGCTTGAGCGTGCCGCGCGCCGAGAGTTTGGCCGGGTCGAGGGCCGGGCCGGTGGCTTCGAGGCGGATTTCCGGCGCGTCGGTGAAAGCCAGTTCCATTTTCTGCACGTCCTCCCGGGCCTTGGGCGGGAGGAGGGGCAGGAGTTGCAGCGGGTCGGCGCGGCAATCGACGCGGATCTTCACGTCCCCGGTGCGCATCATGAAGTCACCGCGGATTTCGCCCGCCGCCGGTTTGATCAGGATGTCGCTGGCGTAAAGTTCGCCGTCACGCCAGGCCAAGCCGCTGGAGAAGCCGCGGAAGGTCACGCCGCGGAAGGAAAAATTCCCGGCCTCGACCGTGCCGATGACCCGGACGCGCGGGGTTTCGCCCGGACGCACCTCGAGCGAGGCCTGCACGGCGGGATTTTCGGCAAAGGACAAATCTTTCCATGGACCGGCGGGTCGCAGTTCGGTCAGCCACGGCGCCGGGTCGAGTGTCGATTCCAACTCGGCTTGCGCCGCGCCGTCGGCCAGATTCCACGTGCCGGACAAATCGAGGCCGCCGCCCTTCGGTCCGCGCGCCGAGAAGTTGCGGACCTCGAGCAAATTTCCGGCGTAAGACGCCTCCAACCGGATGTCGTTGAGTTTGGCGCGTCCGTAGGCCGCCGACGGCGCTTCGAGGTGGATACGCGGCAACTGCAAGGCCGCGACATCGCCCGACTTGGCGGCGAATTCCACCTCGAGCACGGGTGGCGTGCGTCCGAAGTCGAGGGTTTCGAGGACCTCGAGGGCGCGCCCCACTTCCGGCGGGACCAACCCGGTTGGCGCCGAGGGGGCCGACCCCTCACCGAGGACGATTTGCCCGGAGGCGATGACGTCGATGCCCTGCAAATTGAACCGGGCCAGCGGCACTCCGACCACGCCGTCGGCCAGCATCAGGCGCGCGCGTGCTTTGGTCAGCCGCAAGGTGCGCGTCACGCCTTCGCCGGATGACACGGGCAGGAACATTTGCGCGCCCCGCAGGTCGAGCGAGGTCAATTCGACCCGGCCGCGGAGCAATTCGCGCCAGTTGAGCGAGATGGCCGCGCGGTCCACCGCCACTTCCGGGGCCTCCGGCAGGCGCTCGGCGCGCATGTCCACATTGTCGAGCACCAGTCCCTGCATGAAACTCAAACGCATCCGGGTGAAATCGATGTCGAGTCCCTCCCGCTTGGCTGCTTCCACCAGCGGCGCGTGCAAGGCGCGGGGCAGTCCGGCGAAATGCAGCCAGAGCAGCGCGCCCGGCACGACGACAAAGACGAGCAACTGGACCAGCCGCAGGACCGTCTTGAGCGAATGATGGGTCAGGGCGCGCCAAAACATGTCCGTGCAACCTAACCCCGCCGGCGGGGCTTTGTCAGGCGCGGCGCATGAAGAGCAGCCGGAGGCTGTTCAAAACCACCACTACCGTGCTGCCTTCGTGGGCCGCCACGCCGAGGGCAAGGGGGATCGGCGCGATGAAAGTGGCCACCACCATGACCCCGACCGTGCCGAGGGCGATGAACATATTCTGGCGGATGACACGCCGGGCATCAGTGCTCAAATCGAGGGCGAGGAGGAAATTTTCCAGCCGGTCGTTCATCAAGATGACCTCGGCCTGCTCGAGGGCGGCATCCGATCCGCGCGCGCCCATGGCCACGCCGATGTCGGCCGCGGCGAGGCAAGGCGCATCGTTGACCCCGTCGCCCACCATGGCTACGCGGTTGCGTCCGCCATCCTTGAGTTCCTCGATGGCGGCGACTTTGTCCTGCGGGAGCAGGCCGGCGCGGATTTCGTCGAGTCCGGCCGCGCGGCCCATGGCCTCGGCCGGACCGGAACGGTCGCCGGTCAGCATGACCGTGCGGATGCCTCGGTCGCGCAACCGTCCGATGAGTTCGCGGCTTTGCGGACGCACCTCGTCGCGGAAGCGCAGACAGCCGACCGCCCCGTCGCCGGCCACCCACACCTCGGCCGCATCCGCGCCGTGCGGGGTTTCCGGCAAGGCGAGCCCGGTCTCGTCCGCGACGAAACCGCGGCTGCCCAGAACGCAGGCCTGTCCGCCGATCGCGGCACGCACCCCGCGCCCCGGCACCGTCTCGTGTTTTTCCGCGTCGCGGTCCGCCGCGCCCCGTTGCAGCGCCAAGCGGCGGATGGCCCGCGAGAGCGGATGCGCGGAGTGCCTCGCCAGCGAATGCGCCACGGTCAGCAATTCCTTTTCCGTTCCGCGCACCAGCTCGATCCCCGACAGCGTGAGTTGACCCGAGGTGAGGGTGCCGGTCTTGTCCAGAGCGACCACATCGACCAACGCGAGATTTTCGATCGGCGCCCCGCCGCGGAAAAGGATGCCGCGCCGCGCACCGGCCGCGATGGCCGCGAGGATCCCGGAAGGCACGGACAGCACCAGGGCGCATGGGGAAGCGACGACCAACAGTGTCATAGAGCGGTAGAACGCGCTGCGCGTCTCCTCCGTGCCCGCGAAGGGAGGGAGACCGAAGACCAGCCACCAAACGAAAAACATCACAGTGCACGCGGTAAGAATGGTCCACGTGTAAGTCGTGCCGAAGCGGTCGGTGAACGTTTGCGAAGGGGCGCGCAGGGCCTGGGCTTCGCGGATGAGGCGGATGATGCGCTGCAGGGAACTCTCCGCGGCCGGACGCAGCACCGCGCCCTCGAGCACGCCGCTCAGATTGATCGTGCCGGCCAGCGCGGTTTCGCCGGGACCTTTGGGCACCGGCACCGCTTCGCCGGTCAGGTTCGACTCGTCGCATTCCGATTGTCCGCGTGTCACCGTCAGATCGACGGGAATCTGTCCGCCGGCCACGACGCGGACTGTCATACCCGGTTCCAGATCCTCCACCGGAACCTCGCGCTCGCGGCCGCCTTCGATGACCAGGGCCGTTTTCGGCGCGCCGCGCAGGAGGGCGCCGATTTCGCGGCGGGTGCGTCCCATCGCATAGTGCTCCATCGCGCCGGAGGCGGAGAAAAGGAACAAAAGCAGCGCGCCTTCCCGCCACGCGCCGATCAGGGCCGCGCCGGCGGCCACGGCGAGCATGAGGAAATGGATGTCGAGTTGCCCCGACTTGAGCCGCTCCCATGCGTCGCCCGCGGCGTCCCACCCGCCGCAGATATAGGCCAGAACATAGGCGGCGAGCGGCATCCAAGCCGGTGCCTGCGCGAGGTCGAGCGCCCAGCCGGACAGTCCGAACACCGCGCATCCCGCGGCGAGGGCCGCCATCGGTTTCCAATCAGTTTCACTGTGCTCCTCAATCGTGCCCTTTTGTCGCGGCGCGTAGGCGGGCCAGACGAGCTTGACCCATTGCCAGAGCGAAATGGCGGTGACGCAGGTGGCCTTGCGCACCAGCGTGGTCCCGAGTTTTTCCGAGACGAGGATGCGCGAGGTGCCGGGCAGGTGTTCGGCGCTGACGCCGCAGACTTCGCATTTTTCCGGGCGGAAATGCGGGCATGGTTCGTGGCTGGCCTGCATCGTCTCGGTGACGCGCCGCGCGAGGCGTCCGTCCCGGTCGCCGCCCAGCGTGGCGATGGACAAGCGCCGGGTGGACGGATTGAAAGCGACCGCTTCGAGGAGCGGTTCTTCCTGCAGGAGCGCGGCCAGGCGCGCGATCGGGCAGGGCGGGGGCGGATGCGGTTCGGCCGCACCGCGGGGCAGGACGACCGGACCGATGCTCATTCAATCGCCTTCCGCCACCGGGTTCTCGAGCGCGCCGAGGCCGCCGATCTCGATGGCGATGGTGTCGCCGGGCTGCAACCAGACCGGAGGTTGGCGCGCCATGCCCACGCCATGCGGGGTTCCAGTCAGAATGACCGCGCCGGCCGGCAGGGTGGTGTCGGCGCTGAGAAATTCCAGCAGGGCGGGAACATCGAAAATCATCTGCGCCGTGTTGCTCTCCTGCATGATTTTCCCGTTGAGCCGCGAGGCGATGGGAACATGAAGCGGATCCGGCAACTCGTCGGGGGTTACCACCCACGGTCCGAGCGGACAAAAAGTGTCGAAGGATTTGGCGCGGCACCATTGGC
>JBIKXZ010000020.1:0-21064 GCA_044355525.1 Chthoniobacterales bacterium
ACGCTGCTGGAAATCGCCATGGTCGTGGCTATCATCGTGCTGATCATTGGCGCGGCGGTGCCGCTTACTTCCGGCTTCACCCGGGAGCAGCGTTTGCGCGACGTGGTGCGCGAACTTCTCGTCTATGCCAAGACGGCGCGGAACGACGCCATGACCACGGGTCGCGCGGCCGAGGTGGTCTTCGCCAAGAACGGGTTCGCCCTGCGCCGTCCCGGCGAGAAAGAGGCCGGCGAATCCTTCAAAATGCCGCGCGGCATGCGCTACATGCTCGAGCCTTTCGGTGCCGACAAAGCCGTCCGGCCCGACGGTCAGCGCTGGATCTTCCAACCCACGGGCTTGTGCGAACCGGTCACCGTGCGGATCGAGGAGGATGATGCGTGGATGCAGGTCACCTTCGACGCGCTGACTGCGGGAATTGCCGACGAGAGTTACAACATTCCATGAAGCGCGGCGGTTTCACCCTTCTCGAGGTGCTGGTGGCCTTGGGCATGTTCGTGCTAGCCGTCGGCGGGCTCGCTTTCGCCCTCGACCGCGCGTTCGCCGCGAACAACTACATGCGCCGCGACGAGGAGATCCGGCAACAGATCGAATCGCTACTCGACGAATCGCTCGCCTTGCCCGTCGCCACCCTCGAACAGGGCCGCGAGGCCGGTCCGGATGTCTTGGGGGTCAAATACTATGTCACGGCCGAACCGACCTTCGACTTCCGCAACAAGGACGACGAGGAGTTGGCGGGACTGTGGCGCGTGACGGTGCGGGCCGAGTGGACCGAGCAGCGCGAGAAGCAGGAGTGGCGGGAAAGCCACCTGCGTTACCAACCGTGAATCAGATTATGACACGGAACCGGAATGGGGGCTTCACGCTCTTCGAGATGATCGTGGTCATCATGATTTTCGTCCTCATGGCCGGCGGCATCTACGCGACGGTCAGTGCGGCGGTGCAGGCCTCGGCCATGCTGTCCGAAGAAAACCTGCGCACGCAGCGCCTCAATGCTTTCGTCAGCCTGTTGCGCCGCACCTTCCACAACCTGCCGGCCACCGCGGACATTTCCGGCGGCGTGCGCGCGGATGGGGAGGGCGTTCCGGAGATCGTGCTGCGCGATGCGCCCGGGGTTTTTGCCTGGGGATCGGGCGGACCTTCGGCCGGCACGGTCGTCCTGGCGGCGCGGCCGCGTCTGGGTGGCGGACGGGAATTCAGCCTGCTCCTCATGCCGTCCTCGCTTGGCGAGATGGAGCGCCGCGATGCTTTGGACCGCGGAAGCTGGCTGCGCCTCGTGCCCGACCTGCGCGCGGCACGTTGGCGGTTTTTCGATCCCGCGCAGCAGGATTGGGTCGAGGAATGGCCGGAAGGCGGCGACCGTCCGCCGCTTGTTGAGTTGAGCCTGACCGCGCTCGGCGACGATATTCCGCGCAGTTACGTTTTTTGGCTCCCGCCGGTCAAGGAGCAGGAGGTCGCTCCGGAAGGCCGACCCGGGGAAGGGCCGGAGGTCGTTCCGGAAACAGGCGAGGGGCAGGTGCCGGAGCCATGAGGAATACCCACCAAGCCGATCGCGCCGCGGCCCTCTTGCTCGTGCTCTGGGCCATCGCGGTCCTTTCCTTCTCCGTGCTTTGGGTGGCGGATCTGGTGAGCATCGAACTTGATTCCGGCGCAGCCGATGCCAAGCGCCTGGCTGCGCGGCAGATCGCGCTGAGCGGCGTCGCTCTGGGCATGCATCCGCAGGTGACGCGCGAGGACGTAACCCTGCTCAACCAAGATCTGGCCGACGGCGGCAAAATGCGCGTGCGCATCCGCGGGGAGGGCGCGCGGTTCAACATCAACCGTCTCCTCGCCGATCAGGATCGCGTCACGCTGAAAAATCTTTTCCTGCTCTGGGGGTTGAACAACGACGAGGCGGACGTCCTGTTCGATCGCCTGACCGACTGGGTCGACGACGACGCGGGGCGTCAACTCAACGGTGCCGAGCGCGCGGATTACGAGGCCATCGGCATCACGGACGCACCGGCCAACCGTCCTTTCCGCTCGGTGGATGAAATGGGACGCGTCATGGGCATGGAGGTTCTGGCCGAGCGCTATCCGGGTTGGCGCGAGGCTTTCACCGTCTTCGGCGAGGGCCTGATCGATGTGAACGAGGCGGAGGCCGACGTGCTCCAGGCGGCGACCGGTCTCACGCCCGAGATGGTGCAGGACATCCTGCGTTTGCGCCGCGGGGGCGACGAAATCGAGCCGTCGGAGGATGATGTGCGTTTCGAAAGCATCGATCAGCTCGCCGGCTGGCTGCAGGCCTCAACCCTGCCGCCGGACCGCGCGGCGGCACGGCTGACCACGGAAAGCACGGTCAAAAGAATTGATAGCCGCGGCATGGTGGACGACTGTGAAGTCCAAATCTCCGTCGTGACTGCTTCCGGCGGCGACGGCGGACAGTCGACCGATTACTTACTATGGGAGGAAAGATAGAAAAATCCCGCGCGCTGCGCCGCAGCGCCATTTTCCGTCCCGTGGCCCACGGATGGCAGAAATGGCAGGAAGGCGAGGGGGGCGCATGGACCGCGGCGGGCGAGGCGTCCGAGTTGGCGGAGCTGTCGCCTGCGGCCGGTGCGCTCATCGCCATTCCGGTGCGGCGTGCTTTTTCCCTCGCCGTTTGGGTGCCGGGCGAGGATCCGTCGATCCTCGGCGATCTGGTTTTCACCCAGCTCGAGTTGCGCGGTCTGGCCGGGCGCAGTCGCGAGACGACGTCCTTCGCCTGGCGGGAAATCGCGCGTGAAGGCAACGAGGTGCTGTTGCAGGCGGTGGTGTTGCCGTCGCAATTAGCGCCACGTTACTGGCATGGCGACGTGACCGACTACGCGGTTTCGCCGGCCTGTCTCCCACTCCTGCCCGACACGGTCGCGATCTGGCAGGAGGAGGAGACGTGGGTCGCGGCGGTCACGCGCGGCGACCAGTTGCTCCATTTCCAACCACTCACCGGAAAATCGCCCGATGCGGCCATGGCGCTGGAAGTATGGATGATGCTCGCGCCCTTGGAGGCCGGGCGCATGTTGGGTCCGGGGATTACGGCTTTGGTTTACCACGAGGGATCGACGGCGCCTTCGCTCGAGGAGTGGCATGGCACGGGCGGCTTGCCGGTCGAGACACAGCCATTGCCGCCGCCGGTCCGTCCGGTGCAGCCTTTGGAGTGCGTCCCGCTCCCCGTGCGCGAGGTGCAGAAGGCCAAAGTTGCCTCGGGGCGCCGGCAGCGCATTGCGCTGGCTGCGGCGGCGGTTTATTTCCTCGTCGTCCTCGGCCTGGCGGCCAACACCTTGCGCCTCCACTGGCAGGCGCGTGCGCTGCAGGCTGAAATCGACGGCAACGCCGAGGAAGTGGCGGCAACCAAGGACGCGATGGAGCGCTGGAACGGACTTTCGGCCGCGCTCGATCCCGCGGGCTATCCGCTCGAAGTGCTTTTCCAGACGTCCAAACTGCTTCCGCCCGAAGGCGTGCGGTTGACGCTTTTCGAAATGAATCTCGGACGCGTCATCATCCAGGGCGAAGCGAAAGATTTCACCGCCGCGCAGCTCTACATGGACGCGGTGAAAAAGAGCCAGGAGCTGTCCGGCTACGAATGGACGGCGGAAAATCCGAAATCGCTGCCCAACCGCAGTGCGCGTTTCCAGATCGACGGCGTGCGCCCTGGCGCGGTTCCGGCGGACCAGGAAGGAGGTTTCGATGAGGGTGCTGACAGCTAAAGAGCGGAAACTGCTCTACCTCCTCCTCGGGGCGATCTTTGTCCTGCTCAATGTGGTGGGACTGCGCGCTTTCCTCAACCGCCAGCAAGCGCTCGAGGCCAATATCGTGCAGTTGAGTACTCAACTCGCGGAGCATCGCGGGATCCTCGCCGACCGCGCGTATTGGGAGGAGCGCCGCGTCTGGCTCGAGGCCAACCAGCCGTCGGACGACGTCGGCACGGTGGAGGATGACACCAAGTTCACGCAATTCATCGAAACGAGCGCGAAGAACAGCGGACTCGAATACACGCGCCGCGGGGGCGGACCCCTTCCGCCGCGCGGATCTATCGCCGAGGTCTATGACGCGTCGACGGTGAAAGGCCCGATGGAAGCGGTCGTGAAATGGCTCTCCGAATTGCAGAAACCGAAAGATTTTCGTGTTGTAAAACAACTGCGCATCAAAAGCGGCGAGCCGCCGGAGATCGTCTGCGATGTCGAGGTGGCCCGCTGGTATCGCCCGTCGGAGGGGGCGGTCCCGTGAGAAATATCGCGCCGCTCATGGCTCTGGTTGCCACCGGCATGCTGGCTCACGCCGAGGAGGAACAACCTGCGGCCGCCGACCTGCTCGTCGTTCCTGAAGTGTCCGACCGTCCGGTCGCGGGGGACGCGAGCGCCGACAAGCCTGCCGCCTCGCCGACGCCGGCACCCGCCACATTACCCGCGGACGGAATCGCGGAGCCTCCCGTCGCCGAGGAGACCTCCCCCGCGGATGACATCGTGTCCCCGCCGTTTCCGCTCTCCCGCTACGAGGAGCTTTGGAAGAAGTCGCCTTTCCAGCTCGAATCAGTCGCCCCGCCGGTCGAGTCCGCGGGGTTGGCCCAGCGCTACGCCCTCACCGGCATCGCGGAGATCAGCGGCGAGCCCATCGCCTTCATTATGGAACGCGCCACGCAACGCCGCTTGATGGTGCGCAAGGACGGCGCCGGGAGCGGCGATCTCGCGCTGGTGCAGATCGATGTGGCGCCGAAAAAGTATGGCGACTCCACTGTGACCCTCCGGCAAGGAGCAGAGGTCGGGGTGGTGAAATTCGACGCCGGTCCGGCCATGTCCGCTCCTCCCATGGCCCAAGGCATGGTGCCGCCGCAGGTTCAGCCGGGCAACCCGGCCATGTTGGTCCCACCGCAACCCCCGCAGGTGCCCGGCCAACCCGGTCAGATGGCCGGCGTTCCACCGCAGGCCGCCCCGGGCGTGGTGCCCCCGGTTCCCGGCCCCGGAATTCCGAACAACGGACAGGTCCAGCAGCCCGGGCAGCCCCAGATGCCTCCACCGAGGGTCATCCGTCGCCGGGCGATTGTTCCAGCCGCGCCTTGAGAATCTGTGTTTCCCTGCTCTAATTTTAATTTCCACCCGTGAAGGCCCCGTTTTCCATGCCCACCGCCCCGGCCGCGCTTGCGCTGCTCTTGGTCGCGGCTTCCGTCATGGCCCAGGAGCCAGCCGCCCCTGCCGCGCCCGCGCCTGCACCGGCCGCGCCGGAAGCAGCGGCCCAGACCGCTGAGGCGCCGCTGCCAGCCCCGGTGCCGGCGGTAGCACCCATCCAGGCGGCCCCGTCGCAGCCGGAAAGAATGGTCCGTCTGACTTTTCCCAACACTTCGATCAACGAGGTGCTGAGCCTCTATGAGGAATTGACCAACCAGCGTTTGGTCCGCGACTCGGCATTGGCGCAGGGCGCTCCCCTGACCATCGTCGTTCCCGGCGAAGTGCCGGAGAGCGAGGCGATCCGCTTGATCGAGGCCTCGTTGCTGCTCAACGGCTACACGTTTGTCCCCGTCGACGAGAACACGAAGAAAATCCTCGGCCCTTCAAAATTTCCCCGCTCTGAAGGCATCCCGATTTATTCCACGCCCTACACCCTGCCGGCCAGCGACCAAGTGGTGAGTTATTTCATGAAGCTGAACTACCTCGCACCCGAGCAGGCCGCGCAGTTGTTCCAGACCTTCGTCAGTCCGCCCAAAGCCTACACTTCCTTCACGCCGGTTCCCAACGTCCAGGCCGTGCTCATCACCGAGAACGTGCCCGTCATTCAAAAACTCATCTCCCTGCAGGCCATGGTCGACGTTCCGCCCGCGCAAGTGGTGAGCGAATTCGTCACCCTCAAGCGCGCCGACGCCGAGAAGGTTGTCGAGGTCTTGCAAAGCCTCATCGAAAAAAGCGACGAAGGCGGTGCGCGCAACCCGGGTCAGCCGGGAGGGCAGCCCGGACAACCCCAAGTCGACGCCCAAGGCCAGGTCATCCAAGCCTCGATCAACACAACCGGCGGCGGTCAGTTCGAATCGAACCTGGTGGTCGGCGAAACGCAACTCGCCGCCGATCCGCGCACCAATCGCATCCTCGTTGTCACGCGGCCGGTCAACCTGCCCTACATCAAAAAACTGATCGCCGAACTCGATGCGCCCGTGCCGCTCGATGCCGTCCTCGAACGCCCCTTGAAATTTGTTTCCGCCATCGACGTCCTGCCGGTCCTCAGCGATTTGCTCTCGGACGGCGACACCGAAGGGGGCGGAGCCGCCACCGGCGCCGGGGGAGGAGACCGCTCGGTCATCGAAGGCGGCACCGGCACCGGTCAGGGGATCGGGTCGGACGGCGGGCTGTCCACCGGCGGTGGCGGGATCGGCCGTCCCGATCGCATCCGCGAGCCGACCGAGGACGGCGCCCCTCAATCGATCATCGTCGGCAAAACCAAAATCATCGCCGATAAAAGTTCCAACACCATCATTGTCATAGGCCCGCCCGACAGCCGACAGAAGGCCGCCCAATTGCTCGACATGCTCGATGTGCGCCCGCGCCAGGTTTACATCGCCGCAGTCATTGGCGAACTCAACTTGGCTGACGAGATGGAGTTCGGGTTCAATTACTTCCTCAAAAACGTCAACAACGGCGAAGGCACGGGCCTGGCCGGCGCTCTGATCAACCCGCTCAGCCTTGATCCCGGCAACGTCCTGGCCGGCTCCAACCTGCCGACGCCGGGCGATCTGATCCGGCCTCAGCTTTTTCAGAACCTGCAGGGTCTGACCGTTTACGGATCGATCGCCGATGCGGTCGATATCTACGCACGCGCGCTCGAAAAGACGGGGAAATTCAAAGTTCTCTCGCGTCCGGTGGTCTACACCTCGAACAACAAAAAGGCCGTCATCAGTTCCGGACAGCAAGTTCCTTTCGTCAGCAGCACGCTGGCCTCCTCGACCATCACGTCGCAAAACTCCACGGGCATCTCCTCGAACATCACCTACAAGGACGTCCTGCTCAAACTCGAGG
This sequence comes from Chthoniobacterales bacterium, assembly GCA_044355525.1. Classification (GTDB taxonomy): domain Bacteria; phylum Verrucomicrobiota; class Verrucomicrobiia; order Chthoniobacterales; family JACTMZ01; genus JACTMZ01. The sequence goes on from JBIKXZ010000020.1 coordinate 7,014, forward strand.
TTCTCCCGCTGATCAACGCCAACAAAGACGTCACGCTCGTCATTGTGCAGACCAAGAACGACGTCATTTCCGTCGAGAATCTCGGTGGCAACCCCACCCCCATCATCGGCTCGCAGGAACTCACCACCACGGTGACCGTCCCCAACGGCGGCACGGTGGTTCTCGGCGGCCTCATTGTCGAGCGCATGGAAGCCGGTGATTCGGGCATTCCTTTCCTCATGCGTATCCCAGTGCTGGGTTATCTTTTCAAACAGACCTCGCGTGAGGTAAAGCGGCAGGAGCTTCTCGTTCTTATTCAACCCACCGTGGTGGAGAACGACGCCGAACTGGCCCAGGCCAGCTGGCAGGAACGCTATCGCAGCAAGATCGGCGACGAAGCTTATGCCGAGGCCGCGCCGCCGGCCTTCGCCAACACGCCGGTGGTTTTTGACGCGGAAGAACTCAAGCCTGACAGCGATGTGCGCAAACCGCGCGATCCGCTGCGTCCGGCCGGCTGGGACTACGAGGAATACGCCCCGGACAAAGCCAATCGTCCGCGCAAGAAACAAAAAGTCAGCGCCACGCAGTAGGCGCCTACCGCCATGGCGTTGATTCCCGAACTGGTCGAAATGGCCGCGCGGCACGGGGCGTCCGACCGCGAGAAAATTTCCACCTCGCTGACCGAAGCCGCCCGCAGCCAGTCGTCCATGCTGCGCGCCTTGCTCGACAACGCGGAACTCGACGAAACCGGTTTTTACCGCGAGCTGACCGAAAAATTCCAGCTCCCGTGGGGCGGGGCGGACATCGCCAAGGCCACGCCCGAGTTGCGCGCCAAACTCCCGGCCCGCATCGCCCTGCGCTACCAGCTTCTGCCCGTCGCGTCGGAGGATGACCAGCTCACGCTGCTGACCTACGACCCGTTCGACCTGCTCGCGCGCCAGGCGGTTGCGGAGGCCGTGCCGCAGCGCGTGCGTTACGAGGTCTACACGCGCAAGGGGATTCTGCCGGCCTTGCGCCAGGTTTACGGCATCGGCGCCGAGACGTTCGAGGAACTCCTCGAGGGCCGCACGTCGGAGGACGATCTCGACCAGATGCGCGGCGAGGAAGTCAATGTTCTCGACGAAAACGATTCCGAGGAAGCCTCGGTCAAAAAGTTCATCAACCAGGTCATCCGCGAAGCCCTGCGCGAGCGCGCGACCGACATCCACGTCGAGCCGTTGGCCGACGACCTCCGCGTGCGCTACCGCATCGACGGCGTGCTGCAGGAAGTGCCGGTGCCCGCGCAGATGCGCAAGTTGCAGCGCTCGGTCATCAACATCCTCAAACTCCAATCCGGACTCGATCTCGGCGAGGACCGGCGTCCCCAGGACGGCCGCATTTCGCTCGAATTGGGCGGACAACCCATCGACGTCCGTGTGGCTTCGATTCCCACGATCAACGGCGAAAGCATCAGTCTGCGTCTCCTCGGCAAGGAAGTCTTCAGCCTCGAGCGTCTCGGCTTGGATGACGACTACGCCGGCAAGATCCGCGAATTGCTGGCCATGCCCAACGGCATCATCCTCGTGACCGGTCCGACCGGCTGCGGCAAGTCGACCACGCTTTACACCTTCCTCTCCGGCCTCAACACCAAAGAGCGCCGCATCCTCACCATCGAAGATCCGGTGGAACACAAACTGCCCGGGGTCAACCAGAGCGCGGTGCAGCCCGACATCGGCAACACCTTCGCCAACCTGCTGCGCAGTTTCCTCCGCGGCGACCCGAACGTCATCATGGTCGGCGAAATGCGCGACTACGAAACGGCCGAGATTGCCATCCGCGCCGCACTGACGGGTCACTTGGTCTTCAGCACGCTGCACACCAACGATGCCGTCGGCGGCATCACGCGCCTCCTCGACATGGGCGTCGAACCGTTCCTCGTGGCCAGCGCGGTCCGCGCCTTCCTTGCCCAGCGTCTGGTGCGCCGGCTCTGTCCGGTCTGCAAAGCCCCCGCGCAACCCGGCGACTACTCGCCGGCCTACCTGCGCAGCATCGGATTTCCGGTGGAATACGAACCGAAGATCATGCGCGCCGTCGGCTGCGAGAGTTGCCGTCAGTCCGGCTACGAAGGGCGTCTCGCCATCGTGGAAATCTGCATGGTCACGCCCAAGCTGCAGGAAATGATCACCCAGCGCAAAACCGCCGCCGACCTGCGTCCCGCCGCCGAAAAGGAAGGCATGCGTCCGCTGCGCAAATACGGATTCGACAAAGTTGCGTCCGGGCAGACGACCATCGAGGAGGTTATGCGCGTGACCACAGCCGACCTCAGCGCCCTCGACGAATAGCCGGCCATGCCCGTTTTCGAATACCAGGCATTGCAGGCCGGCGGGGGCAAAACTTCGGGCGAACTCGAAGCATCGAGCCGTCAGGATGCCTTCAGCAAATTGCGGCAGCAAAATTTGCAACCTTTCAAACTCGCCGCCAAGGGCGCCGAAGCAGCCGCGGCGGCCAAGAGTGACGAAGCCCCCGCGACGAATACCCTCAACCGCCAGCAGGTCCTGCTTTTCACCGAGGAATTGTGCGAATTGCTCGAGGCCGGACTCAAACTCGACCGCGCCCTGCAGGTCATCGAGCAACGTCAGGACAAAAGCGCGCTGCGCTATGTGGCGGCCAGCGCGCGCCAATCGCTGCGCGAAGGCGCGACTTTTTCCGCCGCGCTGCAGAAGGCCAGTCCGAGCTTCAACGAGCTTTACTGCAACATGGTCAAGGCCGGCGAGGCCAGCGGCACGGTTTCGAAGATCCTCAAGCGTCAAGTCGAGTTCCTCGCCATGATGGGCGACCTGCAACGCCGCGTGACCAGCGCGCTCATTTATCCGTCGGTCATTTTTGCCGCGGGCATCGCGTTGCTCGTCATCTTCATGACTTTCCTCCTGCCGCAGTTGACCTCGCTGCTCAACAAAACCGGACAGACCCTGCCGCTGGCCACGCGCATCCTCATCGGCACCAGCGAGTTTATGGGATCGTATTGGTGGGTCATCTTGCTCGTGCTCGCCGCTGCGTTCCTCGCTTTCCGTCATTTCACCAGCACGGGCGAGGGGCGTGCCTGGTGGGACAAAACGAAGCTGCAGCTGCCGATTTTCGGCCCGCTCCTGCGCATGCGTTTCTACGCGCAATTCACCCAGACACTCTCGACGCTCCTCAACAACGGCGTGTCGCTCATGCAGTCGATGCAATTGATCCGCAACGCCACCCCGAATGTTTACCTGCAGGAACTGCTCGAAAAGGTGGCCGACCACGTGCAGGACGGCGCGCAGTTGTCGCGGGCCATCGGACGCACCCAATTTTTCCCTCCGACCATGATCGACATCGTGCAGGTCGGCGAGACGACCGGGGACCTCGGAGCCGCCCTCGAGCGCAGTGCCAAGAGTTACGACAAACAACTCTCGGTCGTCATCGAGCGCGTCACCGCCCTTATCCAGCCCATGGTCATTCTCATGGTTGCCCTTTTCGTCGGATTGGTTGCCTATTCCATGATCACTGGTATCATGCAAACCGTTTCCGGCCTGCCCAAACGCTGATGAAAACGTCCGTCCCCGCCCGTCTCGCCGCGTTCCTGGCCGCGGCGCTTCTTTTTCCCGGTTGCGCTGTCGTCGAAGATACCCGCCAGCGGGCCGAGAAGGCCAAGGTCGCGAAATTCAACCAGACCCACGCCGACTTCCGCGCACAGCCGGGTTGGCGCAAGCAGACTTACCGCAACGAGGAACTCATGGCCAAGGCCACCGCGCAGAACACCGCAGTGGAAATCGCGCTGCGCGAACAGCGCGGCATCCTTCTCGTCGACGGCGCCGTGGGCATGGATTTCCCCGTGGCCACCGGCAAAGCGAGTCATCCGACGCCAAAAGGCTCCTACAAGATCCTCGAGAAAAAAGAGAAGCATGCGTCGAACCTCTACGGACGCATTGTCTCGAGTTCCGGTTCGACCGTGGTGTCCGACGCCGACACGCGTGACCACGGTGTCCCGCAGGGCGGACGCTTCGTCGGTGCGCCGATGCCTTATTGGATGCGCATGACCACCACCGGCGTGGGCATGCACGTGGGCAATGTGCCCGGACACCGCACCGCCTCGCACGGTTGCATCCGGCTGAAGAAGGACACGGCGATGCAACTTTTTTCGATCCTCGATGTCGGTTCGCCGGTCAAAGTGGATTCTTTTGCGCCGGCACTCGGTGGACCGCTCGGCACGAATAGCATTGTGGTGGCCGAGGTCACGGCCAAGCCGCGCTCTCGTCCGCGTGTGAAAGCCAAACCGAAAGCGCCCGCCGCGCCCGTCGCAGAGCAACCCGTGCAAGTTGCGGCCAACGAGCCGCAGATTGGGGCGCCGGCCAATGAAGCTTCCAATGCGCCGCAGGCAGCACCGGCTGAGACGGCGCCTCAGACGACCGAGTCCGTCATCGAGCAGATTGTCGAACCCGTGACGACCGCCCCGCCGATTCCTGATGCAACGGCACCAGCACCTGCTGTTCCGCCCGGCCAGTAAAGTTGAAGCGGCGTTCCCGCCGCTTGTCGGTTTTGGATAAGCGGCAAGATGCCGCTTCTACTTTTTCAAAAATCCCCCGCGCGCAGCGAGTCGAAGGCGCGGCCGAGATTGTCCAGCACATCGACCGGCGCCAGCGATTCCGCCGACTGACCGCCGCGCGCGATGGCGATCTCCGCGGCACGCCCGCAGACCCACGCGCCGATCGACGCGGCGAGATACGCGTCCGCACCCTGACCAAGCAGCGCACTGCAAACGCCGGTGAGCACATCTCCCATTCCGCCGGTGGCCATGCCGGGATTCCCCGTCGTATTGTAACGCAGTGACCGCCCTTTCTCCGCGATAACCGTGCGTGCTCCTTTGAGCAGCAAGGTCACCGGATGCCGGTCGGTGAATTCGCGCGCCACCGCGGCGCGGTCTTTGATTTTTTTGCCGGCCAGCAAACGCGTCATTTCGCCGGGATGCGGGGTAAGCAGACGAGGGCCTTTGGCTTGGTCGAGGTGCTGCAATCCGGCGTGAGCAATGATGGTTAGTGCGTCGGCATCGACCACCGTCGGGCACGGCGCTTCCCGCACGATGCGCAAAGTGCGCGCCTCCGAGCCGGTGCCGAGGCCCGGACCGATGCCGATCGCATCGACCGGCAGGGTGAAAACGTCGGTGAGTTGCTTGAACGGACGCACCATCACTTCGGGCATGACCGTGGTGGCGAGCAATTCGTACGCGTCGGGCAGGGCACCGAGCGAAACAAGTCCGGCCCCGCCGCGCACCGCGCCGGCTGTGGCAAAATACGCGGCCCCGAGCGTGCCGCGCGAACCGGCGAGGATGACCACGCGCCCGCACATGCCCTTGTTCGTGTCGAATGCGCGCGGCGGCCATTGGCGTCGCAGGGCGGTCGCGGTGAGCACTTCGGATCCGCCATGTTCCTCGGCCACGAAATCGGGCATTTCCAAAACGGCGAGACGGCCGACGTGATTGGTCGCGTCGTCGGCCACGAGTCCGGTCTTGGCGAAACCGATCGTGGCGGTGAGATCGGCCGTGACACAAGGATCGCCGGGCGTGCCGGTGTCCGGGTCGAGGCCCGAGGGAAAATCGACCGCCACGGTATGCGCGCCGGCTTCGCGGCGCAGGGTGTTCATTTCCACGGCCAGCGAGGCCAGCGGTTCGCGCAATGGACCGCGGGCGCCGAGGCCGACCAGCGCGTCGAGTTGGACCAGCGGTCCTTCCTGCGGGACGGACGGTTGGAAAGGTCCGCGCAGCACGGCCGGTCGGAGCAGGTCGAATTTTTCGCGCGAGAGCGGGGCGAGGTCTGCGAGATCGCACGCGCTCCGCACCAGCACGCGCCATCCGGCGGCGGACAAATGGCGCGCCGCGACGAACGCATCGCCCGCGTTGTGTCCTTTGCCGGTGTAGCAGACGAGGAGTCCGGGGCGCGGGTGAAACTGCGTGATGCACCTTGCCAGCTTGGCACCGGCGGTTTCCATCAGCACTTCGGCCGCGATCCCGCGCGCAATGGTGCGCGCCTCGAGGGCCTGCATGGACTCGCGGGAGAGAATCATGGAAACGGTCCCGCGCGGCGGAGGATTATTCCTTCTTCGCCTCGGCGTAGCGCTGGGCCACGTAGTCCCAATCGACGACATTCCACCATGCATCGATGTAATCGGCGCGGCGGTTCTGGTTCTTCAAGTAGTAAGCGTGTTCCCAGACATCGAGGCCGAGGAGCGGATGTCCGCCGTTCATCATCGGGTTGTCCTGGTTCGGCGTGGTCTCGATGACCATTTCGCCGTCCGGCGTGAGGCTCAGCCAGGCCCAGCCGCTGCCGAAAACCTTCATCGCGGCGGCGCTGAATTCTTTTTTGAATTCCTCGAAGCTGCCGAAATTTTCGTCGATCGCTTCGGCCAGTTCGCCGGAAGGTTGGCCGCCGGCGCCGGGTTTCATCATGAGCCAGAAAAGCGAGTGGTTGGCGTGGCCGCCGGCGTTGTTGCGCAGGGTGGTGCGGATTTCGTCGGGCACTTCGTCGAGATGTTTGATCAGGTCCCAGACGGACATCTTCGACAGGTCCTCGTTGCCCTCGAGGGCCTTGTTGGCATTGTTCACGTAGGCCGCGTGGTGCTTGTTGTGGTGGATTTCCATCGTCTTGGCGTCGATGTGCGGCTCCAAGGCGTCGTAGGCGTAGGGCAACTCGGGCAGGGTGAAGGGACCGGAAGGCGGGGTATCGGCCGCGGGGGCGGTGAGAGTGGCGGCCAGAAGGAGCGCGGCAACGGAGAACGGGGTTTTCATGATGCCAACCAGCCGAACACGGGGCGCGGACGGGTGCAAGATTTCCCGTCAGGTTGACTTGACCGGCCCGTGCATTACGCTGGCGCGGCAAGGCGCGAAACCATGGAAAAAGTCCTCTTCATCTGCACCGGCAATGTCTGCCGCAGCCCGATGGCCGAGGGCCTTTTGCGCCGCGCGCTGGGGGACAAAGTCGAGGTGTTTTCCGCGGGGTTGGGGGCCGGACACGGGCAGCCGCCGAGCGCCCATGCCATCGAGGTATTGCGCAAGGAGGGTATCGACATTTCGGACATCCGCAGCCAGCCGGTCAGTGCGGATTTGCTCCGCGAGGCGGACCACATTTTCACCATGACGCAGGATCACCTCGACATGCTGCTCCTGCTTTTCCCCGAAATGGCGTCGAAAGCGCGCCTGCTGCGCTTCAAGGAGGCAGCCAAAGGGGGGCGTCTGGACGTAAAAGATCCCATAGGAGGCACGCGCGAGACTTACGAGCTTTGCAAGGAAGACATCAAAGCCGCCCTGCCTTCGGTCATCGAAATCATCACCGGAAAAAAATCAGCCATGAACACCACCGCCACCGCGCAACCCGTCACCTTCGAACTCTCCGATATTCCCGCGCTGGAATCGGCCGATCCCGCCATCGCCGCGGCCGTCCATGACGAGGAGCGGCGCCAGTTCGAGAACATCGAGCTGATCGCCTCGGAAAATTTCACCAGCCGCGCCGTGCGCGAGGCGCAGGGTTCGGCTCTGACCAACAAATACGCCGAGGGCTACCCCGGACGCCGCTGGTATGGCGGATGCGAGCATGTCGATGTCGTGGAAAGTCTCGCCATCGACCGCGCCAAGGAACTTTTCGGCGCGGACCACGCCAACGTGCAGCCGCACAGCGGCAGCCAAGCCAACACGGCGGTTTACTTCGCCTCGCTCAATGTCGGCGACCGCATTCTCACCATGGATCTCGCCCACGGCGGGCACCTCACGCACGGGCACAAGGCGAATTTTTCCGGCAAGCTCTACGACATCGTGCACTACGGGGTGAGCCGCGAGAGCGAAACGATCGACTATGACGCGCTGGCCAAACTGGCGCAGGAATGCCGTCCGAAAATGATCACCGCCGGCGCTTCGGCCTACTCCCGGATCATCGACTTCGAGCGCATGCGCCGCATCGCCGACGACGCGGGCGCGCTGCTTTTCGTCGACATGGCGCACATCGCGGGCCTGGTGGCCGGCGGGGTGCATCCGAGTCCGGTGCCGTATGCCGATTTCGTGACCAGCACGACGCACAAGAGCCTGCGCGGCCCGCGTTCCGGGGTGATCCTTTGCAAAGCGCAGTATGCCAAAGCAGTCGACGCGCAGGTTTTTCCCGGAGTTCAGGGCGGACCGCTCATGCACGTCATCGCGGCCAAGGCGGTCTGTTTCCACGAGGCACTGCAGCCCTCGTTCAAAGCCTACGCGGCCCAAGTGGTTTCCAACGCGCGGGCGCTGGCCGCGCGTTTGTCCATGCTCGGCTACCGCATTGTGTCCGGCGGCACGGACAACCACGTGCTGCTCGTCGACCTGCGTCCGAAGGGTCTCAACGGCAAGCAGGCGCAGGAGGCGCTCGACCACGCGGGCATCACGGTGAACAAGAACGCCATCCCGTTCGACACCGAGCCGATCATGAAAACCGGCGGCATCCGCATCGGCACGCCGGCCATGACCACGCGCGGCATGAAGGAGGAGGAAATGATGGAAATCGCCGACCTCATCCACGCCGCGTTGCAGAAATCCGATGACACTCCGGCGCTGGCCGCGCTGATGAAGCGCGTGCACGCCTTCACCTCGCGCTACCCGCTGCCATGACCAAGCGCGTCCTCTGCCTCGTGGCCGACGGGGTTGAGGAGTTGGAACTGGTTGCGCCGGTCGATGTGCTGCGGCGCGCGGGCGCTGAGGTCATGCTGGCCGCGGTGGGCGAGGGGATCCATGTGACCGGACGCAACAGCATCGTGCTGCATGCGGACCAAGCTCTCGCGGAAGTGAAAGTCGAAGATTTCGATTTGCTCCTCATTCCCGGCGGCGCCGCGGTGGCCACGTTGCGTCAGGATGGACGTGCCGCGGCGCTGGCCAAAAGTTTTGTCGAGTCCGGCAAACCCGTGGCGGCCATTTGTGCCGGTCCGCTCGTGCTCGAAGATGCAGGGCTGCTGGACGGCAAGCGTTTCACCGCGCATTTTTCCGCGGCCAACGAATTGCCCGGTGCCCAGACTGGCGAGCGGGTCGTGGAGGACGGTCTGATCATCACCTCGCGCGGGGCGGGGACCGCTCTCGAATTCGGGTTGGCCTTGGTCGACCGGCTTTTCGGCGAAGCCAAAGAGGAAGAGATTGCCCGGGCCATCATGGCTTGAGGGGCAACTTTTTACCGAAAGCGGGTTGACAGGACCCCCGGACCGTAGTTTTATGGGCTTGTTCCGATTGTCCGCGCCGTTCGTCGCGCTCCCTTTCGAGGCGATTCCGGCAAAAGGTTGCCAAAGTCCGGCGCGCAATCCCCAAGAACCAATCAGATAATCTATTCCATCACCGGGGCCCGGGTCGACATCCGGGTGCATTTCATGGCCGGTCACAACAAGTGGTCCAAAGTCAAGCGCATCAAAGGCGCGATCGACGCGAAGCGGGGGAAGCTTTTCTCCAAGCTGGCGAAAGAGATCGCCGTTGCCGCGAAGTTGGGCGGTCCGGATCCGGACGCCAACGTGCGGTTGCGATCGGCGATTGCCTTGGCGCGCACGCAAAACATGCCCAATGACAACATCAAGCGCGCGATCAAGCGCGGCAGCGGCGACACCGGCGAGGCGGCGCTGGAGGAAGTGATGTATGAGGGCTATGCGGCCGAGGGCGTGGCTTTGCTCATCGAGGCGGCGACCGACAACCGGAACCGCACCGCAGCCGACGTGCGTCTGATCTTTTCCAAAAACGGCGGCCATCTCGGCGGCGCGGGTAGCGTGGCCCATCTTTTTTCGCGCAAGGGCGAGATCACCGTTCCCGAGGGCGCTTCCGATCCGGACCGGCTGCTCGAGTTGGCCCTCGAGGCCGAGGCCGACGAGCTGACCAGCGAACCCGGCCAGCCGCACGTGGTCACCACCGCTCCCGACCGCCTGGCTGCGGTGGCCGAGGCCCTGCGCTCGGCGTCCGTGCCGGTTGAATCGCAAAAACTCGTCTTCGTCCCGCACACTACGGTGACCGTGACCGACGAGCAGGCCGCCGTGCAGGTCCTGCGATTGCACGACGCGCTCGATGACAACGACGACGTGCTCAACGTCTATTCCAATTTCGAATTGCCTGCCGAAGTGCTCGAGCGCATTTCCGGCCACAACTGATTTCCCGATCAACAACCATGGACGAAAACAAATCCCCTGAAACCCCGGCTCTGCCGGCCCACGAACGTGAACGCGCCCTGCCCGAGCACCGCGCGCCCGATGCCCTGCCGTCCGGCGAGGGTGACGGACAACGCGAAGGCGGACGCCGCAACCGGCAGCGCAATTTCCGGCGCGGTCGCGACCGCCGATTCCGGGGCGATCGCGGTGATCGTGGTGAGCGCGACGACCGCGGACCACGCAGCGGCGGAGGCGAAGGTCCGTCCGACGCCGGTGTGCCGCTCGAAGACGAGCCGTCGGGCGAACCCGTCTTCGCCGAGGGCATTGTCGAGGTCAGTGGCAAAGGTTTCGGTTTCCTGCGCAACCCGAAGCGCAACTTTACGCAGTCGAATAACGATATTTTCGTCACCCCCGAGGTCGTCCGTGCCCACAATCTGCGCGACGGCGTCTGGATCAAGGGCGAGATCCGCAAAGGCAGCCGCGGCCCGCAGCTTTTCCGTTGCACCGAGATCGAGGGTGAGGATCCGGCCAAATACGCCAACATCCCGTATTTCGAGGAGCTGACCACGATCAACCCGAACTCGCGCATCAACCTCGAGACCGATCCGGCGCGCTACACCACGCGGGTCATGGACATTATGACACCGATCGGCAAGGGTCAGCGTGGACTCATCGTCGCGCCCCCGCGCACCGGCAAAACGACGCTTTTGCAGCACATCGCCGAGGCCGTGGTGAAGAACCATCCCGAGATGAAGCTCATCATCCTGCTCGTCGACGAGCGTCCGGAGGAAGTGACCGAAATCCGCCGCACCGTGCCGCAGGCCGAGTTGATGGCCAGTTCGAACGACAGCGATATCAAGAGCCACACGCGCATCGCCATCCTCGCCATCGAGCGGGCCAAGCGCCTGGTCGAAATGGGCAAGGATGTCTTCGTCCTTATGGATTCGCTGACCCGCATCGGCCGTGCCTTCAACAACGCGACAGGCGGCGGCGGACGCACCATGAGCGGCGGCGTTGATTCGCGCGCGCTGGAAATCCCGCGCAAACTTTTCGCCGCGGCCCGCAACACCGAGGAAGCCGGTTCATTGACCATCATGGCCACCGCCCTCATCGAAACCGGCAGCCGAATGGACGAGCTGATTTTCCAGGAGTTCAAAGGCACCGGAAACATGGAGTTGGTCCTCGACCGCAAGGTCAGCGACCAGCGCATTTACCCGGCGGTGGACATTTTCCTTTCCGGCACCCGCCGCGAGGAACTCCTTCTGCCCGAGGAACAACTGCACAAAATCAATGTCATCCGCCGGGGCCTGGCCGGGCACAAGCCAATCGAGGCCATTGAGCGTCTCCTCCACTTTGTCCGCAAATACCCGACCAACGCCGAGATGCTCAAAAGCATCCCCGGCTAACCCCGTCCGGACCATTTCAGTTTGCGTGGCTGCGTGTGCTGCTGTAGGGGTAAGGGGTTGGCTGAACTTGTCAAAACCATGAAATCACTCCTGCTCCCCCTTCTGGTGTGCTTCGGGCTCATTGCCACCGATTCCGCGCAAGCCCAGTTCGTTTTTACGCCCAGCTTTCCCTCGGGTGTCGATTGGTCCAACGCCACACCGGACCAGATTTCCGAAGCGGTTTATAAAACCGTAAAGGACAATCCCGAGCAAGCTGTGGAGATCACCAAGGCGGCGATCGATGCTTCAAGGAACACCGGCCGTTTCCCGTCCATCGCCACTTCGGACGGAAAGCAATTCGTGGATCCCGAGAATATCGATCCGACCGGGACCATCGAGGATGTTGCCCAACGTATCGGCAACTCGGCCAAGCAGGCGAACCCCGCCATGGCTCCGATGATCGACGCTGCGGTTATGTCTGCCGTTCCTACAGTCGGCATGCTGGCCAATCTGCCGGGCTCTGGTGGTGGATCTGGCGGTGGGACTGGTGGAGGCACGGGCGGCAGCACTGGCAGCGTTCCCCTTCCTTCCGGCTTCGGCGGCGGCGGTGGTGGCGGCGGTGGTGGCGGCGGCAGTGGCGGCGGTAGTGGCGGCGGTAGTGGCGGCGGCACGCCTACGCCCGACAGCAACTAATTTTCCGCACCTTCTCGCCAGTCGGTATTTCTGGCGCACGTCATACCCGCGGCCTACGGTCGTAAGATGGGAAAAGAACCCCGACTGTTATTCGTCGCGGCTTTCCTCTTTGCCCTCTTTGCGGGCGACCTTCACTCACGCACTGGGTCGCAGGCCCAAAGCGGCATACAACTGATTCAAGCGGAGTCTGTGCTCGTCATCGACGCAGACAGCGGAAAAGTGCTCGCCTCCAAGAACGGAACCGTCCGTCGTGAGGTGGCCAGCTTGCAAAAGTTGCTCACCGCCATGGTGGTCATCGAGGCAGGCAATTTGGACAAGCCTGTCACCATCACTGCGGCCGACGCGAATTGTCCGCCGACTAATCTTCCCAACGCGGTCGGTGGCACCTACACGCGAAGGCAATTGCTCGAGGTGATGCTCATCTACAGTCCCAATGACGTGGCCCGTGCCCTGGCCCGCGACAATGCCGGCAGCGAAGCTGCTTTCGCCGCGAAGATGACCGCCTTGGCCCGCCGGCTCGGGGCGATGAACTCGGTCTTCAAAAACAGCCCGGGCTTCGCCGCTTCCGGCCAATACTCCACCGCGGAAGACATGGCCCGCATCGCCCGGGTGGCCCTGACCAACCCATTCATGCGCCGCGCCATGCAGACCAAGTCGATCACTTGGCGCGACCGCACCGGCCGCGCACACGTTTTCCAGAATTCCAACCGCCTCCTGCACGGCCACGCCGATTGCACGGGGATGAAAGTCGGCTACACGGCAAAGGCCGGCCATTGCGCTATTTCGGTCTGGCAGGGCAAGCGCCGGATCATCGCCGTCACCCTTGCCGGCAAAGGCAAGGCCTCTTGGCTCGAATCCGGCATCGTCTTTCGCCTCATGCGCGACGGGTTGCTCTGAAGCCGGCAGCGACTGCACTTGCCGATCGCGTGAATTGAGACTAAGTCTCAAGAGTAGCAGTTTCCATGGAAAGCCGCCCCGTTATCACCTTGGACGAAAGTCCGCGCCGCGTCTCCAAGCGCGTCGTCTCGCTGGACGACTCCAGCGAATGGGCCCCCTACCTGCGCCGGGCCGGGTTTCACGAAGGGGTCGAAGTCGAGGTTCTCTCCGGCCGTGATCCCGTCATGGTGCGTTGCCAGAACGGTTGCATTGCCCTCCGTCGTTGCATGCTCGGCTGCGTCCGTGTTTGCGCCCTGCAAGAAGCGCGGGATCGCGCGCGGCGCGCGGCGCGATGACCGCCCCGGTGGTGTCGCTGGCCGAACTCCGGCGCGGCGAACGCGCGCGGGTGGAACCAGCGGAGTCCGGACATCCCGTCTCGCAGCGTTTGCTGGCTATGGGCTTGCTCCCCGGAACCGAAGTGACAGTGATCCAAATGGCCCCGCTCGGCGATCCGGTCGAAGTCGAGTTCCGCGGCATGCGCCTGAGTCTGCGCAAAGCCGATGCCGCGGCGGTGCGCGTTGTCCGCTCCATCTGATCTCCGCCTTCGTCCGATGAGCCAGCACGATGCCCGTCCACTTTCCGTCGCTCTGGTCGGCAATCCCAACACCGGCAAGACCACGCTTTTCAACCGCCTGACCGGCTCGCGCCAGAAAATCGGCAACTATCCCGGTGTGACCGTGGAAAAAAAATCCGGCACGTGGTTGCTTGGCGGACACGCTTGCACTCTGGTCGATCTTCCCGGCGCCTACAGTCTCGCCGCATCCTCGCCCGACGAACGCGTCGCGCTCGATTTTCTCACCGGCCACCTCGCGGGCGAAGCCAAGCCCGACGCGGTCATCTGCGTCGTCGACGCTTCCAACCTGGTGCGCAACTTGTTCCTCGCTTCGCAGGTCGCCGATCTCCGAATCCCCATGATCATCGCGCTGAACA
>JBIKXZ010000126.1:0-6783 GCA_044355525.1 Chthoniobacterales bacterium
CCACCGGACAGCGTCTCCGGCCTGTTTGACCACACTTCTGAAAAAGACTGGGACCTCCGGTGCAGAGACCGTAGCGGCGACTTCCTCCCGCCCGACATAACGATACCCCCTCCGCCTTCTATGCGATCATCGACAACCTTTTTAAGTCTTTGTCCGAAAAATAAACCACTACCTTCTAATGATGCCGTGCCCATGGCGAGCATGGTGCCATTATTGACATCGACGGACGTGGCAAGGTCGAAATCGTACGACCAAGTGCCACCAAGGAGTTCAAGCTCCCCAGACTGCTGGTAGCTGCCCTCGAGGACGTAAATGTGGGCGTCGTCTGGACCCTCAAACTCCACAACTTCCTGAGCTGAGCCTGCGAACGGTGCCAGGAACACACCGATCAGAGCTGTCGCGAAGAACTTGGCTTTCATAGTGAAAGGATCAGCCTGTAGCGGAATAAGTCAAGAAATGGGTTTCAATCTATTGCGAAGGAACTGGTTGTTGTGGCTGGCAGGTTGCAACCCATGGATGAGAGCTACATTTCCTAAAGTTGGTCCTGTCGCTTGTCGTCTCTTCGTTTGCCGAGTCGGCGCCGCCTGCGCCCCCGGTTCATATTTATCACGGATTGTATTCCGCTGACTCAGCTTAACCTGAGTCGCTCGGAGGAATTACTGTGTGGATCCATCCATCAGGGCGTTTCAGCGGGAGTTACCGGGGCCAAGGTTAAAAAGTAGGTTCAGTAGCGTTCTTCAATCGGAGCCCACGGGGGTTGAGACCGATGCCCGGAAGGACTTCGATCATCGACGTGGCGATCGCCTGTCAAAGACCGCACCCTTAGTTGACTTCGTCGCCTTCTGTTCACACTCTGTCGCATCCGCCGGCGTGGTGGAATGGCAGACACAGCGGACTTAAAATCCGCTGGGAGTTAAATCCCGTGTGGGTTCGAGTCCCGCCGCCGGCAGGTGTTTACCCCGGTTTTGCGGGATTGCGCGTGTGTGGTTGGGGGTGAAACTTGAGGTATGAAGGCGGACTTCGGGGAAAAAGTCTTCCGCAATCGGACGGAGGCGGGGAGGCATTTGGCGCGGGCTTTGGGGGATTATGCCGGGCGGGAGGATTTGATCGTGCTCGGTCTGCCTCGGGGCGGGGTGCCGGTCGCGGCGGAGGTGGCTCGGGTGCTGGGGGTTCCGCTCGATGTTCTCTTTGTGCGAAAGCTCGGGGCACCCGGACAGGAGGAATTGGCCATTGGCGCGATCGGGGAAGGTGGGGTGCGTGTTTTGAATGAGAGGCTGGTCCGTGATCTGGGGCTCAGTCGTGAAGCGATTGACCGGATTGCAGCGCGTGAAAAGAGCGAACTTGAAAGGCGGGTGACGGCTTACCGCGGCGGGCATGAAGCTTTGCAGGTCGAAGGGAAAACCGTGATCGTGGTCGACGATGGCGTGGCGACGGGGGCAACGATGCGGGCCGGCTTGCAAACTTTGCGGGTGCTGGGCACGGCGAAGATCATTGCCGCGGCGCCGGTCGGGGCGGCGGATTCAGTGGCCATGCTGGAGGAAGATGCTGATCAAGTCGTCGTGCTGGAAACGCCCGCGTGCTTCTCCGCGGTGGGGCAGTGGTATGAGGATTTCGGGCAGACCACCGATGAGGAAGTGCGTGCTTTGCTGGCGCATAACCGGAGGGCGTCACTATGACACATGCGGTGGAGATCGGGCTGGCTGATGCGGTGTTGCACGGGGATCTGACCCTGCCAGACGGTGCGACGGGGCTGGTCATTTTTGCCCACGGTAGCGGAAGTAGTCGGCATAGTCCGCGCAATCGCCATGTCGCCGGGGTGATCAACCGTGCGGGGCTCGGCACGTTGCTCATGGATTTGCTGACGGAAGACGAAGAGCGGGTGGATGAAATGACGCGTGAACTGCGGTTCGACATCGCACTGCTCGGTCGCCGCGTCGGAGAGGTTGTGGAATGGGCGGGCGGATGCGACGAACTGGCGGAGTTGCCGGTCGGTTTGTTCGGTTCGAGCACCGGAGCGGCTGCGGCGTTGGTCGCGGCGGCCGCGTGGCCGGGGAGGGTTGATGCGGTGGTGTCGCGCGGGGGGCGGCCTGATCTGGCGGGTGCTGCCTTGCCGCGGGTGGAGTGTCCGACCTTGTTGATCGTCGGCGGTTTGGACGATGTGGTTATTGGACTGAATGAGCAGGCCCAGCAACGCCTGCGTTGCGCCACGGAATTGGTCATCGTTCCGGGGGCGACGCATTTGTTCGAAGAGCCGGGCACGCTGGAAGAGGTGGCGCGTTTGGCGGCGGAGTGGTTCGCCCGGCATTTGGCGGACGTTGAGCGGGCATCGCGGGTGCGATAGGCTCGCGCCTGCATGACTCGCACCGCACGTCCGGGGAACCGTTTTCCGCCGGGCTCGCTCAATTTCAACGGGTTCAGTTTTTTCAACGCGGTGACCTTCCAGATCGTGCTGGGTGCGCCGGTCATTCTTTATGCAAAATCGCTCGGCGCTTCGTCGCTCGTGCTGGGCACGATTGCCTCGCTCACGCCGTTTTTGAGCATTCTGCAGTTGGTGGCGGCGCGCTTTTTGCACCGCACCGGCTACCGGCGGTTCGCCTTGGCCGGGTGGGGGGCGCGGACGGCGTTCGTGCTGCTGCTGGCGGCGGTGCCTGTGTTGCCCGGGCTTTCGGCGGAGACGCGGCTCATGCTCGTAGCGGTGGCTTTGTTTTGCTTCAATCTGCTACGCGGTTTCGCGGCGGGCGCGTGGCTGCCGTGGCTCACGGCGTTGGTGCCGGAGGGTGTGCGCGGACGTTTCTTGTCCCGGGACAATGCGTTCATGCACTTGGGATGTCTCGCCGCGCTGCTCCTTTCGGCTTGGGTCATGGCGGGCACGGTGGAAGCGGTCGAATACGCGGGTGTTTTCGCCATTGGTCTGGTCTCGGGCGTGGTCAGTCTGTGGTTCATCGGACGCATCCCGGACGCGCAATCGCCGGAAGAGCGGAAGGATTCGGGGATCGCGGTCCCGTGGGCGAAGATGTTGTGTCATCTTCCCTTCGCGCGCTTGCTGTGGTTCACAACGTTCTATATGACAGTGATCGGGAGTCTCGGCGTGTTCACCGTCGAATTCCAAGCCGTCCGCGGGAAGTATGCGGAGGGCATGATCCTGCTCCTGAGCGGACTGAATTTCGTCGGGGCGCTGGCGGGTTTGGCTTGGGCGGGGCCGCGGCTGGATGCCACGGGCAGCAAGCTGTGGCTGGGGCGCGCGCTCACGCTTTTCGCGGTGGTCATTGCCGGGTGGTTCCTCATGGCGGCGGGGATTTGGCCGGTGGCCGGGTGGTTGGTCGGTCTGCTCAATTTCACGGGCGGTCTGGCCGGGGCGGTTTTCGGGGTGGCCAACACGCGGATTGTCATGGGCAGCGTGCCGGTCATGGGGCGCAACCACTTCTTCGCGCTTTTCACCGTGGTCTCCAGCCTCGGACTCGGCGCGGCGCCGGTGCTCTGGGGTGCCGTGCTCGACGCGCTGCGGTCCGGCGGAATCACAGTGGGCGGGGTGATGCTGGATCATTACGCGGTGTATTTTGCCTCCTTGGTCGTGCTGGCGCTTTTCGACCGGCTTCTCGTCCGGCGCTTGCACGAAGGGGGAGCGCCCCCCGAGGTTCCCCTGCCGGCCACGGTGGAGGCCAGACCGGTGGCGCCGGCCGAGTGAGTGCGGTTGCAAAGATTTGCGGACAAGCCCCCGCGTTTATGTAATTCTCGTCGGTCCCTGAAATCTAGGAATTTCATGAGCGCCC
Organism: Chthoniobacterales bacterium; assembly: GCA_044355525.1. Lineage (GTDB taxonomy): Bacteria > Verrucomicrobiota > Verrucomicrobiia > Chthoniobacterales > JACTMZ01 > JACTMZ01. Next base: position 3,771 of record JBIKXZ010000126.1, read on the forward strand.
TGAAGCGACCGTCACTGGTAATGATGCTTTGTCTGCTGCCCGTTTGGGATGGGACGGCGCGTGCCCAGTATTCCTCGGGAGCGGTCCCTTCGACCGGCAGCGTGGGCGGGGCCAACTTGGGAGGATTCAGCGGGGGAGGCTTTGCCCCGGCCACGAGCGGAGCCACGCGTTTCCAAGGCTCGACGCCGAACATCAACACGCCTTCCTCCGGCGGCCAGCGTCTGGCCCAACCGCGCAACATGATGCGGTCCGGCGGTTACAACATCAAAGCGGGGCCTGTGCAGATGTCTTTCGATGCGGGCATGGGCGTCGAATACAACACCAACGTCAATCTGTCCGAAGAAGACCCGCGCGGAAGCCTCGTCCTCACGCCGCGCGTCGGCATGAATCTTTACTGGCCGATCACCCGCCTCAACAACGTGAGCCTCGCGCTCGGCGTCGGCTACAACTATTATCTGGAAGATCCCGACCTCGGCGGCCAATACCTGCTCATCTCGCCGGCCACCGAGCTGATGTTCAACATCTTCATTCAGGACTTCATCATCACGGTTTACACCCGCCCCTCCGTGACGGAGAACCCGACGGACGATCCGACGATCAGCAACGCGGTGAACTACACGTTCTTCAGCAACACGGCGGGCATCGACGTGCTTTGGGATTTGAACGACCTGCAATTTGGCATCGGTTATGCCAACCAGATCCGTTACTCGCTCAACGACGACTACAACAATCAGGACACCATCTCGAACCAGATCTACGTGAATGCTTCCGCCATGGTGCAACCCTTCCTGCGCGTTGGGGTGGAGGGCAGTGTCTACAACACGTCTTACTTCGACGAACGTCCGTTCAGCACGGGGGGCGGCACCGGCGTCGAGACGCAGAACACCTCCAATCTAAACAACAGCATCGGCACCAGCGCGGGCCTTTTCGCCATGGGCAATATCTCGCGCTTCACCTCGTGGTCGGCCGGTGTGGGTTGGCAGATCACACAATTCAACGAGACGAACAACCCGCTTAACACCGGGAATGCGAGCAACCCGTATTTCTATTTCGGCGTGTCCAACGAACTGAACCGCTTTTTCACCCACAGCCTCAGCGCCAGCTTCCAGACTGAACCGAGCTACGAATCGAACTTCGTCCAAGCCTTCAATGTCGGCTACGGGTTCAACTGGATCCTCATCCGCAACTGGTCGCTCGGGGGCGGCATTTTTTACCAGAACGGCACCGAGTCGCCCGGGCCGGAGTCGGAGGACTTCAATCGGGTGGGCGCAAATGTGGGTTTAGGGTATCAGTTGACAAAAAACCTCGTTGCAAGTCTTTACTACAGCGTTATTAGTAAGGGCTCGACGGTTCTCGCCGATAGTTACAACCAGCAGATTTTCGGTCTCAACCTGAACTACAATTTCTAAGCTCCGCCCATGAAAGCGCCCGCCGCCCGCCGTGCTTCCCGCCTTCTGGTCTGGGGACTTTGTTTTGCCGTCACCGCCGCGGCCCCGGCCCAAATGTTGCCGCAGCTGCCCGACCCGACGCCGCCGCCGGCCCAAGCGCCGACCATGAATCCGCCGACCCGCGCCGGCAGCGCCGCCGTCTCGGCCACAGTCTCCATGGATGTTCTCGACAGTTCGCGCCAGCTCTCCCGCGGCGATATTGTCAATTTGCGCGTGGTCGAGGACCGCGACCCGCCGGTTTCGCTGCAGATCACTGATTCCGGCGACCTCGAAGTTCCCTACATCGGCCGGGTCCGCGCCGAGGGCAAAACGCCCCGCCAGTTGGCCTTCGACATCAAGGCGCTGCTCGAGCGGGAGTATTACCACAGCGCGACGGTCATCATCGGTCTCGATGTCGAAGGACAGCGTTCCCCCGGGCTCATTTATGTCACGGGCATGGTGGGCTCGCCCGGCCCGCTGCAGATCCCGCCCAATGAGACGTTCACCGTGAGCAAAGCCATCCTCCGTGCAGGCGGCTTCGGCACTTTCGCCAACCAGCGCAAGGTCAAGCTGACCCGCACGCAACCGGATGGCACAACGGACACCAAGATCGTCGACGTGAAGCAGATCATCGAAAAAGGCCGTCCTGACCTTGATGTCGAGGTGCTGCCGAACGATCTTATCCTCGTCCCCGAACGTCTGATCAATTTCTAGGCCCATGCCTGTTCCCGAAACCACCACCTTGGCCGGCGCCCAGCAGCACGAGCGCGCCGAGATCCTGCAGCTGACCTTCCAGCGCTACAAATACATGCTGCAAAACTGGTGGTGGATCCCGCTCCTCACCACCGCGATCGGTCTCGGCTTGCAGGCGTGGATGGTGCTGAGCGCGCCGCCGAAATACCAGTCGAGCGGACGACTCATGGTGTCCGGCAAGATCGCCCTGCCCGAGGGTGCGGTCTACAGCGAGGAGGCGGCCAACTTCTTCGGCACGCAGCTCGAACTCCTGCAGAGCGGCGAAGTGGCCCGCCGCGCCGACGCGCGCGTCATGGCGCTGAACCCCAACTTGGAAAAGGTGCCCGTCAATCTCTACGCCAGCATTCTTCCCAAGACCTCCATTTTCCAAGTCACCGCGCAAGGCCTCCAGCCGCAGCAGACCAAAGCATATCTCGATGCGGTGATGGATGAATACATCGCCTACCGCCGCTCGCTGCGTTCCGACAAATCCGATGTCACCCTGAGCGCCATCACCGACCAAGTCGTTGATTTGGAAAAAGACCTGCGCAAAGCCGAAGAACAGCTCTTCAACTGGCAGAAGGAGAACAACCTCGTCTTCCTGCAGGAGGAGGGGAATAGCGCCGGCGCCTACCTCGCGCAACTCAACCGCCAGATGGCCAACCTCCGCACCGAGTATTCGCTCCTCGAAACCCTCTCGCTGGAACAGAACCTCGAGCGGCAGACCCAACTGGAGAACGTGGTCGACGCCAACAAAGAAGGCGTCGGTGCCATCATGCGCGGCTTCGGTCCGGCCTCCGATTACCTCAAGGCGCGCCAAGAGTTGCAGCTCCTGCGCGCCCAGCAGGTCGAGA
>JBIKXZ010000127.1:0-6773 GCA_044355525.1 Chthoniobacterales bacterium
GCCACCGCGTCGCGGATGGCCTCACGCACCGAAATGGCCAGCATGAAGGGCGGCTCGCCGACTGCTTTGCTGCGGTGGATCGTCTGCTTCGGATTAGGCGCGTCCTCGAGCAAACGCACGCGAAAATCCCGCGGCATATCGCCGACCGCAGGGATTTTGTAGGTGTCCGGCGAATGCGTGAGCAGCTTGCCCTCGCGGTTCCAGACCAACTCCTCGGCTGTCAACCAGCCCATGCCCTGCACGAACCCGCCTTCGATCTGACCGCGGTTGATCCCCTCGTTGATCGACTCTCCGCAGTCGTGCAGAACATCGACCCGCCGCACGTGCATTTCGCCGGTGAAGCCGTCGATCTCCACCTCGCTGACCGCCGCGCCGATCGCGAAATAATAAAAAGGATGCCCCTTGCCCGCGTTGCGGTCCCAGTGGATCTCCGGCGTGCGGTAGTAACCGGTCGCCGCGAGACTGACGCGCTGCATCCAGGCCTTTTGCGCAACTTCGTGGAACTCTAAGTATTCGCCCGGATGATTGACATGGAAGACGCGCCCGTCCCGGAACCCGACATCGTCCGCGCCGCAGGTTTTGCCACGCTTGGAGGACAGCATCTCCGCCGCCACCGGACGCAATCGCGCGATGATCTGGTCGCAAGCATCCTTCACCGCCATCCCGTTCATATCGGTCCCACTCGAAGCTGCCGTGGCAGAGGTGTTCGGCACCTTGTCGGTCGCCGTCGACATCACGCGGATCTTTTCCGTCGGCACCCCGAGGGCGCGCGCCGCGATGGTCATGATGTTTGTATTGATGCCCTGTCCCATCTCCGTGCCGCCATGGTTCACCTGCACCGAGCCGTCCGTGTAGACCAGCACCAGCGCCCCGGCCTGGTTGAGGATGGTGTTGGTGAAGGAGATGCCGAATTTGACCGGCGTCATACCGATCCCCCGCTTGCGGTGCGGGTTCACCTCGTTCCACGCCGCGATTTCCGCCCGGCGCGCGGACAGATCGGCGCACGTTTTCAAATCATGCCAGACCTGCTGGATGCGGTTGTCCTCGATTTCCTGACCGTAGTGCGTCGTGTTGGTCTCGCCCGAGCCGTGGTAGAGATTGCGCTCACGCACCACCTCCGGCGGCAAACCCAACTGGCGCGCAATACGGTCGATAATTTCCTCGATGATGAGCATTCCCTGCGGTCCACCGAAGCCTCGGAACGCCGTGTTCGAAGCCAGATTCGTTTTTACCACCTGCCCGCGAAGTTCGACGTTCGGAATATAGTAACAGTTGTCCGTGTGGAACATCGCCCGGTCGGTCACCGGCATGGATAAATCCAGCGCCCACCCTCCGTTCGAGTAATGCGCCGACTTGAGCGCGAGCAGTTTGCCCTTACCATCGAAGCCGACGGTGAACTTGGCGAGAAACGGATGACGCTTGCCGGTCAGCATCATGTCCTGGTCGCGATTGAAACGCATCCGCGCCGGCCGACCGGTTACCTTCGAGGCCAACGCCGCCAGCGCAGCCGGAGTGGCCGCCTGTGTTTCCTTGCCGCCGAATCCTCCGCCCATGCGCGGAACGGTGATGACCACTTTGTTGGCCGGGATGCCGAGAACATGGGCCACACCGTGCTGCACCTCGGTCGGATGCTGGGTGGAGCTGGTCACATGAATCGTGCCGTCTTCGCCAGGTTCGGCATAGGCCGCCTGCATCTCGAGATAGAAATGGTCCTGACCACCGAAGGAAAAGGTCCCCTCCATAAGGTGCGGGGCCTTCGCCAACACCGCATCGACGTCGCCGCGGCGCATGAAGTTCGGCTCGCTATGAAAACTTTGTTTCGCGATGCCCTGCTCGATGGTCAAGATCGGGTCGATCGGTTCGTAGTCGACTTTGATCTTCTCCGCCGCGGCACGGCATTGATCTGCCGTTTCACCAACCACCACAGCTACGATGTGTCCGTGGAATTGCGCAACTTTGTCGGCGAGAAGTTCCTCGTCTTTGCGCACCGCACCGACATCGTTGAGTCCCGGAACATCCTCGGCGATGAGAACCGCGTGGATTCCGGGCATCTTGCGGGCTGCGGACACATCGCGCTTTTTGATCCTCGCGTGCGCATGGGGTGAATGCACCGGCCAGACTTCAACGGCCCGGCCGCCGCGTAGAGCGATGTCGTCCGTGTAAACCGCCTCCCCGTTGACATGTTTGTGTCCGCTTTCGTGCGGCAGCGCACGATCCGCCGGAACGATCGGCTCGGGTAGCGGAGCAGCGTCTTCCTGCCAAACTGGCTCGCGGTAAAACTTCTCCAGCAGGCTGACAATGAGAGCAGCGCGATAGTCGGCGCTGCCGCGCGCGTCGCTGATCGGTTTGAATTCCTTGCTTAGCACCGCACAGGCGCCCTGAACGGTTTCATCGCTCCAGACCTTGCCGAGGAGAAAACTTTCCGTTTTGAACGCGCGGGCAGGCGTGGGTGCGACGCCGCCAAAGGCCAGGCGCGCCTTGGTCACGATGTTCCTTTTGTCCGTCTCGATATTGAAGGCAGCCGACACCGTGCTGATGTCCATCTCGCGCCGCTTGGAAACTTTGAACCATTCGCGCTTGCGCGTCGTCCCCTTCACCGGCTTGTCGGCATCGACCACAACCTCGAGCAGGATTTCATCCGGCTTCATCGCTGTCTGGCGGTAGCTGACAAAGAAGTCGGCGATCGGCACAGTTCGTTTGCCTCGCGGCGAAGCGATGACAACTTCGGCATCGAGCGCGAGCAGCACCGGAGCGGAATCACCGATGGGCGAAGCTGTCACCAAGTTGCCTCCTAGCGTGGCGCGGTTGCGGATCTGACGCGAGCCGAAGACCCAGAGCATCTTGGCCCACATCGGAAAATCCTCCGCAATGGCATCACCCAGTTGCGTGAGCGTCACGGCACCACCAATGCGCCACTGGCCGTTCTTTTTGGAAATCTTGCGCAGCTCCGGAATCGACTCGAGAGAAATGAAGGCAGGGAACTTTTTGAAGCGCTTGCTGATCTCGAGTCCGAGCTCGGTCGCTCCCGCGATGAGGTGCGCCTCGGGATGCTTCTTGCGCAAGCGGAAGAGTTCGTTGAGCGAACCCGGACGGAAAAACTTGGCGTCAGCCCCTTCGTATTCGGCCGCCACGGGAGCCGCCTTCGCCTTCTTCAATCGTTGGCCGAATTCGTCGCGCGCCGCGTTGTCCGCCGCGGTCCATGCCTCGAGCGCGGCCTGCCGGATCGGACGGTATCCCGTGCAGCGGCAAAGATTCCCGCAAAGCTGGTCGTTCAGTTTCCACTCGCGATCGAGATCCTTACGGTAGTAGCCCTCGAACATGGACATGATGATCCCCGGCGTGCAGTAGCCGCATTGCGACCCGTGATTGGCCACCATGCATTGCTGGACCGGATGAAGATGCCCGTTGCCGAGTCCTTCCACCGTGACCAGCTCGCGTCCGTGCAGAAGCGCGAGCGGAGTCAGACAGCTGTTGAAAGACCGCCAGACCGGCTTGCCGTCCGCATCGGCGTCGATCATGGCCACCGAGCACGCTCCGCAATCGCCTTCCGCGCAGCCCTCTTTAGATCCGGTTCGGCCCGAGGCCCGCAGCCAGTCGAGCAGCGGCGTGTTGGGATCGACGCCAATCAGGCGGACCGCCTCGCCGTTGAGCGTGAATTCCAGGGCGTTGTTCATTTGCGGGGAGGTCAAAATTGCTCCTCTTATCCGACAGAGTCCAGCCGGATACTGCGAAAAACTTGCGCCGCGCCCCGACCCCGCTATGCTGCAAAGCACGCTCGGGTGGTGAAATGGCAGACACGTACGTTTGAGGGGCGTATGCCGCAAGGCATGGGGGTTCAAGTCCCCCCCCGAGCACTTTTTCTTTCAGCGCCTCGAAAGCTCTGTAGATGCAGTATTCATGCGGCTTCCCGAGGATTTATTGCAGCAGATTTCACGGATTGTTTATACCCCGTTGTGCCTACAAATCTGTATCAAAAAGTATCAAAAAATAGGCCGCCAAAATATCTAGCGGCACCGCACCGACCCCGGCACCACCAACACCCCTGACCCACCGCGCCCGCTGCTCTGCGAGGTCGTAAAACCGCTCCCGAAGCGGCGAGGTGATGACTGATGCTTCCCAAGCTGCTGCGGCTTTATCCTGGCCACCCGCCAAAGCGCCGGGTCCCGGGCATGGCTCACTCTCGTTGAGCCAGCAGTCTCGTGTCCCAAGCAGGAAGACGGCGGAGGTATGGCTTCTCTGCACCGCGAACCGCGTCACTAGCCGGCAATTCGCCCAGGCCGAAGGGATCTCAATCCAGCACCGCGAGATTCGCCTCGCTGAATTTCACCGCCGACTGCCTCGGCCCCGAGGGCGACGGGGTGACCGAGACAATGACGCGCAGGTTATCCACCGGCAGGGTACCCTCGACAAAAACCTCATGCCACTCGTCATCGGTGGGGAATTCCTCGAGGACCACTTCCTTGCTTGCCACCGTTTGCTGCTGTCCGTCCTTGGTACCCTCGAGGATGAGTTCGACGCAGTAGGGGCGCTGCGAGTCCTCGTTGTGCTTGTCCACCATCATGAGCACGGAAAACCGCACCTTCTGACCGGCCTTCACACCGCTGACATCCTGATGCATGCCGGAGTTGTTGTTCCCGCTTACGCGGTAATGATGGTAACCCATCATTGCCCCCGACGGGGGCTGTGGTGTCCAGCCCGTCTCCCGGAAAAAACAGTCGCCGAAGGTTGTCCAACCTTCTGGAATCTCCGGGTTGTCGGACGGATAGCGGAAGTCGCCGTTCTGCAGGCTTTGTGAAAACAATGACCCCGCCGTGGCGAGCACGACGGCCGATATGGTGATGATGGTTCTGAACATAAAATAACGATGAGCGCTTCCGTGGCTGTCAAATCTGCACCAAGCCGCGCTGGACGCCGAGAATCGCCGCCTCGGTGCGCGTTTCAACGCCGAGCTTGGCCAGAATGTTGCGGACATGCGCCTTAACCGTGAATTCGCTGGCGGAGAGGACACGGGCGATGTCTTTGTTGGAGAGTCCGCGGGCGATGACCGCGAGAATCTCCAACTCGCGTGGGGTGAGCGTTTGGAAAGCATCCCGCTCGGCGAGCCGTTCGGCTACTGCAGGCGGCAAATACTGGCGCCCCTCGACCACCGCGCGGATCGCGGCTTCCAATTGTTTGCCGGGAACGCTTTTCAACAGGTAACCGCTTGCTCCGGCCGCCATGGCACGGTGGATATCCTCATCCCCGTCATAGGTGGTCAGCATGAGCACGCGTGCGTCGGGCCGAGTCTGGCGGATGGTCTTCAAGGCATCGATACCCGTTCCATCGGGCATTTGCAGATCCAGTAAGGTCAGGTCCGGTTGATACTTGGCGTGTGCAGTGACGGTCTGTGCCACTGTGGAGGCCTCGGCCACGATTTCAAAGTCCGGGCGCAGATCAAGCACTGCCCGCAAACCCTCGCGAAAGAGTTCGTGATCGTCGGCGATAAGAATGCGGATCATGGGCAAGGTGCGTCTTTCAAGTTGCCTGCGGCAGGAGAACCTCGACGCAGGAACCGCCGCCTACTTCGGACCTCACGGCCAGCAAAGCGCCGAGCAGCTGGGCCCTCTCGCGCATGTCTTGCTGCCCGTAGTGGGGCCGACCGTTCGCTACGGGGACCGAAGAAGTGTCGAAGCCGTGGCCGTTGTCTTTTACCGTCAGGACGATCTCCCCGTCCTTGCGCCGCAGCGTGACTTCCAAGGCAGTGGCGTGGGCGTGCTTGAGCACGTTGGCCACTGCCTCCTGCGCAATGTGGAGAAGTTCGTATTCTTGCTCGTGGGAAAGTCCAGTCTCGCCCTCGCAGAGGTCCATCGTGGTGGCGATGCCGGTATCCTCGGTGAGCAACCGGACGGAATCACGGAGGGCTTCCGCCAAGGTGTGCTTCTCGAGGGCCAGACTGCGCAGCCCCCAAACGGTGCGGCGAACCTCGGTCTGCCCCAAACGCAGCAACTCGGCCGCCTTTTCCATCTGCCGCCGCACGGGCTCCGCTTCGGCGGCTTCCGGATGCGGCAGTAGGTCGTTGGCGGCATCCATGCGCAAAGCGGCCCCGGCGAGGGTTTGCTCGAGCGAGTCGTGCAGGTCGCGGGCCAGACGATTACGCTCGGCGGTCACGGCGGCGTATTCGCTAAGTTCGCTACGGCGCGCGCTGAGCTGGGCATGCAGTTGGTCGGTCCGGGTTTCCACCCGCTTGGCCAACGCATCCCGAGCCGCCACAAGTTCGGACTCGGCGGCGACAAGGCTCTTGTTTTTGCGGGTCAGCACGCCGGCAAAAAACAAGACGGTCACCAAGGCCGATCCGGTCGCGGCCAGCGCGACGGCCAAGCGCAAAGGCGTCCACCACGGCGCCGGCTGAACCACCTGCACGTCGGCCGGACTGCGCAGATGAATCAAAAGATCGCGGGGCTTCAAGTAGCCCTCTTCCTGCTGAGCCGAGCCGACCGCTCCTTCCGCGATCCCAGTGACCGTGACGATGGCTCCCGGCGCGGCGGGGAGCGCATCACGGGGAATACTCCCGCTAAATTCGGCGGCGAAAAGCAAGTCGCCGTCTTTTAGGAGCAACCGCGCGGGAGTCACGTCGGTCTGGGTTTCGATCAGCCTGCCGGTAACGCGAACCAGAAGCCCTTCATGTGAAAAGGCATCTTGCGCCGTCATCATGACAGCGGGCTCAAGAGACGTATCGGCCCCCAGGATCTGGAACTGTCCGTCTTCCAGCGTCGGACCAAGCGGACCTGGGGTGG
>JBIKXZ010000128.1:0-6705 GCA_044355525.1 Chthoniobacterales bacterium
CGAGGCGCCCAGTCTTGGCCGCTACCTCATCCACGACACTCTTCACCGCAAGGGAGTCGGTGACATCGGCCAGCGCCACGATAGTCTCCGCGCCAAGAGAGGCCGCGGCGCGCTCCAGCGCCGCGGCGTTGGCATCGAGAAGCACGAGCCGGACCCCGCGGGAAGCGAGGCGCTGGGCCACGGCCAAGCCGAGCCCATCGGCTCCACCGGTGATCACGGCGCATTGTCCGGACCATCCAGATGAATCAGATTCGGGTGTATGTGTCATAAGGTCGGTTAATCTGTCGATTGCCATGGGTTGACGTTGCTATCAAGAAGCCCGGATACCATGCAGGGACCGATGGAAGGTGTATGCGGTGGTGGAGGAGGTTTCCATATGCAGATTGTTCGCCTCTATCGCAACAGGGTGAAACCGCCATCGATGTCATAAGACGATCCTGTGATGAATGCAGCTTCATCCGAGGCGAGAAAAGCAACGAGGGCGGCGACTTCCTCGGGACGGCCCATGCGGCCGATCGGCTGACCGGCGGCCAACTTTGCGAACATCTCCGCTTCCTTCCCCGGGTAGTTCTTGGCGAGGAACCCATCGACAAAAGGTGTGTGCACACGGGCCGGGCAGACACAGTTGCAGCGGATGCCTCGACCCACGAAGTCCTTCGCGACCGACAGCGTCATGGCCAGCACCGCGCCCTTGGTCATGCTGTAGGCGAAACGATCGGCGAGAGCGAGCTTCGCGGCGATCGAAGCCATGTTGACGATGCTGCCGCCGCCGTTTTTCTCCATCAGGGGGACCCCGGCGTGCAGGCAATGGTAAACTCCGCGGACATTGATGCGGTAGAGCCGGTCGAGGTCCTCGGGTTGCGTTTGGAGAAGATGGCCCACATGTGCGATGCCGGCGTTGTTGACCAGCACATCGAGTCGAGGCAACTGGGCGAAAGCGACCCGCACGGCATCCGTGTCTCCGACATCAAAGACCAGAACCCGGGCACGTCCCCCGTCCGCCTCGATCAGGCGCAGCGTCTCCTGTCCCGCGTCGGCAGAAACATCCATCACCGCAACCTCGGCCCCTTCCGAAGCCAGACGCTGCGCGATGGCGCGGCCGATGCCTGAACCGGCGCCTGTCACCGCGGCCAACTTGCCCTCGAAACGCTTCATCGGTGCTTTCACGGAGTGAGTAAAACCTTGATCGCGCCGTTGCGGCGGGTGCGGGAGATTTCGATGGCCTCGGCGAAGTCGGCGAGGGAGAGCCTGTGAGTGACGATTCGGTCCGTGCGCACCAGCCCCCTCCGGTGCAGGGAAATGCACTCCGGCCACATGCCCGGCGCGCCGAGCGACCCGAGGACCGAGACTTCCTGAACGACGAGAGGGTCAAAATTGACATCGCAGATGTCGCCCGCGAACAAACCGGTCATGGCAACGCGTGCGCCGGGTGCGACAATGGAAGCAATCAACGGCCAGACCGATTTTCGCCCGACCGCTTCGATCACAACATCGACCATGTCACCGTCCGTCAAATCCCGCACCTGGCTGCCTAAATCCCCTTTGCGGTAGTCGAGGGCCGCACCAGCACCCAGATCCAGTCCCGCCTGCAAGCGGGATTCGCTGTCGCCGACAAGAATGACCTGCTTCGCACCATACGCACGCGCCACCTGCACGGCAAAGAGCCCGATCGGGCCGGGCCCCATGACCGCCACACGGTCGGCCGGGGAGATGCGCGTTTTCCGTGCGGGGTTCACGGCAATTCCGGTGGGTTCGATGAAAGCAGCTTGCTCGTAGGGCAATCCCTCGACCTTGTGGAGAAAGAAGCGCGGGAAACTTATGTATTCGGCCATGCCGCCCTGTTGTCCGAGTAATCCGGTTTCGCGGCGGTTGGCGCACAGGTTGTAGCGGCCGGCTAAGCAGCGTTTGCACTGGCGGCAACCGATCGAACACTCGCCGACCACGGCATCGCCGGGTTGGAAGTCGGCCCGGGCGTTGGCGCCGGCCTCGACCACCTCACCACTCCATTCATGGCCGGGAACGAAAGGATACTTGGTCATCCCGGAGGTGAGGTAGAACATGGTTCCTTCGAACAGTTCGACATCTGTGCCGCAGATGGCGACAGCCTTGACCTTGACCAAGACATCATCCGGGCCGGGCTGGGGATCGGGGATGTCCTCGTAGCGGGCATCGCGGGGTCCGTGAATGCGTATGGCTTTCATGGCAACGGTTGTTGTTCCGTGGTGGGATGGCGCAACTTGGCGCGGTCGATCCACCCCTGTTCGATTTGTTCCAGCGTCTGGCCCTTGGTCTCGGGAACAGCCCACCAGATATAGACCAGCGAAATCAAACTGAGGACACCAAAGAGCAGGAATACTCCCTCTCCGATCGAGGCGAGCAGGCTGGGGAAGAACTGCGAAATGAGCAGGCTGGCCGACCACATGAAAAAGACCGCCACTGAGGCACAGCGTCCGCGCACCCGGTTGGGAAAGATTTCCGAAATGAGAACCCACACGATCGGGCCCATCGCGACCGAGAAACTTGCGACGTAGGCGATCACCCAGAAAAGCACGCGATATTCCTGGAAGGCGTTCTCGCCGGTAGTCGAGTAATCAAAGAACAGCGCGACCAGAGAGACCGCCATACCCGCGGTCGAGATGAGCAACAAGGGCTTGCGTCCGACTTTGTCCACCAGCAAAAGCCCGACCGCCGTGAAGAAGAGCATGATCAAAGAAATCATCACCATGTGTCCGATAGCCGAAGAGTTCTCGACCCCGGCATGGGTGAAGATGCGTGGCGCGTAATACATGACGGCGTTGATGCCGGTGCCGTGCTGGATGATGGCCAGGAGCGTTCCCAGCACGAGCACCGGGCGGTAGACGGGGCCGAAAACCTCGTGCCACCCCCCCTCTTCCTGGCGCAAGGCTTCGCGGATCTCCTCGCGGATCTGCCGGGCCCGCGCCGGATCGTTGATCTTGCCCAAGACCCGCAGGCAGTCATCCTCCCGTCCCGCCTTCAACAGCCAGCGCGGGCTTTCGGGGATGGCCAGGACCAGCAGGAAAAAGAGCAGGGCCGGGACCGCTTCGGAACCGAACATCCACCGCCAACCATAGAGGACGTTCCAATCGTGGTCGAAACGTCCGGCGATGAACGAATTGATGCTATAGATCACGACCATGCCGGAGAGGATGGCAATCTGGTTCAGTGAGACCAGACGGCCGCGGATCTTTTCTGGCGAAACTTCGGCGATATACATCGGGGAGACGACGGCGGCAATGCCGACGCCGATACCGCCGAGCAGGCGAAAAACGATCAACTCCTCAACCGTGCGCGGCAAGGCAGTGCCGATGGCGGAGGCGAGGAAGCAGAGAGCCGCCACGGCAAAGGCGACCCTGCGGCCGAAGCGGTCACTCAGGCTGCCGGCGAAAGCCGCGCCGAGCATGCACCCGGCAATGGCGCTGGAGACCACCAGCCCCAGCATCATGTTACCGATGGCGAAGCGTTCCTGCAGAAAATCGACGGTGCCGGAAATCACCGCTGTGTCATAGCCGAAGAGAAAACCGCCGAGAGTGGCGACCAAACTGATGCGCAGGAGGTAGAGGGTGCGTTGATTGATGTTCATGGGGAGTGGGTCAAGAGGGTTCCGGAAAGAGGGGCGGCGGCCAGCGATGGTTCGTCCAAACCGAGCCGCGAGGTCGTGATGAAGAGTGCCGCGCCGGGACCAAGACAGCACGATGAGGTGTGAGGACAGTCGGTCGCAATTTTCTCCAGCATGGCTCCGGTTCGCGGATCCCAGCGGCAAACACAGCCCGCACCCCAGTGCGCCACCCAGATCGTGTCGTCGGGCGCCACGCACATACCGTCGGGAAATCCGAGATCCTCCGGCACGCGAACCACCGTCCGGCGGTTGGTGATGGTGGAATCTGCCGGGTCGAAGTCGAAAGCCCAGACCTCCCGCGTGGGCGAGTCGATGAAAAACATGGTGCGGGCATCGGCCGTCCATCCCATCCCGTTGGCAATGGTCAAGCCCTCGAGCACCGGCACCAACCGCTCGCCGTCCAGCCGGTAGAGCGCACCCGCCCCGGGCACCGAGCCGTCGGCAGACATGGTGCCGATCCAGAACCGTCCCGCGGGGTCGAGTTTTCCATCGTTGCAACGGTTGCCGGGCTTTTGCGGCTCCACCTCGCAGACCGTGGCCGTGACCGCGCCGCTCGACCAATCGACCCACGCGATCCTCTTCGCGAACGCGACAAGCAGACGCCCGTTGGCAAAAGGCGCAACAGCGCACACCGGCTCGGGGAAAATCCGTGTCTCGACTGTTCCCTCGGCCGGGTCGAGGGCGTGCAGCTTGCCCCCAGTCAAGTCCACCCAGAACAAGCGCCCCGAGGCCTCGTCCCACACTGGACCCTCGCCGTGCGCCGCCACGACGCTGGGGCAAAGAGGTGCTGCTTTGTGTTTCATTTCTTTAGCGGTGCCGGCTGTTTGTCATTCTCCAATGAATTTCATTCGCCATTCGTCGTAAGCGGCATCCTCCAGCAGCATCACCCGGGTGGTGGCGGTCTCCGAAAGGCACTGCGGGCCGGTGCCGCAAAAAATGGCGGGAGTGCGGTGCTCCAGCTCGCCGAAAGGACCGAAGCCGCCATCATCGCAATAGAACTGAAAGACGTCTCCTTGCGTGTCGAGGGCGTGGAGCGGGGCATCGCAATAGCGCAAACCGGGATCGACCGGGCAGGATCTGGCCAGAACCAAATGGCCGCCGTCCACGGGGCGAGCATAGGCCAGGCGGCCTGCGGCCTGGGACGGTGCGATGCCGAGTTTGAAGGCGGCGGTGCCTCGCATGGCAATCTCCGTGTAAGTCGGATGCACAGTGACCTCGCCGGGAGGGGTCGGGTTGAAATAGTCCCGCGGCGCGCCCGGGCCAACCGTTGGAATGATCATCCGCCCCCCCTGAGGGACCTGTAGCAACGACCAGAAATCGACGGGCTGTCCCGGAGTGCCATCGAGAATTTCCACGGCAGTGGTGGTGAGCAGCCCGAGCCCGCCGCCCGTGCCGGCCATCATAACCGGATCGAGCAACTCCATCGAACGCTCGACGCGCAGCGACACGAAGGCATCCCGGTGGGCGGAGCGAAGGGTGGCTTGCAGGCTCGCCCGGAAGAAGCCTCCCCGTTCCTCTTCGACCGTCCAAAGGTCCGGATCGAGCGCCGCGGGACCCTTGTAGTGGGCAAAGTCCGGGCTTCCGAGTCGTTGCCAAAACCAATCCGCCTCGGGTCCGAACCAAAGACGCTCGCCGCCCAGACACCAAGCAAAGGGCGGGGGTTCCGGCGACCACAGCGAGGAGTGCCCTCCGATTGTCATATCGAGCAAGCGGCAGCGTCCGGGCAAAACGCGGATGGTGCCGGTTTCCGTGTCCCATGTTCGGGGTGTTGGCATACTCGATTGTTTCATGATGCGGGGTTTATTGCCGGGAATTGGGCCTTCGCTCTTTCACGCCAAACCGACCACGGTTTGAGGGCACATGACTCTGGTTGCCTGGATCGAGCAACTGGATCACGTGGCGGACGTCGAAAGGTTTGCGGACCATGCCGCCCCAGCGCGCGGAATTCCACTGCATCATGCAGACGTGATTCGAGGTCGCGAGGATGACGGGGTCGCCTTCGGCCTCGTTGAGAAAGGCGGATTTCTTGGCGAGGATTTCCCGGGCGTTCTCTTTTTTCTGGATGTTGTAAATGCCGCCCGACCCGCAGCAGTCCTTGGCGCAAGGCGCGAACTCCCAGCGGTAGCCGGTGGCGTCGAGCACGGATTCCGGGATGGTGCTGCGTTGTCCGTGAACCAAATGGCAGGGGAGATCGACATAGACCCGCGCATTCCCCCCCCGAGGTTCGCGGGCCTTGACGCCGATCTCCCCCAAAAATCCGAGCACATCGCGCACCGGCAACTCCCCTTCCAGCGTTTTGCGCAGAGAGAGTCCGCAGCCCGCCGAATTGGCCACGGCGCAATCGACGCCGAGGTCGTGGAAAGCCCGGCGGTTGACCTCGCGCAGCTTTTCCACGCCGTCGATCCCGGTGTGCTCCTGGAAAGCGCCGCAACATCCCTGTCCCCCGGGCACGACCACCTGAACATTGTTGGCGACGAGCACGCGCACGGTGGCGAAGTTGATTTCGCGGAAAAGCGCCTCCATCAGGCATCCGGTGAGCAGCGCCACACGCGGGCCGGTGGGACGGTGCCGCTCCATCAACTCTTTGGCATAGGCGGCCGTGGATTGAAAAACCGGGGTGACGCCGGGAAAGACCAGCGGATGCGGCAGCAGGCCAAGCGAGCGCAAGGCGCGGGCGGGAAGCAAGGCGGTGTCGAAAAATTTCGTCCGGGCCACCGCCGCCGCAGCCAGTCGCAGTTCGGGCTTCGGCAGCCACCGCCGTCCCGCCACATGGGCGTGGCGGGTTTCTTCCAGGATGTGCCCGTAGGGCACGTTGGCCGGACATGCCGGTTCGCAAGCAAGGCAACCGACGCACTCGCTGGTGTAAAAATCCGTCCACTTGTCCTGCGGAATCTTTCCCTCCGCCTCTTCGCGCCAAAGGCGCAGGCGACCGCGGGGCGAGTTGTTCTCGTCACCCGTGAGCTGATACGTCGGGCACACCTCGAGACAAAATCCGCAGTGCACGCAACTGGAGAGCAAATCCTTGCCCATGATGGCGGGGGCCGTCGCGCTCATGCCGCCTCCTTCCA
>JBIKXZ010000096.1:0-9096 GCA_044355525.1 Chthoniobacterales bacterium
GATGCCGCCGCACCAGCGGGTCCAAAGACACAGTTTGAAAAAACCGATGGGCACTTGCGGTGCGGGGATGGCACCAATGACGCCGACCAGCGTCTGCGCTCCGCTCACTTCCGTGCGCACGTCTTCGCAGAGAATGACGGACTGCAGATCGGGCGCGATCGGGTCCATGTCAGCGCGTCGGCGCGGGAACCGGGGCCACGGCCGGCCAGAGGAGCCAGATGGCCACGGCGATGGCGAGTACCACGCGATACCATCCGAAAATTTCCATGCCGTGTGACTTCAGGTAGCCGACCATCCATTTCACGGCGAGCACGGCGGAGATCCAAGCGGAGACAAATCCGATGAGCAGCGGCACCACTCCATAGGTGGCCAGCATCTCGGGTCCGTGCTTGAAGGCGTCATAAGCCGTGGCCGCCGTCAGGGTGATGACGCCGAGGAGAAAGCTGAGTTCCACCGCGGCGGGCAGAGACAGACCGACAAGCACGCCGCCGACGATGGTGATGAGGCTGCGGCTCACCCCGGGCCACATGGCGATGCATTGGGCGAAGCCGACGATCAGCGCCATGCGGATGGTGAGTTGGTCCAGGTCGAGTCCGGTCGAGGGCGAGGCGCCGCGGCGGCGGCGAGCGAACGATACCGCAAGGATGGCGAGGCCGCCGACGAACCACGCGGCGACCACCGGCCACATGCCCCATTCATCGCCGCCGAAAAGGTATTTCTTGATCGGCTTCTCGAGAAGCAGCCCGAGCACCGCGGCGGGGACGAACGCGGAGACGAGATTGATGAGCAGGTGGCGTCCGGTTTCGTTGCGACCGAATAATCCCATGGTCATCTGCGCGACGCGCGCGCGGTAAAGACCGAGCACGGCGAGGATCGCACCGCCTTGGATGGAAATGGCGAAGGCGTCGGCTGCGGTGCTCGACTCGATGCCCATCAGGCGCTGGGCGAGCAACAGGTGGCCGGTCGAACTGACCGGAAGGTATTCGGTCAATCCCTCGACGAGTCCGAGGACGAGCGCTTGGAAATAATCCACGTGGACGGATTCCCGGAGGCCGCGCGCGACGATGAATCAGACCGCGGCGTCGCCGGTCTCGTCGGTGCGGATGCGGATGGCTTCCTCGATGGGAAGGACGAAAACTTTGCCGTCACCGATCTTGCCGGTCTTGGCCGATTTGACGATGGCCTGCGTCGCTTTGGCCACATTGTCGTCGGAAACGACAATCTCGACTTTCACTTTGGGCAGGAAGTCGACGGTGTATTCGCTGCCACGGTAGATCTCAGTGTGGCCTTTCTGGCGTCCGAAGCCTTTGACTTCCGTGACGGTCATGCCCTCGATGCCGATTTCGGCCAGCGCCTCTTTGACATGCTCCATCTTGAAAGGTTTAATGATGGCCTCGATTTTTTTCATGACATGCGCGTTGTAAACGACTGCCAAGGCTTTGCAAGCCCCGAAAACGCGCCCGCCGGGGTCACTCGCGATTCATGAGCATGATGCGCCTGCGCCGGTCGCGGATCCGTCCGTGGCTGAAAAAAGTGCCGCGCCAGCGTCATGTTCGCGGCACGTGGCTGCATCGCTTGCTGGGTGACCGGCTATTTTCGCCCGAATTGTGGCGTCCCACGCGCGAGGGCGTGGCCCGTGGAACGGCGACGGGCCTTTTTTGGGCGATGATGCCCATTCCTTTCCAAATGCTGCCCTCGGGCATCACGGCTTATCTTTTCCGCTTCAACGTGCCGGCTGCGATTTCGGTGGTCTGGATCACCAATCCGATCACTTGGCCGCTCATCCTTTACTGGCAATATCGCTTCGGTGCGCGGTTGCTCGGCCAACAGGCTCCCGACGGGACGGACACGCTCCTCGATCTCGCGGCCGGAGTTCCGGGTCCGCTTTTGCTGGGCTGCGCGGTGACCGGACTGGTCGCGGGAGCCGGAGCTTACTCGCTGATCAACGCGCTCTGGGGTGCGGTGGCGGAGCGCTGGTGGCGCAGCCACGAGCGTCCGCGTCCGCGTGCAGCGGAACTCCCGTGAGCGCATTTCTCGACGAGGGATCGGCGGTGGTGGTGTGCCGCTTTGTCCGCGGACGCAATGCGCTTCTTTGCGCGGCGGATTTCGGACCGGTGTTCATGGATGTGTATTTGCACCTCGGTCAAACGGGAGTGGTCCTCGGCGGGGGCGCGGACGAAAAGCTCAAACTTCTCCTCGCTGCGCTGACCCTGCACGCGGCCGCGCGTCCACACGCGGAAACGTGCGCGTGGACCTTGCACCTCGAAGAGGAGAAAATGAACCTTTTCGCCGTGGCGGAAAATCCCACGGGCCATGTGACCGGCCAGGTTTTCACCGAAAACGTCCGCTCGACCGGCGGCAATGTCCTGCACGCGGAGGTCTCGTGCCCCGGAGCGGAGCGGCGGCGAAGTGTGATAGATGTCGGCAATTCCGATATCCTCGCGACCGGCGCGGAATACTATGCGCGCAGCGAGCAGCGCCCGGCGCGGTATTTCCAACTCGGTGGCGATCGATTCGCTTTGCTCGCGGGCCAACCGGATTGCGATACGGAGTGGCTGGGCGCCGTCGGGACGGACGAGATCCGGTCCTTGGCCGAGGACGATTCGCGTCCGCCGATGGAGCAGCGCGCCTACCGCTTCTTTTGCGGTTGCTCGCCGGAACGGGTGGCCGTTGCGGTCGGGCCGGCTCTGCGCCACGACCTGGACGGCGTCTTTGGAGCGGACACGCACATCACGGTGACTTGTCCGCGGTGCGGCACGCGGCACGAACTGGCGCGCGGACTTTTCGAGAGCGCCGGTTAATCCTGCGCGTCGCGCCAAGGCGCGATGAGGGCGATCTCCTGCGTGGTGACCACGTCACCGGGGACGCTGCGGGCGAGTTGCCGGGCTTCCGCCTCGCGGTTGTTCGCGGCCAAGACCGCGGCCAGCACGGCGCGCTGGTAGGGTTGGATTTGCGCCGGGTCGAGCGTGATGCCGTCGAAGACTTTCATGGCCGCCTCGGGTTGGCCGTTCTTCAAATGCGCGAGAGCCAGAGTTATGCGGTAGGCGAGCATTTTCGGTTGTTGCTCGACGAGTTCGCGGGCTCCGCTCACATCGGCGCGGCGTCCGGTCAGGGCCGCGAAGTAACGGTGGTCGTTCTGCACGACCGGATCGGCGGGGAGCAGGCGGATCATGCGGTCGTAGAGTTGGTGGAGTTCCTCGGCGTCTTGACGTTTCTGCACGATGGGCACGAGGGCCTGGAAGGCCTGGCGGGCGGTGGCCGGGTTTTCGGTCAGCCGCGCCAATTCCTGTTCGAGCACTTTGTCTTCCCCGACCCGCTGGAGGTAGTTTATGACATACCACATGACATCGGGTGTGCGAGCGGCCTCGATGACGGCGCGGCGGTAGAACGAAGCGGAGGCTTCGGCGTCGCCGGTTTCGCGGGCCGCGCGGCCGCGGTAGAGCAGGACAACGGCGGACTGCAGCGGGATGCTCTCGCCTTTGAGCAGTTCCGCGATGCCCGGCCAATCGCCGCGACCGGCCATGGCGTCGAGGCGGATGAGAAAAAGATCGCTGCGCGTGGAGGCTTCTTCGGCTGTGACCACATCGAGAACACCGTCGTATTCGCGGTTCTGGTTCAACCAGCGGGCCAGTTGCGCGCGGGTTTCGACCGGGCCGGTGCGGTATTCCTCAACGGTGCGGCGGACGATCCCGGCGTATTGGGTCGGGTCGAGTTGGATTTCGGCACTGGCAGCGGCGAGTTTCTGCTCGTCAGTCGCCTCCGGGTGCGCTCGCAAAGCGGCGACCCAACCGGGACCTTCTTCCGTTTTCAAGGCGGGCGAGGCGACGAGAGCGAGAAGCGCCTCGAGTCCGCCCTGATCCTGCTGTTTGGCGAGAGGACGCAGCAAGTCGAGGGCGGCGGCGATCGACTCGTCGGTGTTCGCCGCCATTTGCAGGCGCGCGAGAAGGATCGAGGGGTCGGCCCCTCCGCCGGCCTCGATGCTCTCGCGCAGGGCCTGCAGGGCATCCGGCAGCTTCTGCTGGGCGAGTCGCACGCGCGCGAGAATGAAGAGCGCCCGCGGCGTGTTGTCTCCCTGCTGGAGGAGATGGAGGGCTTCCCGCTCGGCAGTCACCGGATCATTGTAGCGCAGCGCGGCCTCGGCGAGGTCGATGCGGTCCTGGTCACCGGCCACCCCGTCGGTGACCATTTGCTGCAGCACAACGACGCCCTCCTGCTTGCCGCCGGCCAAAAGAACCGCGGCATACGACCGGCGCGCCTCGGCCAGGCCGGGGCGCATTTGAATGGCCGAGGCCGCGTTATTGAAAGCCTCCTGGATCTTGCCCTCCGCGCGCAGGGCATCGGCGCGTTCGGCGAATTGGCGGGCGCGCCATTCCTTGATGCGCGGCACCGCGATGGCGGTGGCGATGGCCAGGACAAAGACAACGGGGATTCCCACCACGAGGAGACGCCGGATCAATTGGCGTCGGCGCAATTGCCGCACCTCTTCACCGCTCAGATCTTCGTCGTGGAAGCGGGGATCATCCGTCATGGTTTGGATTTCTGTTCGTAGGTCTGGAGGAATCCCCAGGCGTCCTCGTGCATGCCACGCTCGTGTGCGGTGCGGGCGGCGAGATACCAGATATAAGCCGGAGCGTTGGGAAATTCCATGATGCGGCGCAATTGCCAGAAGGCGTCGTCTTGGCGCCGGGCACTTTCCAGTGCCTGATAGTAGGCGATGGCGGTGGCGATGTCCATCGGCGCCAGCGCCGCGGCTCGTTCGATGCTGCGCAGATCGCTCCGGCTGATCGGGGCGGGCAGGGCAGGCTTGGGTCCGTGCTGGAAATGCAGCTCGAGGGCTTCCTGCAAATTCTGCTGCTGCGCGGCCTGACGCGCCAGCACGCGCCAGCCGAGCCGTTTCACGCGGGGACTGGCCTCCGCGATGCGGCGGACTTCGTCGCCGCGGGAGAGCTCGAGGATGTATTGCAGGACGGACTCCACCATGTGGTCGGGGGCCTGGGCGAGGTTTTCGGTCGTGGCGAGGTAGCGCGGGAGGCGTACCTCGCCCGCCGGACCGGCCTCGCGGATGCGGACGAATTCCATCTCCGGATCTTCGGCGTAAAGCCGCAGCAAAAGCGCCTGCACGGAGGGATGCGCTTTCGACTGACGGAGAAAGCCTGCATATTTGGCCGGACGCTGGCCGCGGGGAGCGCGTTGCAGGGTGCGGTTCCACGCGTAGACCGTGCGGGCCGGATTGACCGGCAGCCAAAAGTATCCTTCCTGCTCGAGCATCCAATGCAGATGCGGCAGCAGGGCATCGACCGCGCGGAACTGGTTCCACGCCTGATCTGGTTGCCCTGCCTCGAGTTGGTAAGCCGCCAGCGCCCAGTGCGCGTCCCAGTCGAACGGACGCAACTGCGTACTCTCCCCGAGGAGCGCGATGGCCTCTTCTTTGCGTCCGGCCTCGTTCGCTTTCCCGGCCAGATCGCGCAACACCGAGGTGCCTTGGATGCGCGGGAAAAGCGGCCAGTTGAAAGCAGAGACGATCCAGACCAGTCCGATCGCGGCCAGGAGTAAACCTCCGAGGCGCATGAGACGCCGCTTGTAAGTGCGGATGCGTTCGCCGTCCGCGGGCGGCAAGGCGAGCGACGCGAGAAAAAGCCCCGGGAAAAGAACGCCGATACGGTGCGCGCTGACCTCGAAAAACGTGTTGAGGATCATCAGCACCGTGCAGGCCAGCGCGGCAGCGCGGATCGAGGTGGGGCGGGCACGCCGGGCTTCGTAGCCGAGCTTGAAAAAGACGCCGAAAGCCGCAATGAGCGCGGCGACCAGCAACCAGCCGCCTTCGCTGGCCAGCAGCAGGAAGGAATTATCCGGATGCACCGGACGCCAGCCGGCGATGGGTTCGTAGTCGAGGTAGAAGGGGAAGACGAAGGAGAAATTTCCCAGCCCGAACCCGGCGACGGGCGCATCGTGGACCATGGTCATGGTCATGCGGTAAAATTCCACGCGCAGGTCGCCCGAGAGTCCCTCCTCGAAGGTGCCGACAAAGCGCTCCAGCAAAACACCGCCGCCCACGGCGAAGGCCGCGAACGATATCAGCATGAAGGAGAGCGCGATCGCCGCGTAGCGGTATTGCTTGCGGGCCAACCCGTAGAACATCCAGTAGGCGAAGCCGCCCACGACCAAAACAACCAACCCGCCGCGCGAATGATTGCTGATCACCGCGCCGGCCAGCAGGGCGAGCGCGATGCCCCAGAATATCACCCCGCGCTTGTGGCTGTGACGGAATGACTGGTGCAGGATGGCCATGGCCATGATGCCTCCCATACCCAGCACCGACCCCCATTGGTTGCGGTTGATGAACGGACCGAATCCGTCCGTGCTTTCCCACAGCGCAGGGTTCAGTCCGGTCACGTAGCCGAAAATCGCGACCGCCGCGATGCCGACCAATGCGCCCGTATACATACGGGCCAGCGTGTCGCGATGATAGTGGTCCCAACTCTGCGAAAGGCACCATCCCGCGAGCAACACACCGACCACCCAGAGCAGCCAACGATGGAAAGTCATCCATGGTTGCGGACTGACAAAAAACGACGCCGCGATGGACGGCACTTCCGCCAGCCCGGTGCGCCATTCCGGCATGGCCAGCCATGCCGCCGGCAGATACGCCGCCAAGGGTGCCAGTGCCACCAACGCCAAAATCCTGACCGCCGCCTTGCGCGGCTTGTATTTCGGCGGATAGAGCAACCAGAGCAACGCAACGCCGACCGTGACGAGGCCTTGCGCCCATAGCGGGCGGCCTCCGGCCAAGGCCACCGTGAGGAGAACTGTGGCCACCAGAAGCCACCCGCCCGGCGGCACCATGAACAAGTCTTCGCGCTTGTGCCACGCTGGAGCCTCTTTCGCCTCGGTCGCCATGAAGCGGCAACCATAGACAGCTTGTCCGGCGACTTCAACGCACCACAGGGCAGCTGCCGCGGAATTGTTCAAATCGTTCAGCAAACATTGAATTCCACCCCGGCTGTTGTAAGCTTCAGTGTTCATGCCCTCCACCGCGACCCAACCCGTCGCCGGCCTCGCCCGACTCGGTTCCGCCGAGCGCGAGGTCCTCGAGTTTTTTGTCCATATCGGCAAATACCTCTCACTGCCGCGCTCGGTCGGGGAAATCTACGGCCTCCTCTTTGCCCGCGGCGACAAACTGACCCTCGACGACCTCGTCGCCCTCCTCGGCATCAGCAAGGGATCGGCTAGTCAGGGCTTGCGCATGTTGCGCGGGGTGGGGGCGGTTCGCTTGAGTCACATCGCCGGCGACCGCAAAGACTACTTCGAGGCCGAGACCGAGTTTCCGGCGCTGATTCGCGAGTTTCTCCGCGACCAGCTGGCCATCAAGATGGAACATGCCGACCGTCGCCTCGACCGCCTGCGCGCCGCGATCGACGATCCGGACAACGAGGCCCCCGACGGTCTTTCCGGGCGTGTCGAACGCCTGCAATCATGGCACAACAAGGCCCGTCGCCTCGTGCCCCTCGTCTCCACCTTCCTCAAAATGTAGTCCCCGCATGGAAAACCTTCCCGTCATCGAATCGACCGACCCTCTCTGGTTCTGCCTCAAGACGCAGACCAAGCACGAGAAGCTCGCCGCGCAATTCCTGCGCTCCCAAGCGGGACTCGAGGTGTTCAGCCCCGTGCTGCGCTTCCAGCGCGCCACGGTCAGCGGCAAGAAGTGGTTCGAGGAAGCTCTCTTTCCCGGCTACATCTTCGGCCGGTTTCCCTACCGCACGCACTACCGTCTCGTCGCGTCGTCCATGGGAGTGACCAAAATCGTCGGCTTCGGCGGACAGCCCGCCGTGGTGGCCGACGATGTCATCGCCGAGCTCCGCAATTTTGTCCGCGACAACGAAGTCATCGAAATCGTCCCCGAAGTCGTGCCGGGGGACGAAGTCACCGTTTTGGATGGACCGTTCAAAGGTCTGCGCGCCATCGTCACGCGCGTCATGCCCGCCAAAGAGCGCGTCGCCGTCCTTCTCGACCTGCTCGGCACCCAGCGGGAGGTCGAAGTGACGCTGAACCGCGTCGTGCCCGGCAAAGTGCACCCGCTCTCGGGTCGCTCCGCCGCCGGGAAAAACTGAAAAACTTATCGCGCCGTTTACCCAACGCGTGGCTGCCAGGTCGGGGAGTCCTCTCCGCGACCAAGGGCGGCAGCTTGCTTGAATTTGCCCCGTGATTTTCGACGACCTCAACCAACCAGCGCACGAATCATCCGGAGCCGAGCCATCGCGCCGACGCCGTCGCCGGAGTTCGTCCCCGTCGTCCGGCGAAGAAAGTTCCCGCCGCCGTCGCCGCAGCAGTTCCCGCAGTTCCCACCGCGATGACCTCCGCAATGCCGAACCCTTCCGCACCGCGCCCCCCAACCGCAACACCGCCGCCTGGCTCTGGGTTCTGGCCCTCCTTGTTCTCGCTGTCCTCGGTTTCGCCTGGTATTTGCAGCAGGAACGCAGTGCGCCCTACCAACTAAGTGGCGAAGCCCCCAGTAGCCGCCTTATTCCTTTCATCGATCCGATCCTCGCCCCGCTCGAAACCGGGGCCACCGGCTACAGCGCCGAAAGTCTTGCCGAATTGCAGTCCGCCTTCCGCACCGAGCGTGAGAAAGTCAACTTGGACGACCAAGAAATCTACGCCAACGCCGCGACCATTGCGCAAATCCTCGAAGAAGCCCTTGCCGACCGCGACCGCCACATGGAGCGCTTGGTCAAACTCGGCTCCCCGGTCCAAGGTGTCGCTCCCGAATCGTCAGCCCGCACCGATCTCCCCGAAACAGAGCGCCGCCACCTCGAACTCGCCGTCGGCATCAGCTGGCAACGCAACTCCGGCACCTACCGCAACCGCGTAGAGGAGCTTTGGTATCGTCTCCTCCGCCTTGAACAAGGCCGCTTTCGCGGTGGATCTGCACCGCAATCCATGATGCCCGACCTTCCAACATCGACCGTACCCAATGAGTAATCCCAAGCGCATCGTCGTCATTGGTAGCAATTCGTTTTCCGGGGCAAGCTTCGTCTCGCACTGCCTGCGCGAAGGGTGGGAGGTGCTCGGCACCAGCCGCTCGGCCGAAGCGCATCC